>CAYUYU010000128.1:0-7343 GCA_964449405.1 uncultured Thermotogaceae bacterium
CCCATATCCCAACGGGCATCATTGTGATCTGTCAGAACGAACGTTCCCAACACCAAAACAAAGAACAGGCCCTGGGTGTTCTCAAGGCTAAATTGTACGAGATAGAACGGAAGAAAGAGGAGGGGTCCATGTCTTCCAAACGTTTATCCTTAATCGGAACCGGTGACAGAAGCGAAAAAATCAGAACTTATAATTACCCGCAAAGCCGAATCACCGATCATCGGGTGGGTTTTACCACATACCAGTTAAACACTTATATGGAAGGCGAGATACAAGAATTATTAGATCATTTAAAGGCCGAAGATATTAAGGATAAATTGAAAGAAGCCTGATTCATGCTGGTAGAATGCCTGTTTTGCGTTTATGTGTTAATGATATCCTTATGTCTTTTAGTGGGTTTTCTCGGGATGTGCAGCATGGACCTTTTCGTTATAATGGATGACATGAAAACGAGAAGCGAATTTAACCAGTTACGGATGGTAATTGAAAATGATCTTTTCATCAGAAGACGTTCGGCAATCAGCACGGCAACAAACGGCAAAGACAAGTTTTATTTCGGTTTTTGGGAATACACGGAAGGCGAGATGAAATATTTGATTTACGATTTTCACCTTCAAGCTGATTCAAATCGGATTAGGCGTTTGACCCGTAACTGTTTTAACCAGGATGATTTATCGAGTGATGAAAGCGGGATCTATTGCCACAGGATGATATCCAATATCTCGAAGGGCATTTATTCAACGCCTAATCGTATCGAATACCAACAAGATTATTCTCAGTTCGCGCTTGGCGATATAGCATTCGATGCTCAACATATAACCATAAAACTGGGGGATTATCATTATGTTTTTCAATAAAAAAGGTTGGGGGAAAATGAGAAAAACCGTTTGTTTTATCATCGTTATTGGGTTTACACTCTTATCAACACACTCCTTTTGTGTACCGAATGTTCTTGCAACGACTGATTCTATGGTGATTCCAAACTCACTTGCCTTGGACAGTTCTAAAAACAGGCTGTATGCCGGTTATTCCAACGGCAAAACGGTCATCTGGAATATCGCTACCGGCGAAATGGAAGACATTATTTTTGATATGGACATTCAATCCCCGATTTCTTCCGTTTCTATTTCAAACACGTCAAATATGCTTGCATCCGGACACAAAGACGGGACGATGGAAATATGGAATCTTGATCCACATCGAAAACACGGTGATTTTATTCGTGAAGGTAACACCATTTGGGACATTCTCTTCTCCGAGGATGATTCATACATTTACACCGCCAATGCAGATGGAAAGCTCAGAAGATGGAACATCGAAACAAAGATACTCGAAAACATCTATACCCGTCACAGGCGCACGGTCAACAGCGCCAGATTCTCACCTGACGGTGCTTTTTTGGCAACCGGCTCCTCGGACAATGATGTCATACTCTGGAACCTTTCTGATGGCGAAATTGAGGACGTAATGAGTGCTCATTCCGGTTGGGTTACTTCTCTTTCCTTTTCTCCCAACGGAAGGTATTTGATTTCAGGATCTACGGATAAACGGATTATGGTTTGGGCTATCCCCAGGGGGTACTTGCTTCGAGAATCTCAAGAGTTCCCCAGTGAAGTCTGGGCAACTGAATTTGTCAACAACGAAGAGGTCGTCATTGGAGAAGCCAGTGGAGATCTAAGCCTGTGGAATATGGAAACGGCCAAAGAAATACGGCGTGTGAAAAATGGCCATAACGCATCCATTCGCGCCATCAGCCATTGTAAAACTTCCAATCATATCTTAACCGCCTCTAATGACGGCACCATCAAGATATGGGACGACAACAGTTTGAATTTGATTGCCACGTTGGTCGTCTCAAACAATGGAGAATGGATCAGTTACATGCCTTTGGGCAAATACATTTCCAGTATCAACGCTTTGAACAGAAATGATTTTTATATCAATGACAACGGGGAACATTTTACTTTTGACAGATTCAAAGACTTTCTTGTGGAAGTGGACTATTTGCCAATCGGGGACATTTTCGGGCCGGATATCAAGCCCATCAATTTACGGATTAATCCCAGAGATACTGAACTATCCTTTACCATATCCGATGATTCCAATGTCAAAACCGTTGAAGATTCTATCAATACCTACACATTCGATGAAAAGGAAGTCACGTTAAACATTCCCTTTGACATAATGAATAGAGACAGTTCTCTGATCGATCTACGTGCTCTTGACAGTTATGAAAATGAATCGAGGGAGCAGTTTCAAGTGGAGTTTGTAGGATTTCGCTTTTACATGAAAGAGGATTTTGAAGGGTTGAAAAAAAACGCAGTGGTTTTATTGGACTCCATCAAAGACGGAGCCTTTGTCATTCGCGATGATGCAGGTGAAAGGCATACTGTTCCAAAAGACAAACTGATTCTGACCCCCTACGCCCCTGATATCAACATCGACATTGTCTATCCTGATACCGATTGGACTCAAACCAAGTCGGGAATCGGTTCCGATGTTAGACAAATCATATACAATGTGCATATCAGCGACGTCATAGGGATCAACGAAGTGGTCATCAACGAGCAAGTCATTGATGTCTCCCAACCGGTGAAAAGATTTGAATCGACACAGAGCCAATCCCTCGACTTTGGGGAAAATCTTGTCAGTATCACAGCAACGAATATGGAACACATTGAAAGTACTGCTTCCCTTACGATTGTCAGAACGGAAAAAATCCCGCCGGAAATCATCATGCCTCAGATACCTCATAACGTTTATTCGGATCGCTACACCATCACCATTGGTGTTCGTGACAATTATGAAGTGGAAAAGTTGCTGCTGAACAACGTACCATACACCATCAAAAAGCAATACGATGAAGTGGAAGTTGAATTGCCCATCAACCGGGGAGAAAACATGTTTGAAGCCCAGGTTTTTGACTGGTTCAACAATTCTGCGATGAGTCGCTTTGTTATAAACGGTGCTCGGATCATGTACGCTAATAAAGAAGGCGTAAAGGTAACGGATAGCAATGGAGAAATTCTTGATATTTTAATGATGGGAGATAAGGTTGTAACCCTGGAGGAAACAGGCCGGTATTACAGAACCTTGATTGATGAACAAGAAGGATTGGTGCTTTCTCGCGAAGTACAGCATAGCCCTCCGGATATCTCACCGCCTGGGTTAACGAACCTGCAGGCAAAGATCATGGGAGATCATATCCTGATCACAGGGATCGCCTATGATGATGTCTCAATTTCCAGTATTCGCGTATCGGGAAATGATATCTTATCCACAAACGAAGTCAATATCAAAATTCCAGATTATCGTGTGGGTATTGCCCGATCCTTTGAATACAAACTCTTGATTTCTTCAGAAGAACTGTTTCCCATAGAAATTGAAGTAATGGACGATACGGGTAAGAAAACGCAAACAACAGTCCGTCCAAGTTTATAAGTCTGAGGTGATCCATTTTGGTGTTTCTCGCTGTCTTTTTTTGTATAATCATCGGCGCGGTAACGGGAAGCTTTTTAAATGTTATAATATTCAGGTATGAAGATGAATCCCAATCTATTATCAACCCCAAGAGGTCTTTTTGCCACAATTGCGGGAAAATCATCAGATGGTATGATAATATACCGATTGTAAGCTTTTTTATCTTGAAGGGTAGATGCCGAGATTGTAGTGTAAAAATATCAAAAAGATATCCGTTAGTGGAAATGCTTACGGCCGTGGTTTTTGTTATCAATTATTTCGTCTTTGACGATATCTTGGCTATAGTTGGTTCAAGCATCATCGGTGCCTCTTTGATTGTTGTCTTTTTTACCGATTTGGATACCTTGACGATATCCGACTGGAACAGCGTGTTCGTATTAATTGGCGGAGTTTTTCTTGTTTTATCGCGTGGAACATGGATACGGGATATCATAACCGCATTGGTTGTCCTTGGTGTCATGACACTGATGTATTTTCTCTCCAAGAAGGGGATTGGATCCGGGGACGTAATATTGATGAGTGCCGCTTCACTGGCTTTGGGCCCTTTTAATGCCGTTTTTTCCATCTTCCTTGCCAGCTTGTTGGGGATCATCTACGCCATTGCAACGGGAAGCAATATGAAAACCAAGGTTCCCTTCGGCCCTTTTTTGGCCATTGGAATCTATATAGCACTTTTAATCGGAGAGCAATGTTCGATGTTTTTGGGACGGCTTTATCAATAATGCCGAATAAGCAGGTGATATGAATGGAACACAATGAAAATAGTAATAAAAAAAAGACATATGGAGGACTTCCGGAAATTCCTGTTGGTAGTCATCTTGCCCTCTTCTTTTCGGACGAAGATGAACTCAAAGATATCGTTTGTCCCCTGTTGGAAAGGGAAATCAACCAAAACAGACGGGTGGTCTATATCCGAAACGGTGTTGATGTTGAATGGATCAAAAAGTGCATCGACAATTACAACCCGGATAAACACGAACGCTTTTTAAAAGCTTGGACAGCCACTGATATTTCTCTAAGACGAAACGGTTTTACACCACGGACTCTTTTGGAACTGCTGCAAACTGAGAGTGAAAAGTCTTCAGATGAAGGTTTGTCCGGATTGACCATCATGTTAGAAGTCACCAACGTATTAATGCAACTGTTTCTTGAAGGTCGCTTTATGGATTTTTTCATCATACTTCAGGATCAGCTTGCCATGACGACCAACCGCTTCATCTTTCAATATAATTTATCTAAATTGGACAAAAGAGTCCTGCACATGATTATGACGGAACATCCTTGCTTGCTTTACGATAAACACATCGAATATAATCCCTTCTACACCAAAAAGGACGAATCACCGGCAAAACGTTTTATCAGCCATGTCAAATCGTTGAATATTCTAAAACAGGAAAATGAAGGCGTCAAATCAAAAAACCAAGAACTTCAAGCCTGCAAACAAAAATTGGAAGAGACGGTTTCAACCCTTAAAGGCGAGATGAAACGACATGAAGATGAATTGCAAAGGATTAAAGAAGAAAACAAACAAAAGGTTGAGAGAATCGAACGGATTCAAGAACAGTTGAAAATCGATCAACGGGAAATTCAAGAATCAAAGGATAAGGAGCAGGCGCTACAGGAACAGTTGAAAAGGAAAATTCGATCCATTGAGGACTTGCAGAAAAACTTTGATCTTTTCAAACTGAGACATTCTAAATTTGAGGAAGAAATTAACAAACGCGATAAAAAGATCGAAGAACTGGCAACAAAACTCACATCAACCGAAGGACTTCTCCATGAAAAAGAAAAGCTTTTAACGGATAAGAACCAGATTATAGAATCTCTTAAACAAACGCTTGAATCCACAAAAGAAAAAAATGCGGATAGCGACAAAACCATCCGCAACTGTGAAAAAAAGGCACAAGAGGATCAAAAGAAAATTGAAGAATTGGAAAACGCCCTTTCCAAAAAGAACCTGCGGCTCGATTCTTTACAAACCGAGATGGGAAAACAGGCGGAAAATTATGAAATAACACGTCAGGCATTTGAAGAGTATAAGGAGATCAACAGCGATCTTGTTCGAGAAACTGAAAGCCTGAATCACCAGTTAGTCAACTTAAACAACCGGATTGAACAATTGGAATCTGAAAAAAAGTCCCTCAGCGTTCAACTAACGCATGACGAAGAACACATTATCGAACTAAAGAATGCAATCATTCAAGCAAAAGAGACCCTTGCTGATAAAAACACGTACATGGACACCTTAGAAAACCAACTGGCCGGGATAAAGTCTGAAAACCATCGTTTAAAGTCGGAGAATCATCATTTGCAAGTTAACCTACAAGACCAAAAACAAAAGTACGAAGAAGAAAGACAGGCTTTAAACACACAATTAGCCAATCACAACTATCAGATTCAGGAATTGTCTTCAAACCTATCCAAAGCACAGCAACAACTTCTTGAAGAAGAATCCCACTTCCAAGAGCTTAAAAAGACAAACGCACAACTTAAAACACTCTTGATCGAGAAGGAAGAGATGCTGAACTCTAAAAATCGGCAAATATACAGATTCTCTTCCCTTTACGAAGAATTCAAGCAAAAGGCCTGCGTGTTAAACGACGAAAAGATAAGAATCGAAAGAAAGTACACCGAAAATATGCATAAGGTATCCTCTTCATTGAAGTGCATTAAAGCCCATCATGATTTGGACAAACAAAAATTGGAAGACGCCAAACTCCAACTGGAAACCTTGAAGGGAACGGTAAGAAAGCTGACCCAAGCAAATGAATCCCTAACCGAAGCAGTCGCCTTAAGAAAAAAGGAAGCACAGGAACTGCGGCTTTCATTTGAAAGTACGGAAAAGCAAAACATCAAATTGCGTGACCTTTTAAAATCAACAAATCAAAATGCTTCAAGGATTGAAGAAAACAATCTATCCTTAAAAGGCCAACTCTCTCAGCTCAAAGAACAAGAGGATAAACTCTTGGAAAGGCAAAAGGTGCTGACTCAAGAAAGAGATCATTTGAAATTGGAAATGGAATCGTTGCAACAGGTAAGCAGAGAGCAAGTGGAGCAATTGCAAAAGAAACTCGAAAAGGCACAAAAAACCCTGCAAGAGACACAAAGTGAAAAGGCGCAACTTCACTCAGAGACGCAGCGTCTTCATCACAATATAGACTCAAAACAACAGCATATCACCCAATTGGAAACCGCATTCAGTAAAACCTCCCAGGAACTGGAAAGTGAGAAAGAAAAGGCGCAAAACCTCCGTGAAGAAATCGCCTCTCGTGAAACCCAGCTTGAAAACGCGTGCGTTGAAAAGGGTAAACTGAGCGAGAAAATCGCTCAGATGAACCACTCAACGGCAAAACTTCGCGAGAAGCATTCACGTTTACAGCAAGACGTCGAAGAGATGCGGGCAGCTATCAGAGACAGAGACGAAAGACTCCAACAGAAAAAGGCCCAGCTGGAAAATGCCCAAGAGGCTCTCAATAAGGCAACAGATGACTATAAAGACCTTCAAATGACTTTGGAAGACATGACGGTTCGCATGACCGATAAAGAAGAGAAAAAACAACAGATTCAAAAGACTTTGGATCAGCGTGATCGAGAAAATGAACGGTTAAAGACGGAGCAAAAAATGCTGAAATTAATGATAGAGGAGAAGGAAGGCATACTGAGCAAGGAAATGAACAACATCCTCCGAATGAAAGATGAGATTGAACATCTCAAGTATGACAAATTACTACTTGTCAGAGAAAAAGACACATTGATCCATAAATTTAATCTCATCGAGAAAAAACTCAGTTCCTTCGGAGCCCTTTCTTCTGACGATCACTTAGAAAATTATCGCATGATCCAAATCAGCAAATCCCTCTCGG
>CAYUYU010000129.1:0-7225 GCA_964449405.1 uncultured Thermotogaceae bacterium
AGCTCTAATTTTGGATGCTTTCAGGTAACAACAAAACAAAACCTACCCCACCAGTAAACTTGTCCCTAAAAATTCTAAAGGAATTATCACTCTTCCTTGGGAAGGGCCGGAGGTTGTTTTTTTTAGCTGGTACTAAATAACCCCCTTAACTCTCAAAATTCTCTTGTATTCTTCCAGAGTCATTTCGCCATCTATCAATTTGATAAGTTCCATTTTCTTTAGATAAAACTGCTTTGACATCCTTGCAAGCAAATCATCACCATAATCTTTTACACTGTGACTAAGCCTTGTTCTTATAATAAATTGATTGTTCCTCAGACACCTCCCATTTCATAAATCTGTCCCGTATCTTTTTTGCTTTTTCAGCAACTCCTCCATCTGAATCATCGGGACTTGTTAAGCTTTCGTACTGATCTACCGTCATGAGAAGTGCTCCTCCAAGTGCCTCTTCAAGGGTTTTCCCTCCATCTCTGACACCAACGGAATCATCTCGTATATAAATCCAGCCTTCAGGTTCATAGGTCGCCAGAAATTGCAAGGGTTTTTCCGGTTGATAGTGTTTCCCTTCCAAATCAAAGGACTTTACTTCTATATACATGGCTTTTTCGTCCACGACTCTCATTCTACTTTCCACGTTGTATTTCAACATGGTATCACCTCATTTTTATGCTTTTATTTATTATACAGTATATTTGCTGTGATCAACGAGGCGGTTCTGGATTCGTTACTTTCCCAATGAAAATAATACTTCCTGTACTATTTTCACGGATGAGATACATAAACGGTCTGTCTGCATGGAATTGTTTGACTTCCTCATCTTGATTGGGAATGGCGGTTCTCATCATGATAATGGCTGTAACAGCCGCAGCTTCTGTGCCTTTTTCATCCACATCGATGTAGGTTTTATGGATCACATCGGAGATAAACAGCTTTTTGGAGCTGGTGATCTTTGAAAAATCGGCCAAGGTTGTGAAGGGATTTTCCATTCCCATGGCCATGAGGGGATCGTTCAGGTTAAAGGTGTTTTCAACACGAAATTTTGGGAATTTGACTTCAACTTTTACAGATTGTGCGCGCATCAAAGATTCAATCGTACTGTTCAAAATGGAATAACTCAGTTGATTTTCAAGCTGCTCTAAAGAACTATCTTCGTCCGGCAAGTATACAATCATCGAATAATCTGCTTTTGAAACGGGGGTGCCTTTTTCATTCGTTGCTTTTCTGTAAGGCATTTCCAGCATTTTATAGCCATCGTATTCCTGATATCGATACGATTTCTGGTTGTTCATCATGTTTGCTTGGATTTCGTGTGTCGGGCTGACAAAAAAGGATTCCGGATTTGTGTTTTCTTCTGAAAATGGATTCATCCAGGCACCTTTAAAGTGAATGGCGTTACAAATTATTAACGTGGTTAATTGATCGATGATATCTGGGGCGATGATTTCTTCGATCTTATCGTTTGTTTTCTCACTGACCCACTGGTTAATCTCATTGGCAGTTTTCACGCTATCCGAAAAATCAACTGAATGAATCTCAGATTGGAAATACTCTTGAAGAATATCCAGATAAGAGTCAAAAATGGGATAACCCTGTTGCGCCCATAAGGAGTTGGCAAGTTTTAAAGCGGGTTTTTCAAAACCCCTTGTCGGTTTAAAAGAGGTTTGAAGTTGGCTTATATCATCCAAAAACTGCCGGATGTTTTGTTCAAAGTGCATGGTTTGTGAAATGGCAGACTTTGTTTGTCCGTCAGAGCCCGGATAAAGCATTCCAAAGGCGTTGAACACAGAAAATGGAGAAATGAGGAGATTATCGCCTTCATTTTTTAGCTGCTGGTATAATTCAAGTGTAAAAAGATTGTTGGCCTTCACGACTTCACTTCCTGTTTCTCGAGAAAATAGCGGTGTTGTAAAAAAGAGGGTTATTATCACGATTAAAATGAATAATTTGGCGCTTTTACTGTTCATGTTATCACACTCCATTATTTGTTATGTGATTAAGACGAAAAGAAATCATTAAAGTTTTATTCTAAGTGCCAGGGGACAGGTATTATGATTAGCGTATCAGCGGTGCTGTCCCCCCTTCGCATTAACTTTTTTCATATCTTTTTGAAGTGCAACCATCTCATGATAGAATATCAATATTGTTTTTTTATTCACAAGCAAGGAGGTATCATATGCAATCTGAAAAACAGATAGACAAAACAATCGCTTGGTTATTACTTTTGATGGCCTTTATGACCTTTTTTTTCCTGTTCAATACAATCTATACTTCCTCCATGAATTATAATTCCGAAAAGATTCACTCACTGTTTTACTTCACCATTCAGACCAACATCATGATGCTGTTTTGGATGATCTTTCTCTCCATTTTCATTCTGTCAACAGGGCGATTGTTGAAGTTTACCATCAACCCCAATTTTGCTGCGGCCTTGACGACATACATCCTCATAACCGGATCCATTTATTGGGCGATTCTGGTTCCTACTTTTTACAAACCGGAGGCTGACAATGTCTGGCTGTTCTCTCCCTCAAACATATGGACCCATACGATTGTCCCATTGTCCGGTGTTGTGTTGCTGTGGTTTGTGAAGCGAGTTCCAAGTAAAACCAGTGTAAAAAAGAAATCCCTTTTATTCTTCATTTATCCGGTTTTATACAGTGGTTTGGGGATCTATCTTGCTATTAATGGAAAATACATGTACCCCATGTTCAATCCCGTCATGCTTGGTGGTTGGGGTTTTGTGGGGTTAAGTCTGGTAGTCATTCTGGCGATCTTTACGGCCGTTTACTATTTTCTTTTAAAGTTTGCTTCTAAAATTTAAGGCAGCATTGACAAGGTAAAATCGGTTTCCTGAATGCGGGTCCATTGTTTGTAATAACCCTTCGAACAGTTAGCATAAATTGGTTTCATAAGAATTCCCATTCTCTGCATTGTTTCAAACTCTTGATCTGACTGAGGAAAGGCGATCGCTGACAAACGACTGCCGTACACAGCGCCCGAGTCGATATCGATTTGTATAATTTTTTTTGACTTTTTGTGGATTGTAAAACATACTCCTGCTTGCATATCACCTTGCTTATCTGTGGAATATTTTACATGTTTCGTTGCCGGTTCCTCTATTCTTGGCAATTCCTGATCGGGTGTGTAAACCATTCTTTCTTTTTTGATATAGTCATCAACAATGATAGTGGGTGTGTGCCCATGAATCAAAACAGCTCCTTCAAAGGGTTCTGTCAAAAAATCCCGATTCCACAGGTTCATTTTTTCTGGTGGTATATCATACTGTGCATTCAACTCATCAAATGACTCGTAAGTTTCGCATTTGATGAGGTCCAGAATGGGAACCCTATGATTAGGAACGGAGTGAGAAAAGAGCAATTTGTAACGGTGCCCGGATATCTCCAATTCTCTCATTTGAGCAAATTTAAGGGATTCAAAAAACGCTTGATATTTATGTTCTAAAACAAAAGGGGTCGTTTCATTTTGAAGTTGCGAGTAGACGCTAAACGCTTGCCTTTCAGAGATTGAAGCGTTGGGATCCAAATCCTGTAAAGTCAGTAAACCTCCGTTATTTTTTGAAAGCCATGCCTCTCCAACATTCTGATAATGTTTTGAGCCCTTGTAATAAACCAAGAGCATATGCTCGTGATTGCCCATGAGAAAGGTTTTTTTGGCATTCAAATCGATGAGAAAATCAAGGACCTCCTTTGTGGATGGACCCCTGTCGATGTAATCACCAATAAAGATGTATTCAATATCCTCAACTTCATCCCGATACTTTTCAATGGTTCTGATAAGGGCTTTTAGCGGGTCAAAACACCCGTGTATATCGCCAATGGCTACAATCATGTTTTACCTCCTAACCATTTTGACCGAAATCACCATTAAACCTGTTCAATATGTGTTGCCTTTTTGATTCCAATACCCCTTAAAATCTGGATAACAATCATCGGTACTGCAGCTCCAAGTATCACAACAAACCACTTTCTCATGTCCAGAGGGGTGGTTCCCATCACATCGTTGAAAAAAGGCAGATAGACTGCGATTATTTGAAGGACCAGTGAAATCATCAAAGCCAACCATAAAATGCCATTTTTGAAGAAGGCTTTGCCCATTTGAATAATCGTTCTTCCCCTAACGTTAAAGATGTGAAGAAGTTGTCCTAAAGCCATGGTTGAAAAACACATGGTTCTTGCGGCTACCTCTGTGTAGCCTTGATTTAGGGCGAAGATGAAAACAATCAATGACCCAAGGGAAATCAAAGAACCGTTCCAAAGGATTTGCAGGATGAAGGGTTTGTTCATTATCGATTGCTGAGGAGCTCTCGGCTTTCTTTTCATGATATCCTGTTCTCCCGATTCCCAAGCCAATGACATGGCGGGCAACACATCTACCACCAGGTTCAACCAAAGAATCTGCAGGGCGAGAATGGGCATGGGCAGTTTCAGAAGGATTGTGAGAAAAACAACCAGAATTTCCACAATATTGCACGAAAAGAGGAAATAGACAAATTTTTTGATGTTGTCGAAAATAATCCTGCCTTCTTTAACTGCCTGAACAATCGTTGAGAATTTGTCATCGGTCAAAATCATATCCGACGCGTCTTTTGCCACTTCCGTTCCCCTGATTCCCATGGCAATCCCAATATCCGCTCCGTTTAATGCGGGGGCATCGTTCACCCCGTCGCCTGTCATGGCCGTAACCTCTTTATCGTCATTTAACGCTTTCACAATCTGTAATTTGTTTTCAGGAGAAACTCTTGCAAAGACATCTACGGAAAGGATTCTCTCCGCCAGTTCCTTTTCGCTCATCTTATCCATTTCTTTGCCGGTTATGACTTCTTCAGTGTTTTTCAACCCGATCTTTTTAGCGATGATCTCTGCTGTTTTGGGGTGATCGCCGGTAATCATAATCGTTCTGATTCCGGCTTCCTGAGATTCCTTTATGGCCTGTTTTACATCTTCTCTCGGAGGGTCAATGATAGCCAGAAAACCCAAAAGGTTGATCCCCTTTTCCAACTGTTCTCGGATGGACGCTTCAGTCCCATCTCCCCCATAGTTTTCAATCTGAGCAACTCCCAGAACCCTGAGTCCTTCTTCAGCCAATCGATCGTTTATCTCCAGCCATTCATTCTTTTCGGATTCTGATCGTTTTGACATATCGACCAGTACATCCGGAGCGCCTTTGACAAACACGGTTTTGCCATTACCTTTTACTTCATAAGCGGTCGCCATATACCTTTCCTTTGAACTGAATGGTATCTCGCCGATGCGTTTATACCCCTCACCTTCTAAAGTATCTTTTGTGATTAAAATCTTCTCACCCAAGACGACAATCCCACCCTCTGTGGGATCGCCGATGATGGTATATTCTCCATTTTCTTCATTTAGAGTGGCATTACTGGATAAAACACCCGATATAATAAGCTTTTTAAGCTCAGCTTCTTCGGAGAGATTTACTTCCGATTTATTATCATATATTTTCCCCTCCGGATTGTACCCCGTTCCCTCGACGTCATAGGTCTTCCCTTTTGAAGTATAAATTTTCTTGACTGTCATCTGGCTTTCAGTGAGGGTTCCGGTCTTGTCCGTACAAATCACCGTTGTAGAGCCAAGAGTTTCAACAGCAGGCAAGCTTTTGACTAATGCATTGTGCTTTGCCATGATCTTCATTCCCAGTGCCAGGGTGATGGTGGAAACTGCCGGCAGGGCTTCTGGGACTGCGGCAATGGCTAAAATAATTCCGATTTTGATCATTGAGAAGGTTTCTTGACCGGAAAGAATTCCCACAAGCGTAACGATGAAGGCAACCCCGGCAGCAATGTAAATCAGGGTTTTACCCAGCTTGTCCAATTGTTCTTCCAATGGTGTAGCGGTTTTTTTCTGCTCTTTTAACAGGGAACTGATTTTGCCGATTTGTGTATCCATCCCGGTTGCCGTTACAACTGCATAAGCATTTCCGCGTGTAACGGCCGTTCCGGTAAAGACCATATTCTTTCTGTCACCAACGGGAGTATCCTCTTGGCCGATAAACTCATGATCTTTATCGATCGCCTCCGACTCCCCTGTCAAAGGGGACTCGATGGTGGCTAAATTCTTATTGCTGATGATCCTGGCGTCTGCCGTTACCGGATCGCCTTCTTCGAGATACATCATATCCCCAACCACTACTTCATCTGAATTGATTTCTCTTAACTTCGAATCCCTTCTCACCTTGGCATTTGTCTTAACCATATTTCTAAGCGATTCGACGGATTTGTGCGCCCTGAATTCAGAAATAAAACCGGATAACACGGCAATCAGAATGGCAATAATCACTGCTACACCTTCAACGGTATCTCCCATGATAAAGGCTACTGCGGATGCTCCAAGCAGCAGATAAACAATCACGTTGTTGATGTTTTGAAATAGAATCTTCAAAGGTGATACCGTTTCTCCAGCATCTAAGTTATTCCCGCCAAATTTTTCCAGCCTCTTTTTCGCTTCTTTTGTACTCAAGCCTTTGTCAAAATCGGTAACCAAGGCTTCTTTTATCTTTTCCTGCTCCAAAATATGCGGATTTTCTATTTTTCTGTCCATTTTATTCTCCTCTTTCCCTGTATTTTGATCTATTATAGCATTCTCAAAAGTTGCAAAAGGAAAGGTTCTTCTTGTGAATTTTATGATGTTATAATCAAATGCACCAATCATTGCTACAAGCTTAAAGCTCAGTGAGAAGGAGGAAAAGCGTTGAAATTCAACAAACTCGTTGCAATCGACAACACGGGTCTTCAACCGGATGCCAAGGAAAGACTAAAGAAATTAGCGCAAGAAGTGGCTTTTTATGAGGATTTCCCCTCTGATCCCTTGGAGATTGTCGATAGAATTAACGGAAAATCATCCAATAATACCCCTGCAGATGCCGTATTGGTTTCCTGGAACACACAAATCAATCGCTCTATCATTGAACGCTGCCCATCGATTCGTTACATCGGCATGTGTTGTAGTTTGTTCGATGAAAAGAGTGCTAATGTGGATATTCAAGCAGCTCGAGAAAATAGCATACAAGTGCTTGGGATTTACGATTATGGTGATGAAGGTGTTGTTGAATTCATTATCAGTGAACTCATTCGACTTGTTCATGGATTTGGTGAAAAAATGTGGAAAGAAGAACCGGTCGAACTCACAGGCTACAAACTTGGAATCATCGGCCTTGGCACAACTGGTAAAATGCTTGCGGATATTGC
>CAYUYU010000130.1:0-1350 GCA_964449405.1 uncultured Thermotogaceae bacterium
TTTATTTAATGAATCCCTTGATCCGCAGAATCTCTTCATACTCTTTTCTCGTCATTTTTCCGTCAAGTAAATCAAGGAGTTCTTGCTTGTTGAGCTTTAACTGTTCAGATATCTTGGAAAGGAGAGCATCTCCATAATCCTTGCTTCCATGACTAATATAGGTTCTGATTCGAGTTGGCTCTCCTGGCATACAAAACCGAGCTTCTTTAGTCTGCGTGTAATGAACTTACTGTGCTTTGCGGTCAATGACATAAACCTCCCACGTTCGAAATTTATCCCGAACTTCCCGGACATGTATCGCTTTTGAATCGGGGATTGATACAAGCTCTTCATATTGGTCAGCCGCCATCATAAAGGCGTTGCCAAGAGCTTCATCCAAGGTTTTGCCTCCTTCAGTGACCGCTATGGAATCATCTTTAACAGATATCCAATCATCAGGTTCCTCTTTTATGATGAATTTTATCGTTTCTTTGGGATGATAGTATTTCCCGCCATAAGTAAACCCCCGAACTTCCAGCTCGTTGATTCCATCTTTTCTATGTTTAAAGGAGCCTTCATAACTGTACTCACCTTCATATGCTTTCATATCGCTCATTTTTCTCACCTCACTTTTCTTGTCATGATACATCCATTATAACCCTGTTAATGGTATTGTTTTCTACTGAAATTTGTTTCATTTTCCTTTTCTTTGCCACCTGTGTTGATTTTTATCTGTCATTTTTTCATTATTATTACCCATTTCCCGTTTTTATCGGCACCTACTCTCTTTATGATCTTCCTTTTCTTCAATACTCGAATATTCCTTGACACGGTTGAGACAGATTTATCTAATTGTTTTGCCAACTCATCCAAAGTAATTCTGATATCTTCTTCTATAGCCTTAAGGATGATTTTTTGGTCGACCGACAATTTTACAGTGTCATTTAGTTGGTCATTTACATTGTCATTTACAATGTCATTTTCCCCAAAAGAAAAATCAGGAATAGGCACAATCAGCTTAAAAACATCTTCATCGAATAATTGTGGTTTCCCGTTGGCATAAATTTGAACATATTTTAAAAGATTTCTGACCCCGGAACCCAATTCATCTGCCATACCTGTTTCCTTGAAAACCCTTGCAATATTTGGGTTTTTGGGGAAAGGTGAAAAATTATTTAAATCAATTAAACCATGGTCATGAGGCCTGTTGGCATTCTCCGAGTAAACTCTCTTTCGCTCTATAATGATCTTTGCCGGAAATCCGTTTGTATACTCTCTGTGAATCAGAATATTGGAAGCAATCTCCCGAACGATTTTATCCCTGACACTTGTCCGTTGTGGCCCTTGCTCTGTATCCTCAAGATAAAAGGG
>CAYUYU010000130.1:1450-3999 GCA_964449405.1 uncultured Thermotogaceae bacterium
TTTTTCTTTTTATATCAACATAGTCGGTGACTTTCGTTATCAGAAGGCACTGGGTAAAATTTCCAATTTTTTACCCATGAAAAATTAACATGGGTAAAAAAAGCTAATTTCTTACTATAAGAACTTTAAATATATTTAAGTATATTAAATAACGGCTCGTTCACATAGAAATTATACTTTCCGATTTTTTTCTTTTCTTAACTTGACATTTGTATTAGAAATTGCTTAGAGAATTTGGTTTTTTTATTCTTTTAAAACCAATATGTCCTTTTCGATAAGTACTTCTTTTGTTCCTTTCGTAAAACCATTTTTTGAATACACCATAAAAATGATTTCCTTATTCTTTTCTCTTGCCATTTCAGTGATTTTTAACCATCGTTTTAGTTCCTTTTTTCCATAACGATTTTTGGTATCTTTTATATCCACCCATATTTCAAGTTTCTTTTGACACTTTAAAATGAGATCAATTTCGTATTTTTGAATTCCAAGAGTGACAAACTCTCTCTCTTTTATTTCCCTGGGGATAATTCTGGTTTCTTGATCAGTATCACAAACTTCATTAAGGCTGAAAGGTTTTTTTAGCTTCTCTCTTATGAGAAATTCCTTGAATTTTCCTTTTATGTAATTGTCTTTACCAATCAATTTCCTGATCTCTTCTTTAATATCAGGAACAAACTGTTCAATTTCCTTTTGATAAGCTCTTCTGAAAACCAATTCATAGGTTTTGTCTTTTGTAATTCGATAATCATAGGCACTTGTTCCCTGAGAAATAAGATCCCCTCCAACAAGAGCATTCAATTTTTTTTCCGCTTCTGAGTCTGTATAAGGGAGTTTTAAATCTCTGATAATCTCCGCTCTTGTTCTTTCCTTCTCCTGATTAAACAGATAAAGCATGATCCGTTTGGAATTCACCTTATTGACACTTGTAAAAGTTTTCAACATATATTCCATCCAAGTGGTGTAAATTTCCCCCTGACTAATTTCCTTTTCATAAACATCCACAATGTTCTCATCTTTTGTATAATCTTTTGCGTCATTGAATCGGCTTAAAAACAAAGCTTTTATGTAAAGCGGATCACCTTTTGTCAATTCCCAAATTTTTTCTTTTGCCAGTTTGTTAACGAGTGTATCAGAAGCTTCTGCATATTTTTCAATAGCCTCATCAGCCTCCAATCTTGGAAGATTTCCAAGATTAAAAGTCTGGAACCTTCCTGTCAAACTCCTGACTATTTTCAGCAACCAATGGACTTCGCTTCCGGATACAATCAACGGTGCTTCTCTTTTTTCTCCTACTTGCATATATGTGCCACTTAAATTATTAATAACTTCTTTGTCTTGATCAATAATACAGTCATTTATATTTTGAAATTCATCGATGATTTGTACGATCTTTTCATTTCTTATAACTCCTATACTTGCAGGGGTTTCGGAGGCAATGGTCCACATTCCTTCCCATTCTTTCATCTTTTCATGATATAGCATCATACGATACTGTTTGATAATCTTTTCATCTTTGATCTTTTCTTCTAATAATTCAAAAGGAATGGGATCACGCAGAAGTTCACTTTTTTTCAACTTACAAGATAAGTATTGATTGACAAACGCCATAAAAAAGTCTTTTGCAAAAAGATTTAAGGATGTGTTTCTGTCTTTTATGGAATAATAAAAGGGGATCACGAGAGGACCATCATTTTCATATTCTTGGGCAGCGCTCCATAGAATGTTGAACAAACGTTGCAAAAGAGCCGTTTTCCCTTTTTTACGCCTCGATACAATAGCTTGATTCTGCGCAAAGTTTTTTACAAGGTACTTATACCAGTCTCCGAGAAAAAAATCAAACTCATCTTTTCGACCCACAAACAAATCCGGATTTCCAATCTGCTCCGGTAAGGCATATTCAATTTTATCCGGTATCTTGAACATTTCTTTCACCCCTGATCATTGCCTTTATTAATTATTATAGCATTTCAATCCTTTCGAAAATGAATCGTCTTATCCATTTCATATTCAAATTCAATGGTTAGATTGCTTTTCTCCGGTACTCTCAGCGAGAATTCTATCATCTCACTGCTTTTTTCCTCATACGGATGGCTCGTGGTGATCATTTTCCAATAGTCTTCTTCCATAAAATGCTTCACACGGACTTGGATGGATTCACTTTTATGGTTTTTAATCACATAAGATTTCTTAACAGTGACGACTCCCTTTTGCTTATACCGGCTTAATTCCCGGTGGTGGCATTCAACATCGAAGGCTTCTCCAACATTCAGACTGATCAACTGGTCCACCGGTGAGTGATCGACAGAATCCTCCCCGATAAACTCCAGGGACCCGTCACTGTCATCCCGCTGATACATCCTGAAAATGCCTTTGGGAAATGGTATCCCCAACCCGTTATTTTTTTTGTTTTCAAACTCAATCATCACTTCCGGTTTTTTGCTGTAGGAACGAACGTCATAATACTTCTCATAGGCGATATCAGATCCATTAAACAATTGTATCTGTTTTTTCTGATTGTTTTTTAATGTGGTGGGATGATTGAGGGTATA
>CAYUYU010000130.1:4099-7205 GCA_964449405.1 uncultured Thermotogaceae bacterium
CGGCATGTTAGTTTCTCTGAGGTTTTCTGATCTTTTAAAAACACTTCCTTGCCGATGTATTTTTCCAGGAGCTTTTGCTTGCCCACCAGATCAAACTCGTAATTGAATTCATCCACATGGACTCCTTCAACTAAAAGGGAGTTGGTGTCTATTCTTTGTGTCACATCCGAAAACACCAAAATCTCATCATCTGCTGAAAGCTGTACGTTCCTTTTTTCTTTAACCAGTCCAAAATCATCGTTATATATGGTTAAAGCAACGGCCTGTGTATCCTTTGATGTACTTTCCTTTCTTTTCATGGATTTCACTCCTTTTTATAAAGCTGAAAACAGTACCAATCTTACCACCAGGGATTAAACTCATAAAGAAGACTTTTCTTTTTACTCATATCCCATAGAATAATATCCCCTAATATTATTCCATCTCGTAGTATACGTTTTAACAAATTCTAACTGCACTTCTGGATTTTTACACTCTTATCATGATTCCCCTGAAAAAAGGTCATTTCCGTGGATATTGTTGAGAAATCAACTATGATTTCATTTGCGGGTGGACACGCCGGTCCACCCCTACAAAAAGCTTATAAACCCCTTAAATAGAGGTTTAGAGGAGAGCCGTGGATATTTCCTTTAGGAAACTTCATGCTCCCACATAACAATAGCGGAGAAGTTTTTTTGGCAATAATCGCTAAAAAGGGTTTTTGCGGAACGAAAGTGCAGAAAATGGGATTTATTGTTCCTGGCTTTCCTCCAGCTCACCCAGAATTTCAACATCTTCACTCTCGGGCAAGGCCTGAACATCCCGGAGTTGTCTCTCAATCGCCCGTGTTCGCACGCCTGCGTTGTCTATTTCCCGGGTTGCTGTTTCCAGCTTTTTCTTTGTCTTTTCCAGAACCCTGGCAAATTTGCCAAATTCTGTTTTCACGGCGCCAAGGACTTCCCAGACTTCGCTGCTTCTTTTTTGGATGGCGAGAGTTCTGAAGCCGATTTGGAGGCTGTTTAAAAAGGCGGCGATGGTAGTAGGACCGGTGATGATGATGCGTTCTTGTCTTTGTAGGGTTTCAAATAGGCCGTCGAGTCGCAGGACTTCTGCATAGAGGCCTTCAAAGGGCAAGAATAAAATACCAAAATCGGTGGTGTCGGGGACTGAGATGTATTTTTGCCGGATGTCTTTGGCAAATTTTTTGAGTTTTTGTTCCAGTGATTTTTTACTTTGCTGTATTTTATCCGCATCAGCGGTATCGTAGGCGTTTAAGAGGTTGTGATAGTCTTCTGTGGGGAATTTGGCATCAATGGGCAGGTACACGCAGCTGTCTTCGTCTTCTTTTCCGGGCATTTTGATGGCAAACTCCACCCGGTCGTTGCTGTCGGGGATGGTGTTGATGTTTTTTTCGTACTGAGTCTGTGTCAGGATCTCTTCCAGGATGTTTTCAAGCTGGTATTCGCCAAGGACGCCCTTTGTTTTCACATTCGAGAGGACTTTTTTCAGATCACCCACACCGGTAGCCAGCGTGTGCATTTCTCCCAGGCCTTTTTGTACGGTTTCCAGTTTGTCGCTGACAAGTCTGAAGGATTCGGTCAGTCTTGTTTCCAGGGTATTGTGGAGTTTTTCATCGACGGTTTGTCTCATTTTTTCGATTTGCTCGGCATTGTTGGTCTGCATGGATTTGAGGTTTGTGTCCACGTTTTCTTTGATGGCGTTCAATTTGGTTTCTGTGTTTTTCATGAAAGTTTGCATATCTTCTCTCATGTATTGGGCGTTTGTGCTGTTTAGTTCGATAACGGTTGACATTTTTTTATCTGAAGTATCTCTAATTTCTTTCAAGTTTAAGTTGATGAGGTTGGAGATTTCTTTTTGTTCTTTTAAAAAGGCATCATAATTCATGCGTTGAGCGTTTTCTGTGGTGTTTATTCGGTTTAACATGGATTCCTGAAAGACGTTGAATTGTTTGGTGTTTTCCGTTCTGTTCAGCGAAAGATTACCGATCAGTTCTGTTCTGTTTCTAATGAATTCCTCTCTTATGGTGTCTTCCAATTCCTCTGTTGTATCTGATTTTCTATGCAGTTTGATGAGCAATAGGATGTTGATGATTGAGATGAAGGTGATGATGCTTAAAAGTATGATTTCTGTTGGCATTTTTTCTCTCCTTTTTTTGACTTTTCGAGTTTTCTGTTCATGCATTTCTGAGATAACAGGTTTCTTCCTTTTACTTTTGAACCTTCAGCAATCCTAACTTTGCCATCAAATTCAAATATGTTCGTGCTGTTGTTGTTGACTTTTTGATAGCTGTCGCCACTTCTTCAATTCCAACATCTTTCCTTTCTCTGATATATTCCAGTATGTTGATTATGTTCTGTTTTTTAATTTCAGAAAGTTTATTGATCCCTTTGGTATCAATCTCCTCTTTTGGTATATCGACAAGGTTTAAAATTATTTCAGAATCCCCTCTTTGCTCAGTTTCAGTCAATTTTCCGCTGATATTTACCAACTTTTTTTCTTTTGACTTAACCCGTCTTTCCAGTTTCTTAATATCCTCTTCCGGTGGAAGATCTTCAGGTTTTATTCCCCTTTCTTCAAGGGTTTTTCTAATGCTTGTATTATTTTGAACATGTTCACCAGTTATCTCTTTTTCACCAAACATATTTTGATCTTTCACGTTGTAATTTGTCAATTCGGTGGCAAGATTTTTTGCCGCAATGGTTACTCCCGGTAAAAAATCCGCTAACGCTCTCTTCTGATTCACCCCATAGTGTATTTTCATATCAGATGTTGATTTTCCACCAAATAATGCAGCATCTCCTTTTGACCTTATTCTGGCAAACCCGGAATCATCCACACCTCTTTCATAGATGTTTTTGGATAATTCCTTTTCAGATTTTCTTAGTCTTTCTCGTGCTTCAAATCTTGCATTCAGGCGCATTCTTTCTTCAATGAGTTCTAATTTTCTCGTCTGTATGGCAAAATAACTTTGAGCAAATGCGATTTCTTTTTTTCTGGGATCACCATTTTGTGCGATTAAATAGCAAGCGTAGCGGGTAAGCATATAATCTTTAATTCCTTTTTTGGCTTTACTACCTATCGAGACCATTTTCGTGACGCCACGAAA
>CAYUYU010000131.1:0-7201 GCA_964449405.1 uncultured Thermotogaceae bacterium
TAAAATGAACAACTCGGCTTCACTAATTCGACAGACGAACTATCATACCAAGTATTTTGCCCATGATCTTACTCGCCAAGGCGGGGAAGGCATTGAACGTTTTACCCGTTCTCTTTTTGATGCCTGTGTGGATCTCAATCCTCACCAAATTGAGGCTTCGATATTTGCTCTTCGGTCTCCTCTTTCCAAAGGGGTTTTACTGGCGGACGAAGTGGGATTGGGGAAGACAATCGAGGCTGGTCTTGTTCTATGCCAATATTGGGCGGAGGGCAAGCGGAGACTTCTGGTTATCTGCCCCGCTTCTTTGCGAAAACAGTGGGCTATCGAATTAGAAGAAAAGTTTAATCTTCCCACCTATAGGATTGCACTTTCAAAATTCTTATTAAAAGATTCAGGAATTTTTTACATTAGATGCGATTATAATGGAAATTATATAGTTAGGCATTTATTGGATTCTGTTTTTGGTTCTAATGGATTTCAATACGAACTCTTAGTTCAAAGAATCCGAAAGAATGTGACTGGACAAGGAAAAATATCATTGCCTTTGGCGAATGATTCTCTATTTCTTGCCTACAATTCTGTTAAATCTGAATTGGCAAATCCATATTTAAAATTAGACGAAACGAGAAAGGCTTATTGGAGACGCATTGATGATTCAGCGGGATTTAGAAATCCCCCAGAAAGGATCATTTTTGGTCATACTTTTTTCCCGTATAAACGAGATGCGCATTTCAAATATTCTCAGGAATCCATAGACAGAATGTCTGAAGAAGGTCGTATCAAATTATCTTGCAAGAACCGATCTTGTGATTTTGAAATGTTCTCTGGTAGATGGACTTTATGTCCTCAATGCGGCAGCAGTGAAGCTACTCCCAAATACCTTGTGGAAGCCACTGACCAAAAAGTCCTAGATACTAATTGGATGGATTTAGCTGGTTATTCGAGCACAACCGGTTTCTCAACGGAGAACGCCGAGTCTCTTCTGAGAAGAGTTATTGATGTAGCAACACATGAAAGCGATACTGTTGCAGACTATTTTGCAGGTAGCGGAACCACTCTTGCTGTGGCGTTGAAAATGAGCAGGCGATGGATTGGCGTAGAAATGGGAGAACAATTTGGTTCGCATATATTACCAAGACTTAAAAAAACATGTACTTCAGAATCAATTTCAGCCTGCTTCAAATACATTCGCCTCGAATCCTACGAAGACACGCTGAACAACCTGATACTGTTCCGTTCAGCAGAGCAAGACGATATGCTTTCTCAAGCAGGAGCGGAGCAGTTTCGAGAAGATTATATGCTCGGCTATATGCTGGACCTGGAATCGCAGGACAGTCTGTTGAATGTGAAAGCCTTTGAGGATCCTTTCAACTATGAACTCCAAATAGCGACGGGAACGGCCGGAGAGACCAAAGCCACCAAGGTGGATATGGTGGAGACTTTTAACTATCTGATCGGTCTGACGGTCAAGCACATGGATCATATCCAAGGCTTTCGGATTGTGGAGGGAACGAATCCCAAGGGAGACAAGGTATTGGTGATCTGGCGCAACACCAGGGAAAAATCCAACGCCGATCTGGACGCCTTTTTTAAGAAACAACGCTACAACACCCGTGACCAGGAATATGATCTGATCTATGTGAATGGCGATAACAATCTGGAGAATCTCTGTCGGGAAGACCAGACCTGGAAGGTGCGGCTCATCGAAGAAGATTTTCATCGCCTCATGTTCGACGTACAGGACGTATAAACCATGGCAAGAAGAAGAACACGAAATCAGACCCCTCCTTTGAAGTTTGACAGGAAACTGGCGTTGAACCAGTGGATGTTGAGCCTTTTTTATCCAGACTGCGATATTGACAAATTGCCAGTGGATGGATTTCGCTTGTTGGCGGATCCATTGAAGGATCCGGATCTGGAGGGCTTTGACGAAAAGAACGTAAGCCATTTTCACCATGCTCTTGTTCATCGCCTGTGGCAAAGCCCGCATCTCAGCAAAGACATGCTTGAACAGTATGATCAAAATATAGTGCGCCATTGGAAGCGCATTGCCGAGAAAAGACATCTGGATGGCGGTCATCGGCTTTTTCCAAAATATTTTCAGTATCTCTCTTTGCTTTTTACAGAGATTTATCTGGACCGTTATTTTGCCGATCCCGAGCAATTGCTGAAGGACCTGAATGCCCATGTAGCTGTCTTCAATGCAGAAGTGGCAAAAACGCAAAGTGACAAGATTGATGAATTCGTATTGGACGATCTGAATAAACTCGCTTTCTGGTCGGCTACGGGATCCGGCAAGACACTGCTGATGCATTGCAACATCCTGCAATATCGTCATTACCTGAAGATGCACAAGCGTGAGCATGAACTGAACCGGGTTATTCTATTGACTCCAAATGAAGGTCTCTCGAATCAGCACCTGGAGGAATTTGATCTTTCTGGAATCGAAGCGGATATCTTTCAGAAAGAGGGCAGACAACTCTTTCAAGGTCATGCCGTTGAGATTATTGACATTCACAAATTGCGTGAAAAAAGCGGTGACAAGACTGTGGCCGTGGAAGCATTCGAGGGCAACAATTTGGTTCTGGTTGATGAGGGACACAGGGGAACAAGCAAGTCTTCAAAGAACAATGAAGATCTGGAATTGGTGGTTGGGGAATGGTTCAAGCGTAGAGCCCAGCTTTGCGAGCAGGGCTTTAGTTTTGAATATTCGGCCACCTTTGGCCAGGCGGTCAAGGCATCCGGAAGCAGGCATTTTGAGCAGATTTACGCCAAATGCATTCTATTCGATTACTCCTACAAGTATTTCTATGGCGATGGCTATGGGAAAGAATATCGAATATTGAATCTGGAAGAAGGAACAACAGAAGACAAGCGGATGCTCTACCTGACAGCGGGGCTCCTGACCTTTTTCCAACAGCAAAAACTTTTTCATGATAAGCAAAATGAATTTCGTCCTTACCTGATCGAAAAGCCGCTTTGGATTTTTGTTGGAGGCAGCGTGACGGCCAAAGTGGTAAAAACAGTGAGTGGGCAAAAAGTTTCGGATGTTGTGGACATTCTTCTATTCCTGTCCAGTTTTCTTGCGAACAGAACCGAAAGCGTAAAGCGGATTGAAGCCCTTCTGAAGGGCGTGTCCGGTTTGCTGGATAAGCGGGATCAGGAAATCTTTGCAAACTCCTTTACCCACCTGAACAAAGAAGAAATGACAGCCGAACAGGTGTTTGACGAAATCATTGGGACCCTTTTCAATGCTGAGACGAAAGGCATGATCCATGTTGAGCATCTGAAGGGCTCCAATGGCGAGATTGTTCTGCGTCTTGGCGATAGCGAACCATTCGGCCTGATTAGTGTGGGCGATGCCCCTGAACTCTGTAAATTGTGTGAAGAGCATCCTGATTCATTGGCAGTGACAGAACGGGATTTTTCGGGCTCCTACTTCGGCCAGATCAACCATGAGAATTCCAATATTAACCTTCTGATTGGATCCAGAAAGTTTTCAGAAGGCTGGAGCAGCTGGCGGGTCAGCTGCATGGGGCTAATGAATATTGGCAAGACCGAAGGAGCCCAGATTATTCAGCTTTTTGGACGTGGGGTCAGGCTCAAAGGAAAAGATTTTTCCTTAAAACGGAGCAGCCGCATAGATAATATCACGCCACCTGACACGCTGCCGATGATGGAAACACTTAATATTTTTGGGTTGAAAGCCGACTATATGACCCAATTTAAGGAATACCTGGAAGAAGAAGGATTGCCTCCCAATGACGATCTTATTGAATTCACTCTTCCTGTGATGCCAACCATCAAAAATCTCGGATCCAAGAGACTTCGAACAATAAAATTGCAGGATGGAACCGATTTTAAGCGTAATGGTCCCAAGCCGGAGTTGGCAATTCCTGAAGGCGATATGGCAAAGCAAAAGGTCGTTTTGGACTGGTATCCGAAAATCCAAACCTTGATTGCTCCGGGAGCCCAGAAACAAGGAGATAGCGTTAAGGAAGAAGGCAAACTCAATAAAAAGCATGTTGCCTTTATGAATCTGGATGAGATTTGGTTCAGTCTGGTGCAATTCAAAAATGAACGTTCCTGGTACAACTTCAATCTATCACGGACAGCCATGGTTGATCTGTTGAACAGGAACGATTGGTATACTCTGTTTATACCGAACGAAGACTTGGAATGCAGGCGTTTTGATCAGGTTCAGGTTTGGCAGGAAATCGCAGTGGCATTGCTCAAGAAATACTGTGATCGTTTATATGGATACAAGAAATCCGAATACGAGAAGGATTTTCTGGAATATCGATTCCTTGATGAAAACGATCCGAATTTTATAGAAGAATATCGGATCATGATTGACCGTTCTCTGGAAGAAATTGTGGATAAGTTGGAAGAGCTAAAGGGCTTGGTTGAGTCGGGAGAGTTGTCCGAGTGGAATTTCCAGAAAATATTCTTTGCCTCTCATTTTTCACAGCACCTTTATCAGCCTGTGTTGCATATTAAGAGCGATTTTATCGAATCCAAGCCTGTTTCCCTTAATATGGGCGAAAAACGCTTTGTAGATGACTTAAAACGCTTCTATGAGGGCAATGAAAGATTCTTCGAGGGCAAGGAACTCTATCTGCTTCGAAATCTGAGCCGAGGGAAAGGCGTGGGCTTCTTTGAAGCTGGCAGTTTCTATCCCGATTATATTCTTTGGCTGCTGGATGGCGACCGCCAGTTTATATCCTTTGTCGATCCCAAGGGCTTGCGCAATATCGATGGTATGCAATCGCCTAAAATTCAATTTTATAAAACCATTAAGGAACTCGAAGAGCGACTCGCCGACCCGGAAGTTATCCTGAATTCCTTCATCGTCTCCAACACCCCCTTCCCACAAGTGAGTTGGTGGGAAAAAAGCTGGGATATGCAGGACTTCAATAAACGGCATATATTTTTTCAAGAAGAGCAGAACAACACCTATGTTCAGAAGATTTTTGACACGATTTTAGGATCGTGCATGTCGAATATCCAATAGATCATGACAAGGAATTTTGCATTTTCTGATGAAAGCCAATACAACACCGGCAGATATAGAAGTATCTGCTTGTTGACTTGCATCGAGTCTGTGTCTCAAGAACTTGAAAATGTTTTGGCTGAAGCCTGCGCACGAACACGTATATCTGAAATGAAGTGGGAGAAAATTAAGTCGGATCGATACTTTGAGCCAGCTCTTGAAATATTAAAGTGGGTGGTCCAAAACGCAGAGGACAATCGGCTTCGAATAGATGTTCTTGTTTGGGACATAACTTTCCCTCGCCATGACGTGAAAAAGCGTGATGATATAGCAAATCTTGGGAGAATGCACTACCATCTTTTGCGAGCCGTTTTAAAAAACAGATGGGAGTCCGATATCCTTTGGAATTGGTATCCAGATAATCAAGGCGCTATGGATTGGACCGCGCTTGTTCATTGCCTGCAAATTAAAAGCAGTAGGAATATTTTTCTTAATGATCTTGCAACAGATAACAGATGCATATACGAAGCTATTAGAGATTATCACATCGCTGATTTTGAACCTTCCTGCTCAAAGGCGGTGAAGTTAATTCAGGTTGCCGATATTTTTGCTGGAATGACTGTCTTTTCTTATTCCGACTTTGATGCATACATTGCCTGGCTAACAGAAAAGGAAATGCAAAATGACATGTTCGGTCTCCTTGACGAAGAGACAAAACAATTGACTAATTCCCAAAATTATAGATCCAGGTTGATGGATGAATTCCTCTTTGATTGTAAACAACGCAAACTTGGTGTTGGGATCATTTCTTCGAATGGTCTTTCAACAAAACCTATCAATCGCCCCATATCATTTTGGCTTTGGGAATCACAGCATGAAAATGACATCGCTCCTGTAAAGTCAAAATCGATTTAGCAATGGGTTGGCTAAACTGCGAAACAGATATTCAGGAAAACTCTATCGATAAGCATCCTAGGTTTTCACAGTCACTAATTTTTTTTGATTTCCATAAGTCTGCTATAAACTCAAGCCTTTCTCCATGAAAACAGGAATAATTCGGAGGAATCCGTAGTTGATCGAGTGAATTTCGTCCAATATCTTCTTGAACATTTTCAGTTGGTCAACGAACAGGAATACATTCCAACGCACGAGATTATTGAAAGAATGAACACTGTCAGAAATGAGCCAATAACTAGCGATACCTTTCTAAGGCGAACCGTAGTCGGCAAGGCCAGAGATGCGGGAGTTTTAATCGCCAGCAATTCTCAGGAGCCATCCGGATATAAGATTCCTTGTTCGGAAAAAGACATAGACGATTTTGTCAAGCATTTCACTTCCATTTCCATTCCAATGCTTCACAGGCTTGATAGAGCGAGAGAGTGCCTTAAGGACGCCACACAAGGAGAACTGGATATTCTTGATGTGTCGCAGCACGCTGAGGCAAAATATATTCTTGATGCCATGAAAGAAATGCCCAAACAAGAGATTGGGATCTTTGACGATACAGAGCAAGCATTAGATACGTGAAATATTATTCTATGGCAATGAAGGAGTGAATATGTCAATTGAAGCAGAAATTAATCAACGCCAGTATTGGCAGATAGCCTGCGGATCAGACCAACGGGAGTATTGGGATGATTTTTTGCGCTACGGATTGGCATTTGTAGGTGGTGATGAGCAATGTAAAACGATGACACAAAAAGTTAAAGCAGGAGATCGGATGTTGATGAAATCGGGAAAGTCTATCGGCGCAGTTGGAGAAATTGTTTGCCGCGATGGAATCGTTTGTGGGGATGCTTGTGATTCTGAATTCGCATCGGCAAAAGGCTGGCTTCGAGACTATGATGGTTGGGATCTACCCGCCTTTTGCAATGTGGATTGGAAGGTACATCCAGACTCTAAAGTTGATCCGAATTGGGGAACCGAAAGCGAGTTAGAATGGGAAAAGGTTTCAAGTCTTGGGCGGCGAACTATTGAAAGAATAAACTCTGCCAAAGTCATCGAGAAATTTGAAAGCCTTTTCGAGAACTGGCAGCCGTAAGCAAGCCCGCAAATGAACCAGAACCAACAAAACAGGTGGTAGATGAAGAGATTAAGGCGTTTCTTGTCTCAAGAGGAACGAGCGAGAAAAATGCATTTGAATTCATAGAGAGATTAAAAAACATTCAATCCATTGCCCAATACTATTATCGCCAGACAGACTGGGGG
>CAYUYU010000132.1:0-7201 GCA_964449405.1 uncultured Thermotogaceae bacterium
TTCCAGATCACCAGCCGGAACTTCACGCCGTTTTCTTTTAAAAAATCGGCATAGGAATTTTTATTGGTTGGAGAAACAATTTCACAATCACCATAACCCAGTTTTTCAAAAATAATCCGCTGGTACTTGTGATATTGCCCAAAACGACATGGACCTCCGTGAGAAGGCATAAAGAAACCTGTCTTTGAAGCTTGTAAGCCTGGTTCATTGATCTTTTTCAAAAAACTTCCCGTGGTGCAGATCATAGGGAAACATTCCTTTGAAGAGGCGTATTTTCTGCCCCATTCCAAATCCGTGTCATCCTGCATGGGCAATACTTGCGCTTCAACCCCGCAAGCCCTCGTGGCAGCTGCCAGCATATGGGCAGTGTCGTTCATGAAAGGGAAGTAAAGCACCCGATTTCTTGACGGAGAGGACTTGATAACAGAAACCGAAGAATGTTTTTTTTCTTCTAAATGCACTGCAGCATCCGCTTTGATGCTGTCTAAAAATGCCTCGCAACGTGTAATCATCCCTGCATCCGCACTATGTTCGTCTATTTCCAGTTGAAGATAGGGTTTCCCACACATCTCCTCACGGACATAATGAGACAGGAAGGAATCCGGTCCACAACGGAAATTTGTCATGTACACCGCATGTAAACGCTTGTCTTCAGCGATAAATCGAACTCCTGCCAAAATCTTCTGTCCATTTGGCCAGTACATCATATTGTAATCGGCAAACAAACCTTCAGATTTTTCTCTCAAGGGAAGAAAATCCAACGGAATGGGCAGGACGTTTAAATCAATGAGTTTCTCAACAAGTCCTAAATTAAGTTCTCGATCACCTGTATTGTAAGGTCTTCCAAGAATCACAACGGGAACTACACCTTTTGGCAGATTTTCCAAAATTTCTCTCCCCATCTCAACTAAAGAAAGTTCAAAGGCTGCTTGTACTTTTGAAGCTTTTTCTTCAGCTGCTCTCACCCGTTTGGAATGAATATCAAAGGTTTCCTTCATGAACTTAGTCAGATCAGCTAATAATTTTTTCTTTCCGTATTTGAAATGAATCGTGGGAATTAGAAATTTTTTTTCTTCCGGTTGGTCTTTTACCAACCCTTTCATCATAAAAGGATAGGATTGAACCCAGGGGCAGTTGTAATTAGCTGTGGGATTTTTTTCATCGGATGGAGTATCCACCACAAAGGGTGTAAAAATGAAATCGACATCTTTTTCAAGCAAATCATGTATATGTCCATGCATGAGTTCAACGGGTAAACAGGTTTCAGCGGTTAACATGCTTAACGATTTGGATACCAGAGGCCTGTCAGAGGGTTTAGACAATACCACTTGAAAGCCCAACTCTTCGAAGAAGGTTCTCCAATAGGGGAAGCGCTGATAATAGGCCATTAATTGCCTGGGGATGCCGATGGTTGTCTTTTGTACTTCTCTAACATCAGGATTTTCACCTTTATAATCTCCCAAGAGCAACTTTTCTCGCATCGTAAAAAGATTTGGAATCTCCAGCCTTTTCCTTTCCTTCTCCTCTTTGACCCCCATCGGTTGATAGCGATCGCAACGATCACCGAAAAAAAGGGGCGTATCTTCACCATCAATCACCACTTTGTGGACATCACAGTGATTTTCACAACCTTGACAGTTAAACCTTGTCATGTTGTACTGGGCTTGACTGATTTGAAAACCTTTAAAAGAAGTATTTTTAGTACACTTTTCAATCTCCTCTTTTGCCAGCATGGCAGCGCCAATGGCCCCTGTCACATCAAAATGAGGCGGCACGGTGATCTTCTTACCCGTGATCGCTTCAAACGCCGCAACCACTGCCGGGTTGTTGGTAACCCCGCCTTGAAACAGGATATGGTCTCCAATACGCTTGGCTCCTACCACCTTTTGGATATAATTTTGAACAATGGAATAGGCCAACCCCCCCACCAGCTCATCCTTTTGAGCGCCTTTTTGCTGATGGGAGTTCAAATCACTTTCCATAAACACCGTGCATCGATCACCCAGTTTGGAAGGACGCTTAGCACCAAGGGCCAAAGCTCCGAATTCATCCACGATACTGATGCCCAGTTTTTCGGCTTGTTCTTCCAGGAAGCTACCTGTACCGGCAGCACAAACCTTGTTCATCTCAAAATCAACCACTACCCCGTTATCGATACTGATGTATTTGGAATCCTGACCACCAATTTCGAAAATGGTATCCACTTCTGGATGGTAATAAATGCCCGCTTTAGCTTGAGAAGTAATCTCATTTTTGATGGTATCCGCTCCTATAAAATGACCCGTTAAATAGCGTCCCGATCCGGTTGTTCCCGCTGCTTTTACCCGAACAGACTCTCCAACTTCTTTGTGAATTTCTGAAAGTCCTTTGCGAATAGCTTCCAATGGCTTGGAAGCGGTGGGTAAATACCGTCTGGCGATAACGTTATAATCATCATCAATCAGTACCACATTGGTAGATAATGACCCCACATCGATACCCAGATAAACATCTGTTACTTTGCCTTCAGTTGGTTTTATCACCGGTTTTTTTAGTTTCGTTTCAGGCTTAACAAGTTGAGACCAATAAGGCAAATCGGACTTTGGGATTTTCAAATAATCTGCCAAAACCTTTAAACCTCTAAAGGTTTGATCTCCATCTTTTTTATGATCCAATACTGTGAAAACAGCTCCTATGGCACCCATAGAAGCGTGATGCTTCGGGATGATCAATTCACCGTCATGCAGGGAAAAGATCTCCCTAAACGCCCGGATAACACCGGCATTTGCCGCAACACCTCCCTGAAAGGCAACGGGTTTTTCCACTTCTCTGCCTCTGGCCAGATTGCTCTTAACGTTTCGAACCACGGCAAAACACAAACCGGCCACGATATCATGAACCGGAGTGGCAATCTGCTGTAGATGAATCATATCGCTTTTGGCAAACACACTGCACCGACCGGCAATATGCGGAGGTCTTTCACTTTTTAGGGCCAGTTCACTGAATTCCCCTTCAATGGAAACCCCGATTCGCTTGGCTTGCTGATCCAAAAAACTCCCCGTTCCGGCAGCACAAACGGTATTCATGGCAAAATCAGCCAATTGCGGTTCGTTTCCGTTCCCGGATCCATTCATCATAATGAGCTTTGAGTCCTCTCCTCCCATCTCGAAAACCGTTTTCACTTCAGGATGTAAAGCAGCTATCGCACTGGATTGAGCTACTATTTCATTGACAAATGTCCCTCCCAACAATTGGGCAGCTAATTTGGCGCCTGTACCCGTTATGGCAAGAGTGGCAAACGATTCAACCGGATATCGACATAAAAGATCGGTAAGTACCGTGTATAAGGCTTGAAATGGCCGACCCTTGCAAAGGGTATAATGTTCCTCAAGAATCTCTCTATTAGGACCAATGACCACCGTGTTGACCGAAATGGATCCGATATCCAACCCCAAAGACAATGATTTCATCTATATACCTCCGTACTTGTTTTGAATGCCATGTTTTAGAAAAACACACTTTAAATTGATGTTAAGAAAGTATACCATAATCCGGGACACACTTTGAGCTTTAATTCTCATGCTAAATAATGCCTGCAGAATAACACAAAATGCTTCCTAATAAAACTTTTTAGAAGATTTTTTCTGATTTAGGGGCATGTACATGAAAAACAGTCCTTGAAGTTTTTGAGGAACAAAACTTCACTGTCGATCTTTAGCGGGGGGGATTTTTGATTTCTTCTATACCCTAAACCCTTTCTTATTTGAACTCCTTGACAAAAGAAAAAACAAAGTATAATATAACTCTTTGAGAAGGTTATTTGTCATACTCACGTCTTCAAAGATTTCTCTGTAAAAAAACTTCGCAAAAATTGAATGAAGGAGAAAAACATGATTACAACACTATTACTGGCACTTATTTATTTAGCGTTTATCAGTCTGGGACTTCCCGACTCCCTTTTGGGGGTTGCGTGGCCTGTAATGCGAGTAGGTTGGAATCTGCCTCTTGATTTTGCCGGTTTGATTGCCATTCCCATCTCCGGCTCTACCATCTTGTCAAGTCTGATCAGTGGCTTTACCATTAGAAAATTGGGAACAGGCAAAGTCGTCTATATCAGTTGTTTACTCACCGGTGGGGCTTTATTGGGATTCTCTTTGGCACCCTCTTACATTTGGCTTATGTTTTTAGGTATTCCGCTGGGATTGGGAGCGGGGTCTGTGGACGCTGCCCTAAACAACTACGTTGCCCTGCATTTTAAAGCCCATCACATGAACTGGCTGCATGCCTTTTGGGGAATCGGTGCAACAGTGGGACCTTTAATCATGTCAGCATCTCTCACCACAACCTCATCCTGGAGAGGTGGCTATCGCACGGTTGCCTTCATCCAATTGTCTTTGGCCGTTCTGTTTATTTTGTTTTTCCCCCTTTGGGCAAAACATAAAACCCAGCCCGGATACAACAAGGCTGTTGAGGCAGAACAGCATGAGAGCGCCAAAAAAGTTAGGATGCTGCAAGTATTTAAAATAAAAGGGGTTTTGGCAGCCATCGCCACGTTTATGTTTTATGTGACAGCGGAAATGGCAGTGGGATTATGGGGAAGTACTTTTCTAGTTGAAGTCAAAGAAGTCGCAGCTCAAATTGCCGCCTCATGGATCGCCCTTTATTATGGGGGAATCACCCTGGGAAGAATACTGGCAGGCTTTGTCTCCTTTAAGCTCAACAACGTCCAAATGATCCGCCTGGGGGTTGGTATATCTCTTTTAGGCGTCATTCTGTTATTACTACCATTGCCGAAACTTTTTATACTCCCCTCATTGCTCTTGATTGGATTGGGGTTCGCACCCATATTCCCCTCTATGATTCATGAAACACCAACACGGTTTGGCTCTTCTGTATCCCAAACTGTAATCGGTTATCAAATGGGATTTGGTTACATGGGAAGTGCCATCATGGCACCATTGATCGGTGTTTTGTTAAGAACAATTGCCGTTTGGATATTCCCGATACTGATACTTTTATGTGTCATGGTTGTGCTTTTAACGACTGAAAGTCTGAATAATTTGGCTCGAATCGTTAAATAAGAGTTTGAACGCCAAGAAAACGCAATCCTCTCAAATGATAGAAAAAAAGGCATTAACTAAAAGATTTTTCAATGGTTAAGATGTTTTCGCCATTTTGATAGTCATAAGCCACTCTGTCCGTCATGCTCTTGATCATGTGGATCCCAAGGCCTCCAATTTCACGTTCGTGGGCTTGAAGATTGGTGTCCACTTCGGACTTTTCAAGTGGGTTAAAGGGTATTCCTTGGTCTTTAAAAGTAAACCGGATGATCTGTTTATCTCTTTCAAAATCAATTTCCAGATCTCCGGATTCATCTGAATATGCATAATTAACAACGTTAACTATAATCTCTTCAGCTACAGTCATCAGAGAAAAAACAACCTTTTGCGGGAGATCGAGACTTACCAAAGCATCTTCCACAAATCCTATAAAAAATTGGAAATTGCTCATTTCCGCTTTTAATTTGATACGCTTCAAATTCATTGACCTCCCGCAAATTGGTTTTTTATGACAAATCCATGATCTTTGTAAAACCGGTGGCGTCGAAAATCTCTTTCACCACCTCATTTGCCCCAACAATTTTCATTTTGGTTCCCATGGCGTTGATCTTTTTCTGGGCACTTAACAGCACTCTTAGTCCGGAGCTGCTGATATAATCCAGGGCGGAGAAATCAAAGATGAGGTTGATATCCTCATCGTTAAACACATTCTTCAGTTCTTCTTCCAGCTGACTGGAAGTGATCGTATCCAGCCTTCCTTGCAGTTCAAGTGTTATGGTGTTACCTTCGGTTGTTTTTTTAATTTCCATTTGTCTTCCCCTTTATTTTTTAGTCTTTTTGATGATGAGTTCGATCTTTTTCAAAGCGATTGACACGATGATATCATCGGCAAACTTTTCGATGATAGATTTTTCGATATCTTTTAATGCCTTATCATTTTCCTCAGGCACTTTTTCGTCATCTTGCATGGTCCAGGCGGCTTTTCCTGAAGGTGTAATAACGGAAGAATAGATGACCATGTCGTTGGACATCTCGTAAAAGATAAAGGGATTTTCTCCTACCACGCTATCTGAGGCGATATAATCAATGAAACTCGATATTTTCCCCAGAATCCCTTTACGTGCAGTATTTTTTTTGTTTTTTGACAGTTCGATTAATCTGTTTCTTTCTTGTGATCCCAAATCTGCATTCCCTTCAAGATGAATTTCAAAATCATTCTCTTTCTCTTCAATCCACATATACCCACTTTTAACCCCTATGAGTAAAGAAAATGCATTGATAGCCTCTTCTGCCAGTAACCTGGCAAAGGCAGCGTCCTTCTCATCGAAGCCAAAAGAAAGAGCCCTTTGCTCAACACCGTCAAGTGCCTTTTCTTCTGTTGCTGCACTTCCATCCAGCTTTAAAACATCTTTTTTCATAGATTACCTCCATTTGTACGGTTCAATTCTTTATTCGTTCGTTTTCATGTGAAATAAAAGCATGGTGATATCATCGGCCTGTTCGGCACCTTTGGCAAATTTCTCCACTTCATGATTCACAAGCAGCATGATGCTTTCGGATTTTGTGTGTTCTGGTAACGTGTTAAGATATTCAATGAGCCTTTCCGGAGAAAACAACTCTTCCCGTTTATTGACCGCTTCCGTTACCCCGTCCGTGTATAAAAAGAGAATGTCACCGGCGTTGAACTGCGTATTGTAAACCGTAAACTCGTAATCGTCCAAAGCGGCCAAAGGACAATCACTTTTTGCTTCTAACCATTCATAGGACTTTGATGCGCGTTTTATGATGGGAGGATTATGACCGGCACTTGCATACGAAAACATTCCAGTGTTAATATCCAAAATCCCCATAAACACCGTGACAAACATATTCGATTCGTTGTTCTCGCAAAGGGTGTTGTTGGCTTTGTAAAGGATATTTGCCAGATTGGAGTTGTTGATGGAATAGGTCTTAATGATGGACTTAGAAATCATCATAAACAAAGCAGCTGGTATGCCTTTTCCGGAAACGTCAGCGATAAGAAAACCCAAATGACTGTCGTCTATCATGAAATAATCGTAAAAGTCCCCACCCACCTCTTTGGCGGTATGCATCTGACCATATATTTCAAAATCATCCCTTTCCGGGAATGGACCGGGAAGTGCTGAAAGCGGCCACCGCGC
>CAYUYU010000133.1:0-7188 GCA_964449405.1 uncultured Thermotogaceae bacterium
AAGGAGAAATAGAAATACCAAAAGTAATCAGGGATAGCTGGGATCTCTCAGGAGAGGCTTTTTTCAACGCGAGAGATGCACTTGAGCACTTGAAGGGGTCTGATGAAACTTGTGTGGAACTGATTTCGGGAAGCGCCATTAAAGATTTGGCTATTAACAGCTCTCTAATACTGATGAACGTGCTTATGAACGACTGGACGCCTACACAGTTTAACTACGTTATGTCTTACGAGCGCTTTGGTACATACGAAAGGGCGTCTACGGCTCTTAAGGTGAGTTCTCAAAACATTCACAAGGCCTGTAAACGGGCAAACTGGGATATCATAAAAGAAACAGAGAAAAATTTGGATAAATTGCTTAATGGAATGGAGTGATGATCATATGACGGTTTTTTTGTTGGGTTTACTGGCACATGCGCTTTCGGACTTTGTTTTTCAAGGGGAAAGGACAGTCACAGCAAAGAAAAGAGGGAAGTTTTTAGATTTTTTTAGCCACGCCATATCTGTGGCAATTTTTACCGGTTTGTTTTTGCTCCCTCTTTACGGACTAAACCCATTGTGGTTTGCCCTTTGTGTTTTCTTTTTCCACTTTGTCATTGACTTCTTGAAATACTTGGTGGATAAAGTCCTTGAAAAAAGCAAACGAGGGTACAAGCCCCTCACTTTTGTGTTTGATCAAGTGCTTCATATTCTATCCTTGTTCATCGTTGCAGATATTTTCCAATATTATAAAAGACCGGGTTTCACAACATTTCTGGAACAAAACCCCACCACCAACACCCTGTTGGCCATCGCCATCGTCTACATCTTTGCGGTTTTCGGCGGTTCCTACTTCATCCGACTTCTTTTGGACACCCTCCCTGATACAGAGATTCAAGAGCAAAAAAACGCCAACAAAGGGAAACTGATCGGCTTACTGGAAAGATCTCTCCTGCTTACCTTATGGATAACGGGGAACCCGTCAGGTGTAGCCATCGTCTTAACCGCCAAATCAATCGCCCGCTTTAAGGAATTCGATGACAAGGATTTTGCCGAATACTATTTGATTGGAACGTTGACGAGTACTTTAATTGCCGTTTTGGGAGGGATTATTCTTAAGTTGGTGATGTAAAATCCTTTCTCCTCTTCGTTGAGACTGATTAAATGCAAATTGTTTTGTTTTTTTATAAACGCCTGTAAAAATCTTTCCCATTAAAGTCAGAACGATAATCAAAACGGCAATAGCACTAAGGGTTTCCATTCCTCCTGTGTCCACTCTCAAATTAAACAGCAGGACACCTATGGTTTCGTTTCCGGAGGAATAAAGAAGAGAGGATATTGGGATTTCCCTGATAATGAATAGAAAAGCCAGCATCCATCCGGAGCTTATGCCACCCTTTAACTGCGGGACAGTTGCCAACCAAAATGCCCGTGTCCTGTTTACGCCATCAAGCATTGCCATTTCTTCATATACAAAGGTTATGTTTTTAATCAACCCTGAAATATTCTTATACGCAAAGGGTAAGGCAGCCATAACATACGAAATGATTAGAATCCATGGCGTGTTATACAGTTTTAAAGGGGGATTCATCCAGGCAAAGATCGCCGCTATAGCGATGATTATTTCCGGCACGGCCATGGGGATACTGTTCAGGAAAGAAATGAAATGGCGGACCTTGCTCCTGGTCCTGTTTTGAATATAAACGGTGAGTAAGGCGATGAAACTCGCTATGGTTGAAGCAATGATCCCGAAAACAAAACTATTTCTGATGGCTCGGTAGAAAATGGCCTCGTTGAAAAAAAGGTTCAAATAATTGCCAAATGTGAAGTTGTTCCGGGTCCAACCCATACTCCAGGCTTTTGTAAATGAGTTCATGATGGTTGTTAGTACCGGCAGAAAAAGGGAAACCACAAAAAAAGCACTCAGGAAGATCAGCAAAGGCAACTTGAACCTTCTAAGTTTTACAGCTATTTTGGATGAAAAACCCTGGATAGTTGACGGGACAGAGTGTCTGGACAACTTAAGTTGAATGATAAAAAGAACAGCTGTTAAAACCATCATCACCACAGAAATGGCTAAAGCAACCTGGATTTTTAACGTACTCATGGATTTTAAGATATAGGTGCTTAAGATGTATGCTCTCGAGGGGATGGCAAGTAAAGCAGCGACTCCAAAGCATGAGATGGTCTTGGCGAAAATGAAAAGCCCGATGGCGTACAAAGTCGGTTTGATAATGGGAAAGATGATGTGATAAAAGACCTGCATATGTGTACAGCCATCGAGTTTTGCGGCCTCTTCAACGGAACCGTCAATTTTGTTCAAGGCGTTGTGGATTGCTAAAAATGCCATGGGATAAAGATGAAGAAGCATAATAACGATCACACCGTTTAAAGAATAGATTTGGAATGGAATAAAATGCAGCAAGCCGCTTTCGCCAAGTAACTGAATCCAAGACATGGCCATGATGTATGAGGGGATCATGAATGTGGTTAAAATCAGATATCTGATTATCTTTTTAAAGGGTATGTCGGTCCGTGCCAATATGAAAGCAAAAAAAGAACCCACAATTAAAGACAAAAGGGTAACGGAAATTCCAAGAACCCCCGTATTAGTTAAGGCCTTAAAAAAGCCCTTGTCTGAAAATGCCTGGGTATAATAATCAAATGTGGGCTGAACTGACTTCGCATTGATGCCAACACTGTTCAGCAACATCATTAATAAAGGGTAAAAGACGATGACTAACAAGATAATTAAACTAAGAAAGGCTAATAGTTGATTTTGTTTGGGTATTTTATGCGTTTTTATCAAACTCCAGCTCCTTACCCACTAAAAAACGATTACATCAACCACTGTGAATAGTTATCTAGGATTTCATCTCGGTTTTTCCAAATTTCTTCCCAATCTACGCTCATTCTTTTTGCATCTTCAAACAAGACATAGTCCAGATCTTGTCTGACTGTTTCAAAGCCGAATTGTGCAGACAGCTTTTGACATTCTTCTGATAAAGAAAAGTCCATAAACTGTTTGGCTATTTTTAACTGTTCTTCACTTCGCTTTTTGTTAACAAGCGCTATGGGTCGTTGAATAAGGAAAGCCCCTTCTTTAGGCCATCGAATTTCAAGAACCGGGTCCAGTTCTTTTGATTTCTGGCTTTTCATCAGTCTGTATGCCCCATCACTGGGTGCAATACATATGGCTTTATCACCGGATTGTACCAGGGAGATGGCGTCCATATTCATCCTCGTCACGAAAACACTATTTTGTCCCATTGAATGGAGTATGTCCTTTCCCCCGTCTACCTCGGATAAGCCTGCAAAAAGCGCAAATGCCATGGCGGACTGTGAGGCATTTGCCATGGTTATTTTGTTAGTGTAGATAGGCCTCTTTAGATCAGACCAAGAGGTTGGAAGGTTTTCTTCAGGCAACATGTTCCGATTGACTATTATCGTTCCATATCGAATACTGGTGGCTGTAAAATAACCGTTACCAATCTTCAATTCATCATACAGGGTGTCATAATGTTGCGGATAATAGCGATGAAGAACTCCTGCCTCCATCAAAGAAAAATACATCAATGGTTCAGCACCCCAAATGATATCCGCTTGAATGGTTCCCGCCATCATTTCTGTCCAAACCTTTTGTTGCAGTGGCCCGGATCCGGTATGAAAGACATCGATCAAGTCCCCGTATTTCTCTTCAAAGACGTTTTCAATCTTAGAAACCATCTTTTCAGGCCCAGAAATATAAACAAGCACCTTATCCGTTCCAAATGTTAACACCATTAGTAATGCAATTAAAAAAAGCATCAAAAGTTGTTTTTTCATGTACGACCGCCTTAGTTGTTTTAGTTATCTGTCAATATCATAGAGCATATTAAAGTATATAATATAAACGGTCCTACATATATTATATATGACTAAACAAAAAAAGTCAACCAAGCTAACCGGTTTTGTTGAAACGTAGTTTTATACGGCTTTTTTCTTACAACTTGTATTTAAATCATCTATTAAGATGACAGGTGTGATTTTGCAAGTTCTTAATACGGGTTAATCCTTTGGATAAACCTCTGGAACAAAGGTTTGCTCAGAAAGAGGAGGGCGGATATAATATTTATCGTCCTGCCTTTGAGGGAGTTTGATTTTTTTGGGCGGTAACTCCTGATAGTCAAATTGACTGAGAAAATGATGGATGCAGTTTAATCGGGCATTTTTTTTGTTATCGGCATTCACCACAAACCATGGTGATTGTTTGATATCCGTGTATTTGAACATCTCGTCTTTTGCTTTTGAATATTCTACCCAACGTTTACGGGCTTCCAAATCCATAGGGCTGATTTTCCATCGTTTGGTGGGATCGTTGATTCTGGCTTGAAATCGCTCTTCCTGCTCTTCATCACTGACGGAAAACCAATATTTGATCAGTTTGATATTGGAACGGATTAGCATCCGCTCAAATTCCGGGCAGCTTCGCAAGAATTCGCGGTATTCTTCTTCCGTACAAAAGCCCATCACCTTTTCAACACCTGCACGGTTATACCAACTTCGATCAAACAAAACAATTTCACCGGCGGTCGGTAAATGCGCGACATAGCGCTGAAAATACCATTGCTTTTTTTCCTTGTCGGAGGGAACCCCCAAAGCCACCACACGACAGACTCTGGGGTTCATCTTTTCTGTGATGCGTTTGATCACCCCGCCTTTACCCGCAGCATCACGTCCTTCAAAGATGACGACCACCTTGAGTCCCTTTTCCTTGACCCATCTTTGAAGCTTGACCAATTCAATCTGAAGTTTCCTTAATTCTTTTTCATAGACCATTTTTTTAATCTTTTTCACAGGAATACATCCTTTGGCATGATTGAATATGTCATTATAGCATGGAATCAGCGGGTAAATGAGTTTTATGAAAAACCACTATCGGGTATTAGCCCTTAATAAATCCATTTCTTTTTAATGCTTTTTATGCTGAGCATAAATAAAAAGGCAGCAAAAACAAACAATAACAAGAAGTTAACCCATTGGGCAAACAGCCCTTCGTTGTTTATCTGATATTTCAGGATATCGGCACCATAAGTCAAAGGCAAGAGATATGATAAGGGTCTGATGAGCACCGGGATATCGGTTATTGGGAAGAACAGTCCGCATAGGAAGATCATGGGAAAACGAAAAAAGTTTGAATAGGTTTGGGCTTCAAAGACCTCTTTGGCGGATACGGCGATAAAAAGGCCCAAAAATGTTGATGTGATGGATATTAAAAGTACCCCCGTGAAAACGAGAAGCCAGTTGATTCCGCCAAGGTCCATGATGAAAGCGGCAAACAGTACGGGAATAAAGGCATTTACAATCCCAAAGAGAATAGCACCACTGGTCTTGGCAAGCATTAATAGATTCAGGCTTATAGGAGATAAAAGAAGCCGTTCAAATGAGCGATGCTTTTTTTCGAAGGTGATGGTAACTGCCAACATCGATGTTGTTCCGAAAAGGATGGACATGGCCATCACGCCGGGAAGAATGGATTTGATATCCACATCCGTTTGAGATCGGATTAAAAACATCAACGTCCAAGCAACCGGAAAAACAATACCCCAGCTGATGTTGGGTGGTTTCAGATAATAAGTTTTCATGTCTTTTATGAGAATACTCCAGTAGGCTCGCAATTGAATCATCCTCGACCACCTTCTTTTTCCACTTTCATTTTTGTTGCCTCGATCCCGGTTACTTTTACAAAGACCTCTTCAAGGGAAGGCTCGATGAGTTTTGCCTCAAAGACTTTAATGCCATTATCGTTAAAATATTGCATAATGGGCATCAGTTCTATTTGTTTGGACGTGCATATTCGAATCTTTTTATTAGCGAAAGGTTCAATCCTTGCTTGCGGAAAAGCATCGGCTATTTTCAAGTATACATTTTGAGAGATTTTATTCAGGGAAAACTCCACAACATTTTCTTCTTGAGCTTCTTTCATCAAATCTTGTACCGATCCGGTTTTAATAATTGCTCCCTTAACGATGAAGGCAATTCTGTCACATAGCCTTTGCGCTTCTTCGATATAATGTGTGGTTAAAAAGATTGTAGTTCCCGATCGGTGCAGCTCATCGATTAATCTTCTGATTTGTCGAGCGCTTTCCACGTCTATTCCCGTAGTGGGTTCGTCAAGGAACAAAATATCAGGATCATGGATAATGCCTGCAGCGATGGTGAGTTTTCTCTTCATGCCTTTTGAATAAGCTTTAAATGGCCTTTTTCCCGTGTCGTCCAACTTGAATTGTTCTAACAGTTTTCTTGCCTTCTTTTCCCGCTGGGTTTTTTTTAATCCATAAAGCGACGCACAAAAACACAGATTGTCAAACCCGTTCATTTCCATGTACAAATTGCTTTCATCTGGTACAATGCCAATTTTCCCCTGAGCCTTTTTGATATGTCTGGTTGCATCAATACCAGCTATGGAAATAAAGCCTTCAGTAGGCTTGGCCAGTCCGGTTAACATGTTAATCGTTGTGGTTTTACCCGCTCCGTTTGGTCCCAGAAATCCAAAAAGTTCCCCTTTCTCTATAGAAAAATCAATACCGTTTACCGCTGTAAAATCATCAAACGTTTTTTTAAGTTGCTTAACTTCTATGATTTTCAAGTAAAAATCAGCCCCTTACAAGTATATTTAAGTATCCGCTTAATTATAACATATCTCCTGACAAAATGAATCAAAAAATGGCCAAAAATTCTTAATTTTCTGTAAATTAAAAGAATGATGTATAATGTTCTTCAGTATAAAAAATTTAAAAAGAGGTGAAAAAGATGGGGCATATGACAAAGAATTTTTCTGATAAAGATATTGACAAATTCAAAAAAATGGCCACACAATGCAGGGGCGATGTGTTGAAGATGACAACGCTTGCAAATTCTGGTCATCCGGGAGGGTCGCTATCATCCATGGAAATTTATCTGGCGGTGTATCATTTTGCGAATATATTTCCAAAGACCCCGTGGAAAAAAGAACGGGACCGGATCGTGATCAGTCACGGTCATACGTCTCCCGGCGTTTATTCAGTCTTAGGCAGGATGGGTTACTTCGATGTTGATGAAGCCATTGCGGGTTTCAGACATGTCAATACGATGTTTGAAGGTCACATCACACGAGGGATTCCTGGCGTCGAGTGGACCACCGGTAATTTGGGCCAGGGGCTTTCAGCTGGGCTTGGATTTGCACTGGCAG
>CAYUYU010000134.1:0-3230 GCA_964449405.1 uncultured Thermotogaceae bacterium
GGACGTTCTTTAATCCTGCCAGATACAACACCATGACATAGGGAATCTGTCTCCAAATAGCGGCAAAAATCAGAGAAAAGGTAACAAAATCCGGATCACTTAACCAGGGAAATCCCCTTTCAGCCGTCCTTGAAGTCTCCACTTCGAATCCGGTTATTCGGTATACGATGAATGAGGTAATTAACATCACGGCCAACGCGGACAGTCTTACTCCCCAGCGTTTTCTGGTACTTCTGTATTCCAACTTTCGGTTGAACAACCAGCCGATAAAAAAGCCCAATGCCACCGGTAAGGCGATGAAAAGCAAGAAAACAGCAAGCCCTTGTTGAATTTGTGCCAGATTTTCAATCCCCAGGTTTTTGAAAAATGTACTTAATGCACCTCGTCTGGGTTCGAATATCCACGACCAAATTTGTGCGATAACGACAAATGACAATGTCATCGACAGGTAAAACAACGTCTTGAATATCTTGTTACCCGGCAATTTCATATCAAACAACATGGCAATTAAAAGTCCAAATGGAACCGGAATTCCTACAAACAATATCAGCCAGTACATGTTGTTTTTTAATGATGTCCAGAAAACTCTATTCTGAAACAATCGAATAAAATTATCAAATGCGACATATTCCTTTGTGGCGGACATCCCATCCCATTTTGTGAAACTAACCAAAAAGGTCTGAACAATAGGAGCCAGAACCCATAAAACATACATAAAAAGAGGTACTGCCAAAAAGGCCCATGGGACCCACCATCTTTTTTTTGATACTCTCAACTCGGTCACCTCTTTGATGTTACAGATTGATTTATAAAGGACGCACGCATGTGCGTCCTTTAAACAATGAGATTATTAGATAATAGACTAACGCTTATTCAAAGATTCTCTGTCTCTCGTTTTCAAGGTTGTCTAAGATGCCATCTATGTTCTCTGGATACATCATGAATTCAACAAAACCGTTCATACCCACATTAGCCATTTCAGGATTGGTGTCTCTGTCATAGAAACCCATAACGCCATCAGAATCCAAGATCATGTCAAGTCCCTTCTGTGCATGTGCATCCGGCGCAGGAACGTTTTTGTTGGCAGCCAATCTTCCCAGTTCTTTGGAGATTTTTGTCTGTACTTCGTCGCTGGCAATGAATTTCATCCATTTCACTGCGGAATCTCTGTTCTTTCCGTTCTTTGGAATCATCCATCCATCGATTGGAGTTTCCTCGTAAACTGGCATGTCAGGATCAATAATTGGGAATCTGAAGAAGTCCATATCATCTCTCATACCTTCCGGTGTGGAGTCTTTCAAGAATTGACCCATCAGGTACATGGCCGCATCATCGGTAACCAATCGGTTCAAAGCTTCCTGCCAACTGAGCGAACTGTGTTCTTCAAGGAAGTATTCGTTGTCAACAAGAACCTGCCAATATTCCATGGCATCCTTTATTTTTTCATCGTTATACGCAACATTTCCATCTAAAAGGTCTATGTACCAGTCAAGCCCATTGACTCTCATGTTGAAATAGTCAAACCATGCTGCGGATGTCCAGAGGTACTTTGTTCCAATGGTAATCGGTGTGATGCCTTCTTCTTTGAAGAATTCACAAACGTCTAAGAATTCTTCCCATGTCTTAGGCGTTTCCACTCCGTAGTCTTCAAACAAGGACGTTTTGTAATATACAGCCCACCAGTACCAGGATTCTGGAACCATGTAAACGTTATCGTTGTAGGAACAGGAACTTTTAAACGCATTTGGAAAATACTCATCAAATGCCCTGTCATCAAAGACCTCGTTCAAAGGAGTGATTAAGTCTCTTGATGCAAAGTATCTCATTCTTTCTCCAGCAAACCACGTGACAACATCCGGACCTTCCTTTGCACCCAACCAAGTTCTTAAAAGGGTTTTAAAATCTTCGTGAGAGAAGATGTTCAATGTAACATCAATATCCGGATACTTCTCTTCAAACATCTCGACGACCAACTTTGTTACTCGCTTTGGCTCAGGGTCACCGGCATTTGAGTTGATAACCAATTCTGCTGCAAATGATGCGGTTACCAAGAATACCAATAATCCGATCAACAAAAATCTTCTAAAATTCATTCTTGACACCTCCGTTTATTTTGCCGCTTTTTCATGCGGTTTCTCTAATTATGAGACTCGTTTTGAATTGAGCCTTTTCTCTCTTGTTGTTGATAATGATTTCCACTGATTTCCTGATCATTTCTTTGATGGGGATTTTTACCGTTGACAAGCCAAGAACCTTTGCATAAAATACATCATCATAGCCAATGATGGGAATATCTTTTCCCGGAATAATTTCCAGTTTCCTGAATGCCGATATGGCACCCATGGCCATTAAATCGTTGTAACAAAAGACACTGTCAAAATTAAAAGCGTCCTTTTTTTGAAGAAAAAATGCCTCACTGAATGTCACGTTGACAGAAAGATGTTCGATGATCACATCAGCTGGATTCCCCCCTGATGCCTCAAATCCGGTCAAAAATCCGCTTTCTCTGTCGATGGTGTTGGTTTTTCTGGGATTGCCCATCAGCAATAAGGGATGTTTCACTCCAATTTCTCCAAAATAGGACCCCACACTTTTTCCACCTTCATAATCATCCGTATAAACTTCCGGATAATTTTTGTCTTCAAAATGGACACCAAAGGAAAGAAAATCAAATCCCCTCTCTCGCAATAAATCCAGATGATCTGATTTATATCCTTCCGGTGCAAGAATCATATAATCCACTGAATTAAGCTCCATCAGACGAATTGCCGAAACTTCCGTTTCAAGTTTTTTATTGGTGTCCGTGACAATGACAGATAATCCGTATTCTCCTGCGATATCTTCCAAATCTCCAACCAATTCTGAATAAAAGGGATTTCGAATATCTGAAACAACAATACCAATACGATTGGTCTTTGCTCCTTTTAGCGCTCTGGCGTTGGTATTGGGAACATACCCCATTTCACTGACTATTTCCTGAATCCGATCTCGCGTCTGTGGATTCACATCAGGTCGATTGTTTAAAACCCTCGAAACGGTCATTTGAGAGACGCCAACCTTCTTGGCAATGTCTTTCAGTGTAATCCTTTTCAAGTCACACACCTCATCTTTAAACTTCATTTATCCTTACCGTTACCGTTAACGGTATTATCATAACAGATAACATTCTGCTATCCAAATCTGATTTTCAAGGATTATAAGCGATTAAAAGTTTTAAGCTTTAATTTTCT
>CAYUYU010000134.1:3330-7135 GCA_964449405.1 uncultured Thermotogaceae bacterium
CAAATCTGATTTTCAAGGATTATAAGCGATTAAAAGTTTTAAGCTTTAATTTTCTGGGTTTTTCTTGATTTTGCTTAATATTTATCGGTAGATTGTTTATTTGTGTATATAATGATTTTGTAAGCATGTTAGTTCGTACTAAGAAGTTTCAAAATATCCATTTGTAAAATGGGCGATTCGTGAATCGCCCCCCTCTCTGGTTTTGTTTTGGATTTTTCTTTTATATCAATTCCAAAAGTAACTTATACGTATTTTCCAATCCTTTTTGATGGGTTCTCTCGTAGCCATGAGAGGCGGAAACTCCCGGTCCTATCAGTGCAAAGGATGCGTCCATTCCCGATCTTAGTGCTGCTCCGGCATCGGATCCGTAATGTGGATAGCTATCTACAGCAAAGGTGAGGTTCTTTTCTTTGGCGATTTGAATGAGTTTTGTGGTTAAACGATAATCATATGGACCATTGGAGTCTTTAGCGCAAATGGACACACATGTTTCGTCGGTTTTCAAGTCATCCCCTACAGCCCCCATATCAACAGCGATCATTTCGTCAATATCATCTGGAATCCCAGCGGAAGCTCCGTGTCCCACTTCTTCGTAATTGGTAAAGAGGAGTTCCACACGTCTGGATAGTTTGATTTTTTCTTCTTTAACGGCTTTTGCCAATTCAATCAAGATGGCGGCGCTTGCCTTATCATCCAAATGCCTGCTTTTGATGAAACCGGATTCAGTCACAACCGTTCTGGGATCGAAGGAAATGAAATCCCCGGCCATGATTCCCAGTTTTTTTGTCTCTTGTCTATTTTTAACCACTTCATCAATTACCACTTCAACTGTGGTGTCATCTCGTTTAAGACTGTTGACATCATCATACACATGAACGGAAGAATGGGTCAATTGAATTGTTCCGGTGTATGTTTGTCCTTCTCTCGTATGAACGATGCAGTTTTCCCCTTCAATGTTGTTTTCTGGAAAACCGCCTATTTTGGTTATGCGAAGCCTGCCGTTATCTTTGATCGCTTTTACCATGGCTCCCAATGTATCGATATGAGCTGAAAGCAACAAAGGATTACCTTCACCGCCTATGTTAACTCTGACACTTCCTTTTTTGGTTTGGTAAACCGGATATCCCATTTCCATAAATAGCACCTTCAAATGATCTTCAATCACCTTTGTGAAACCGGTTGGACTTGGAATAGAACACAATTGCTTAATGGTCTTCGTTATGTTCGCTACTTTCATTTTCATCATATTCTCCTTTTTCTGTTTTTTGTATGCAATGAATAATATCCTCTTTTTCAAAAGGTTTTGCCAGATAATCATCAAAACCCATGTTCATAATACGTTTTTTATCTTCAGCAGAAGCATAGCCGGTAATGGCAATGATGGGAATTTCCATTCCCCTTTTAATTTTATGAATTTCTTGCATGGCTTCATAACCGTCCATAATGGGCATCTGAATATCCATGAAAATGAGGTCAATTTGTTTTTCTTTGAAGATCTCAACGGCTTTTTTTCCATTTTCAGCTTCATAGACTGTTAAATGATATTCTTGTAGAATTTTTTTTAGAATAAAACGGTTGATTCGGTTATCTTCCACAATCATAACTGATTTGAGAATGCCTATGAACAGTCGTTTTTTTTCTAACTGTTCACTTTCTTTGTTAGATGTTCCGGCTCGTTTGATGGGGATGATGACTTCAAAACGAGTACCTTTTTGTTTATTACTTGCCAAATTGATAACCCCTTCAAATTGTTGGACATAGTGTTTCACCAATGTGAGTCCAAGTCCGATTCCGGGATACTTTTTTTGAAGTGAACTGTCTTCTTGATAGAAATAATCGAAGAGCCTTTGTTGAGTTTTGTCGTCCATGCCAATTCCGCTATCTTCAATGACAATGATTAAAGAATCACCCGTTTGCTCATGATTTTTTACTTTCAATGATGAATGAACAAACCCTTCTTGGGTGAATTTAATCGCATTTCCCAACAAGTTATCAACGATTTGTTTGATTCTATTGGGATCACTGATTATCTTTTTTGGAAGATTTTCCAAATCTGCTTGAAAAGTTAACCCTTTTTCTTTCGCGGATGACTGAAACAAATCGATGGATTGTCGAAAAAGACGCTTGGGATTAAACTCGATCTCCGATATTTCGAAATGTCCGGCTCTTAATCGGCTAATTTCCAGCAATTCATCAATAATACGCTTTAATTCAGCAGAAGATTCCAAAGCCATACGAATCAAAGATTTTCTTTCCTCATTTGTGATATCTTGTTCGGACAATATCTCCAAAGTTCCGATGATACCTGAAAGTGGCGTTCTGAGTTCATGACTCATATTAGCCAAAAATAAAGCCTTTGTACTGTCAGATTCTCCCGCTTTCAATTTTTCCTTATTCAATTCTATTGTCCGTTCATTTATCCGTTGATTGAAATCGTCTTTAAGATTACGGACTTCTTCTTTTAAGCGGTTATTGCTTTCCCTTTCATTTTCTAAGGTCTTTGTTATATCCATGATTTGTTGTTGTGATTCATACTCGTTTTTATAGATGCGATAGACCATCCTTGAAAAAAACCAGGCGATGATAACAATGATACTGATGATCAAGATATTGGAAAAAGTGTAGTTAGAGGGCCCCGTTTTTCCGTATGGAGTTAAAAAATGCAGATAAACAACACTTCCTAAGAAAAGCAGAGCAGTTGTCTGCCACTTTGCAGTATAAATGATGGATAAAACAAAAATGATGGTGGTGTAGAGAGAAAAGAAAACTGCTCGGTAGGAGTAATGACCAAGCAGATAACTGATATATACCAGAAGGATGATGGCAGGAACAAAAAATAACCATTGTGATCTACGATTCAGGGTCTTTCTTTTGATATTTAGTAAGAATATCCATGATGTTGAGAATATCAGCAGAAGTGAATGGGCCCAAATAATATCGGAATATTCGTTGTTGATATCCGCTGCAATTAAAACTAAAATTAAGACAAAGATCAACAACAACATGAACAGAAACAATTTCGGAAAATTCTTTTTGATGGTAAAATATAAAAAGTCGCTTTGTTTGCCTTTGGTTTTATTTAAAAAACATTGACGTATAGTATCAAACAAATTACTTGTCACAAAAATCATTTCCTGTAGGATAATTTTCTTTATTCTACCATATAAACTGACTTTTAAGCTGAAAGCATTCCCACATGAAAAAGCCCACAGGCATATCAGATTAGATTTGGAGATTGTTTAACTGACCGGTCATCATCAAAACGCCAACTACCAGCAGTAAAACACCGCCTATCTTTTTAAGCAACGATTCATACTGCATGATCTTTGGCATGTATTTATAGATGACACCAACAAACATGGCTAAAAGAAATAAAGGAATTCCCATTCCCAAAGAATACACCGTCAGAAGTGCCGTTCCTTTGAGAATATCTGTAGAGTTGGCTGCAATGACTAAGATGGAGCCTAAGACCGGACTGACACACGGGACCCAAACAAATGAAATCAAGATACCCAGTAACACAGCACTCCAAAAACCAGTGGCCTTATGTTGACCGGTGTTTTTTTTAAAAATGGTGAAAGAGGGTAATTTGATCCAATTTAAATAAGTTAGGGCAAGGATAATGATGAATGCCCCACCGAAAAGTGAGATCCAAAATTGGAATTGGGACAAAGCTGAACCTATGAGTCCGGATAATGCACCTAAGCCGATAAAGATGATACTAAGTCCAAGGATAAAACCCAATGATTTAATGATTTTAGTCCATTGAGATTTTGTATCGCCCATTAAAAAGCCGATATACCCC
>CAYUYU010000135.1:0-7124 GCA_964449405.1 uncultured Thermotogaceae bacterium
CTTTTTTGGCTTCTTCCATGCTTTCTTTGAGCTCTTCGTTCATGGCTTCCATTTCCTCGTTGCTTGCCTTTAGTTCATCACTTTGCTTCTGCAGCATAAGCTCGAGTTTCTTTTGATCACTGATATCCAATGCAATGAAAAGAAGTGACTTCTCTTTTGTGCCAGGGGCAATAAACGGTAGTTTCATGGTCGTGAACCATCGCATCTGACCATCGTGCGTTGGAACGGGTTCAGCGAACACGACCTTTTCACGTCCTGATTGGAGCACCTCTTGGTCATCTTCCATATATTGGCGTGCTTCCGGGATATCGCCAAGGAGATCAACATCCGTTTTCCCAATCATCTCTTCCGGTTTGATGCCCCATTGAACGGACAAAGTCTTGTTAACCATGAGAAAACGTCCTGATTGGTCTTTCAGACCGATGAAGCCGGGGAAGGCGTTAAAGATCTTGAGCAAAAGGGCTGTCTGCTCAGATAATTTGTTTTCCATTTGTTTGCGTGCCGTAATATCGATATTGGTTCCCGTCCAGCGAATGGCCTTTCCCGTTGCGTCTTTTTGGATATCGCCTCGAGTAATGATCCAATGCCAGCTGCCATCCTTGTGCCGTAGTCGATGCTCGATCTCATAAACATCTGTTTTGTTTTCTAAAAAATCCTTTATGGACTTCTCGATTCGAGGGGCGTCTTCGGGATGCCAAAGATTTTTCCAGCCTGAAAAATCATTAACGACTTCATGATCTTCGTAACCCAACATGCTTTTCCATCGTTTGGAAAAAAAGACCTTGTTCTTGACCATATCCCAATCCCACAAACCGGCACCAGTTCCTTCAATGGCTCGGCTGAAACGATCTTCACTCTCGTTAAGTTCTCGTTTTTTGTTGCGCTTTTCGATGAGCATCCCCACCATGTCTGCATAAATGACGGCTTCTTTTTCGTTTTGTAATTCCCTTTCATTCGAAAGGATGATTGTAAAGTCACCAAGAATCCGTTCAGCTTGGGTGATTTTAATAACGGCCACTTTTCCAAGCTTGAAGGTCTTGTCAATCAGTCGGATGGCATTCTTTGAAATGAAGTCCCCCGTCAGCTCATGCAAATGGTCAAAAGTGGCCACAGTATTTTCCCTGATCCGTTCAGCACATCCGGGATCGGATGTCCATTCTTTCTCGAACAGATTAAAACCAAGAAACCCCAAGTCCTTTTGCCAAGAGGCTGCAACACCGGCGAGAGCTGAAGTCCTGAATTTCCCTTGCTCTTCCAGGAAGAGGTTCAATGCCACAAATTTCGCTCCGGTGATTCTTCTCATCCGATGAGTGATCTCTTCGTATGTATTGGACCCTTCCCTATCATCCAAGAAAGACTTTGATGCTTCGACCAGCTCTCGTTCATGGGTGATGTCCACAAAAACAGTGGTAAAGTAGCCTTGTTCGTATGAGAAGGCTTCCACACGATACCATCTGTCAAGGGGAGCGGAATACTGCTCAAAAACATGTCTTTCTCCATTTGAAGCAATTTGACCGTAAAAATCAATCCAGTCAAAATTCCCTTCTGTGATCTTGGGCATTACTTCAGTAATCCGACGGTTTAGAAGTTCTTTTTTCTTCAAGCCTGTGAGTCTTTCAAAGGCCGGATTGACAGAAAGAAAGTAATAATCCACTGGTTTTCCTTCTTTATCGTAGATCACTTTATGTCTTGCGAATCCCAACCCCGATTGTTCCATCACTTTTTCAAAACTGAGCATTAAATTACCCCCGTTTTTTTACTTATTAAAAAGTTAAGATCATGTCTTAAGGATATCTCAAATAAGCCGTTAACAGCTCTTTTCACTTGCTAAGTACTCCTATAGATAACCAGGAAAAATTAAGTCATATTTCAAGCTGTGTCTATGGTCAGTGAATTTAATAATACCATAGAGAAAGTTAAAAAAACTATGAAATTTTACGATTGTCTTTTCAATAATTTATTCGTTGTAAATTAGTAAGACAGAGAGGGGACAGGATGCTTGATTTGAGTATCAAGTGCCCTGTTCCCTCAGTTTCACGCGAGGATTGTCATTTTGTCACCTTGTGGCCTAAAAAAAAAAATGAGGTCCCCCTTTTTTTCTTGCTTGTATCGGTTTTACTCGAAAGTTGGGATAAGGTTGAGCGGTAGAAGGTAGTAAAGGAACTGTGCCTATTTAGCCTAAATACTTTTTCAAAATATCCTTTAGTTTTTCAAAAGAAACGGGTTTGGTAATGTATTCATTCATCCCCGCCCTCAGACAAGCTTCTTTGTCCTCTTGTAAAGCTTTGGCAGTCATGGCGATGACGGGAACTGTTTTGTTCCGGTTTCTGATCATGGCGGTCGCCTGATAACCATCAATGTAGGGCATGATGATATCCATGAGAATGAGATCGGGGTTGTGTTCCAAAAAAAGCTTATAGGCTTCTTTTCCGTCTTTGGCTTGAATGATTTGGAGGTCTTTTGATAACATGGTAAACGCTGTTTGAGCATAGTTCATATTCACCTGATTATCTTCAGCAATGAGTACTTTCTTTTTTTTGGAAGATGGGGTTTTTGGTTTTTTGTCAGTATCACTGCTAACAATTATGGTTTCTTCTTCCCGATCGAAAGGCAAGAGTAGTTCAAACTGAAATTCGCTGCCTTTTCCGTACTTGCTTTTAAACGCTAAGGTGCTACCCATTTTCTGCAATAGGGCACTGCTAATCGTTAGTCCCAGACCGGTTCCTCCAAATTTTCTGGTGTTGGACATATCCGCTTGTTGAAAGGCATCAAAGATCATTTCCTGTTCATTTTCCTTTACACCAATCCCTGTATCCGAAACTTTAAAGAGGACTTTGGCTTGCTGATCCTGTTTTTCCATCAGATTTACTGTAACGCCAACATTCCCTTTTTCAGTAAACTTAATGGCATTTGATAAAAGATTCAAAATAACCTGTCTCAGTTTCCCGTTATCCACTTCAACTGATTGAGGAATATTTTCATCGATATTTAAAGTAAACGTTAACCCTTTTCTTACTGCTTTTTGCCGGATAATTGAACATGTTTTTTTGATAAAGCTTTTTAAATTGGTCTGTTCAAGTTGCACGCTGAATTTATTAGCCTCAATATTTGAATAGTCAAGAATATCACTGATGATTACCAATAGACTTTTAGCGGATGAAAGCACAATGTCTAAGTAACGATTCTGTTCATTTGACAGTTCAGTGTTTTTAAGAATCCCACTGAATCCAATTACACCATTCAGAGGGGTCCTGAGCTCATGACTCATGGTAGCCAAAAATTCACTTTTTGCAATATTGGCTGCCTCTGCCAGATGTTTGGCCTCAATCAATTCATCTTCATATTTTTTTTTGTCGGTAATGTCGTGAATAATGGAGTGAATAACTGTTTTACCCTCAATTTCAAGCTGATTACTAAAGATTTCAACATCTCTAATTTCTCCGTTAGCCAACCTATGTTTAAATTGGAAATAAACCCGTTGATTGTCTTGTGCCTTTTTCATTTCTTTGGAAACTTCTTCGGCCGACATGATGTTGATTTGGGAAACTCTCATCTGCTTCAGTTCCGTTTTTGTATACCCATAAAAATCAGCGGCCGCTTCATTGGCATCCACTATGTCTAAGGTTTGAGGATCAATAATCAGTTGGACAGCAAGATGTTTTTGGAATAACTTTCGGAATTTGGCTTCACTCTTTCGAAGCTCCAACTCCATTGTTTTTTGTTCGGTGATGTCCTGCATGATACCCACTGAATGATGAGGAACCTCTTCGTGGTCATAATCTGTATAGCAATATTCCTTCACCCACTTGATTCGCCCATCATCCATGAGCAACCGATGTTCGATGTTATAGGGATGATGATAGATCAAGGACTCTTTCCATGCTTGGTCCACTTCTTGTTGATCTTCAGGATGAACTTTTTTTAAAAAAGTTTCGTAACTTGTATCAGAATAATTAGAATCCAACTCGAAAATCTCTAAAATTTCCTCACTCCATTGAAGATCATCTGTTTTGTGATAATAATCCCAACGCCCCATTTTGGCCATTCGATGGGATTCTTTCAGAGCCTCGGTTTTTCGTTTTAATTCGTCAATATCCACATGAATGCCTACAACACGAGATGGTTTGCCACTTTCATTGTGTGTATAAGTGTTTCCCCTGACAGAAATCCATTTATAGCTGCCATCCTTACACCGCATTCTGATTTCTTTTTGATAGGGCTGACTCTTTGCCACGTCAGCTTCAATCTCGGGTAGAAACGCTTTCCGATCTTCCGGATGAATCAATTCATGCCAGGTTTCAGGTTTCATAGGAAGTTCATCCGGCAGATAACCCAGCATTCTAAAATAGCCGGGACTGTAATAACTCTCATTTGTTTCAAGGTTATAATCCCAGAATCCGTGTTCTCCTGAGTCCATGGCCAGTTCAAGTCGTTCCTTCATCTTTTGTTCGTTTGTAATATCCCTGAAAATCCTAATTTTCCCATAAATTTTTTCTTCAGCATCCTTTATGGGTGTTTCTGAAAGAATTACTTGTTTTTTGTTTCCATCTTTTGTTATTAGAATGGCGTGACCGACGGAAGACAATTTTTCTTCCATTATTGGGCCAAATAGTTTAATTATTTCTTTGAAGGGCTTACCAATAGCCAAGTCGATGGACCACCCGGTTAATTGTTCGGCTGCTTTGTTCATCTCAACAATATAGTCCATTGTATCTGTTGATATAATGGCATCACCTATGGAATTGAAGGTAATCCTCAGAAGATCTCTCTTTTCGTGCAATCTCTTCTCGGCAACTTTTTGGGCATTGATATCCTGAACGATTCCCATGACGATCAGTTTTTCGCTTTCATCATCCTTTTTAAAACTATTTCCAACATCCCTAAACCAAACATAGTCTCCTGATTTATTCTTGATTCTATATTCCACTTCATAAAGTGCCTTTTTATTCTCAAGAAAATCCCGCATGGCCTGCATGGTTTTTTCATAGTCCTCTGGGTGTACTAATTTTGTGAAATCTTCATAATGGTGGAACTCTTTCGGAGAAAACCCAAGCATTTCTGCTTTTCTGTCATCAAACCAGACCTTCCCCGAGGGAAGTTCCATCTCCCACCATGCCAATTTTCCGGTGGATAGAGCCGTGCTGGTTTTTTGGTAAAGTTCTTTCAAAGCTTCTTCGTGCTTCTTGATTTTACTAATATCAGTTGAAACACCGGCTATTTGGATAATTCTTTCATCTTCCCAAATAGGGGAGAGTTTTGTTAGCCAGCTTTTTTTACCCGCCGGAAAATCAAGAACTTCTTCATAAGCAATCGGTTCACCTTTTTCCAGACATCGCTGATAATTGCCCTCAATTATACCACCCTGTTCCTCACCAAGAGCCTCTATAGGAGATTTCCCAAGCAGGAACTCATTAGAATAGCCCGTCGCTTCTTCGTGGATTTTGTTAATCTTTGAATATCTGAAAGTCCCATCAAGCTCAACATCAACCAGAAAAATACTGGCTTGAAGATGATCAATAAGAGAATCGCTGGAAATGGAATTATTTGATGATGCCGGTTTTTTCATGACGATCACGAACCTTTTACTTATTTTGAATAGTATATATTATTTTCCGTTACATTTCAATAATTATTAGTATTCCTTATTATCCACAAGATGCTCATATATGCCTGACAAAGCCTTCATTTCGTTTAAACAGTGTATTGAAACCTCAACACTCCCATCGCCCCATTTTCACACACCAGATTCGTCTGTTCCCCTTATGTTTTATAGCTGTGCTATAAACCTAAAAGGGTTAATGCCAGCCATAATCTCTTTCTATCAAGAGGTGATTGAATTGTTCAAAATGCCAAAGAAGATGGTTTATGCCTTGCCTGAAATTATCGGAAACATGGATTTGTTTGTGGGCAGAAAGAAGGAATTTGACTATTTTTTGGGAATTTGGTATCAGGATTTGGAAAAAATTTACACCAAAACCAGACGATAATTTCCAGGCGAAAAAAGGCGAAAACAGCTTTTCTCCAAAGGTTGTTCAATGTTTTTTGGAGCGCTTATCAAAAAGAGATTAAAGATTCAATAACAGTGATCCATTTTATTTTTCTATTCGACTTAAAACGGAACAAACATCACCATCTACCCCGAAAAAATCGAGGAAAGAATCTTCAAAAAGATAGGTTTCAAAACCTATGAAATTGATTTGCTCATAACCGCTAAAACCCCACTAAAGACAACAATCAATATCGACATCAAAAACAAAAAAGAAAAATATGGAAAACGTGATGCCAATCGATGGATAGCCCTTTCAAATTCCATCAAAAAAAGAAGAACCAAAGGCCATTTTCATGACTTTTTCTGAAACTGGATACACAAAAGGAACAAAAGAGAGGCTAAAAGAAAACGGGCTTTTGATTATTTGTAATAAAGGAGTGTGAGGCTTCAAGAGCCAAAAAAGAGAAGGTGCGGTATCATCCTTCTCTTTCTCAAAAATCACCGGCTCTCATTCTCACACATCAACTTCGTCTGCTCCAGAACAACCGCCACGGCATGAGGGGTTTTATCCGGTGGATAACCGTATTTTTTCAAGAGCTTCTTGACCGTCATCCGCATCTTGGCCTGGACACTGTCTCGGATGGTCCAGTCGATGGTGATGTTGTTTTTGATGGATTTGGTCAAATCTCTGGCGATTTGTTTTAAGATGTCATCGCCCATGACTTCTTTGGCGGATTCGTTGTCGGCCAGGGCGTCGTAAAAGGCCAGTTCGTCTTCACTTAGGCCGGTGGTTTCGCCTCTTTTTTCCGCTTCGCTGATTTTTTGGGCCAGTTCGATGAGTTCCATGATGACTTGTGTGGTTTCGATGGTTCGGTTTTGATACTTTCTAATAGAGGCTTCCAACAGTTCGGAGAACTTTTTAGACTGAACCAGATTGCGTCTGGAAAAGCCTTTGATCGTGCCTTTTAACAGCCGGTTCAACAATTCAACCGACAGGTTCTTCTGCTTCATCCCCCGGACTTCCTCCAGAAACTCGTCAGAAAGGATGGCGATGTTGGGTTTGTTCAGGCCCACTGATGTCAGGATGTCCACCACCTGATCGGAAGAGATGGCCCTGGAAATCAGTTGGTTCAAT
>CAYUYU010000136.1:0-7032 GCA_964449405.1 uncultured Thermotogaceae bacterium
CCCACCCCTTGCTCCTAATGACTGAGTTTGTTCTACCATAAGTGGAAAGACCCAGAATTTCTTTATCATCCCTTGGTCCTACGGTTTTATCTTATTCTATCTAAAGCAGATATGTCTTCGCCTTCTTTCTAAACCCTACACCCCAGATCCTAAACCCCTGCACTTGTAAAACCCAAATCCATAAAATCTTATCAAACCTTTTGTTTCTGGTATAATAAATCATATTTTTATATGGGAGATGTATCATGGTTAAACCTGAAAAGATGAGGGATTTTTTTAAGGCTCGTGTGGACGGATATGATGAACATATGCAGTTGAATGTAGATGATTTCGAACAAATCTATACAATAGTCGCAAACCCCCTTGAACAAGCTCAAAAGCCTGTCAATCTTTTGGATCTTGGATGTGGTACCGGACTGGAACTTGAGGCTGTTTTTCAAAAAGCCCCTAACGCATTTGTAACGGGAATTGATCTTTCCCAGGAAATGTTGGATTGTCTTGTCAAGAAATACACTGCCAAAAAGGAACAAATAACTTTGATATTGGGTTCTTATTTAGAAATACCCTTTCCTGAAAAAGAATATGATTATGCTTTATCCGTGATGACTTTACATCATTTAACAAAGGCAGAAAAAGTGATTGTATATCAGAAAATCTTTAATACGCTTAAGGATAAGGGAAGTTATATCGAGGCAGATTATGTAGTGAAATCTTCAGAAGAGGCCGATAGACTTGACCGCTATCACAAGATAAAAGAGGCCCATGCTATAAAGGATATGTACAACTACCACGTCGATATCCCGTTCAGCAAACAGACTCAAATACAATTGTTTAAGCAGGCTGGTTTTGAATACATAGAAGTCGTTTTAGAGCTTGAAAATGCCTGTATTTTTAAATGTCAAAAAAGTCATCATTTGGGAGGCAAAAATGTACGAAAAACGTGAGGCCTTAAAAGCCAGAATCGAGCAGAGAATAGATGAAATCGTATCCTTAATCATAAAAAAAAGAATGAATGTTGATCATTGGAAATTTGCCGTTGGTGACCATTTATACCCGCCGGCAGAAGGTTGGCAACATTGCTCTAAAAATCACCGTTGGGAGCATACAAGTGAATTACCCGTATGGTTCGAAAACACTTTCAAAATTCCCCAAAGAACTGAAGATGAAGATGTGTTGTTGGATGCCTGGTTCGGAGGCGAAAGTCTTGTATTCGTTGATGGAAAACCATTTGGTGAATTGAATCCTTACCATCAGACAATCAATCTCAATCAATTCTCCGACTCGAAAAATCACACGGTATCCATACAAGTGGTTCCACATCTGTTATTTGGTGAAAAATCAACAAAAAGACAATTTGATCACTCTCATCTGTTGATAATCGACAAACGAATCAGACAATTTGCAAATAAGCTTTACATATGTCTGGAAACCGCCTTTTTTAGCGAGAACAAACAATTCAGTGATAGTCTCTTTTTGTTATTGGAAAAGGTCCTCAAAAATGTGAGAGTGGCAAGGGATACCGAATGTTATACCACAACGCTTATGGATAATCCCTCCATAAGGGATTATATACAGAAGAAATATTGCTCTGAAGACCTTGATTATTCACAAGGGCAAAACCTGTCAGCCAAATTGGCTTCAAGAATAAATCAGGCTGAACAGATTTTAACAGAGGGATTAAGCATCTTGAAAGGGGCTTTCCCATCAAACGGGAAAATATCTGCCGTCGGACACGCTCACATTGATTATGCCTGGTTATGGCCGATATCCGAAACGAAAAGAAAAATCCCACGGACCTTCTCAAACGCCATCAGCATGTGCAAACGATATGATCACTTTGTTTTTGCACAATCATCCGCCCAAATGTACAAAGATGTATTAGAGGCTTATCCAGAAATGATGGAAACCATACAAGATCTTTTTAAACAGGGCAAATGGGAACCAGTTGGCGGTGCTTGGGTGGAACACGATTGTAATATTCCCTCTCCAGAATCGTTGATCAGGCAAGTTTATTATGGGCAACATTTTTTTAAGAAACATTTTGGTGTCTACTGTAAAGTAGCCTGGTTGCCTGATGTCTTTGGTTTTCCGTGGACACTACCACAAATTCTCAAAAGTGCCGGTATGGATTCCTTTTTCACCACAAAATTGACGTGGAATGAAAAAAATCCATTGCCTCATGATGCCATGATATGGCGCGGAATCGACGGATCTGAAGTGATTTATAGAAGTTTTAAAAACGAACAGGGTTATAATGCTGTCTTGAATCCAAAAACACTCATCGAGAACTGGGAGAATTACCGTGAAAAGGTCACAATTCCCCTTAGTTTTATCACATATGGTTACGGTGATGGGGGTGGCGGTCCCACAGATAAGATGATGGAAGATTACGAAATCCTCAGGAATATGCCCGGTTTGCCCCAAATCGAGCAGATGACAGCAAAAGAGCATTTTGAAAAAAACCTTGAGTACTTGAATCAAATGGAAGTCTGGGATGATGAACTTTACCTTGAATTTCACAGGGGCACCTATACGTCGCAGGCCAGAACAAAAAAACTTCACAAACAAGCAGAAGAAGCCTTGGTGCTTTTGGAATTCCTTTCTACAATCTTGAAGGACCCACGAGATTATCCTCATGATAAGATTGATCATTTATGGGAAATAGTACTCAAAAACGAATTCCATGATATATTACCCGGTTCATCCATTCCACAAGTCTATCAAGATTCGGAAAGACAACTGAGTGAGGTTTGCCAACTAATTCAAAGATATAAAAAAAATCTGCTCAAAGAGAAATCCACACAAAGCAAGGATTATTTGAGTCTATTCAACCCATGTGAATATGAACGTGAAACCACTTTTATTTTAGACAACGAACCGGCATGGCTTTTAAAAACCCCAGAAGGCGAAACATTGATGCCATATCGTACATATGACGGTCGTTATTTGTATCATGCCAAGAAGCAAATCCAACCTTTTACAAGCCTTACTTTATTCAAAGAAAAGATAGTGAACCCAATCACTGAAATAAAAGACCAAACGTTGAATGTCGAAAACCGTTACTATAAAGCTCATATTACTCAGAGAGGCTTCATTCAGATTTTTGACAAAACCACCCAAAGATATCTGTTTAAGGAATCCGGCAATCAACTCCGACTATACGAGGATGTTCCCATGTTTTGGGACGCATGGGACAGTGCATATAATTACAATGACTATGAACACAACCTTTCAGTCTCCACTATCAAGGTCATTGAATCCAATGAACTAAGAAAGGTTATAGAAGTTTCATATCACATCAGTCAGTCAAGAATCGTACAGAGGTATATTTTCGATCAATTTGACAAAGTTGTTCGGGTTGAAAATGATATTGATTGGCATCACAGAAGAATGATGCTGAAGGCTGATTTCGAGACAACTGTCTTGTCGAGAAGGGCTAGCTTCGATCTGGGCGTGGGATACATATACCGAAATACTCATAAAAACACTGATTGGGAAAAGGCAAGGTTTGAAGTACCCGGTCATCGTTGGGTGGATATTTCCGAAAGGGATTTCGGGGTAGGTATTCTCAACGACTGTAAATACGGATATTCAACCGATCAAGGAAAGATTTCTCTGACTCTTTTACGCTCTCCCATCAACCCTTCAGTTTTTTCAGATGAAGGTCAACACACGTTTAACTATGCCATAACGGCTCACCCTCAAGGAGATAATCTTCCGACAATTAAAAGTGCCAGAGAACTCAACAGACCCTTGATCACCTATGATGGCAACTGTCAGCTTCTACAAAATTTTGGCTTTAAAATCTCAACGGATCATTTGCAGTTGATGTGTTTGAAAAGAGATAAAAATAACCGGCTGATATTAAGAGTAGGCGAGGTTGCCGGTTCTCGGGGAACAGCCCGCATCAGTTTTAAAGGCATAGGCATAACAGGCGTATACATGGGAAATGTTTTGGAAGAAATACAGGAAAAAATCGTTTTGGATGGTAACGATTCTTTCCGTTTGTCATATGAACCTTTTAAATTCTATACGGTTATCATCGATGAAAAATAAACGTGCGAACTTGAAGATCTTTGATTTTTTGGACGATGATTTTAAAAAGCACAAAAAGCAGTTCATATTACAATCACTCATGACAGTGGGTGTGGTATCAATTGTTCTTCTGTTTTTGGATTTTATAGCTGACGGGATTGTTGTAGCCTCAATAGGAGCCAGTTCCACCATCGCGTTTGGGACGCCTCACGATAAGACGGCAGGTCCCAAATATTTAATAGGAGGTTATTCTTTCGGTGTTATCAGTGGAGGCTTATGCTATTTAATTGTTTTTGGCATTCAAAAGTTGTTCCCAAATATCAGTATAGATTATGTAATTGCCTTATTAGGGGCATTTTCAGTCGGGTTGACTATGTTTTTAATGGTCATCACCGATACGGAGCACCCTCCATCATCCGCATTAGCTCTTGGATTGGTTTTAGATGGTTTTTCGTTGATGACCGCTTCAGTAGCTATTATCGGCATCTCTTTAATTTCACTGACTCAGCGGTTGTTTAAAAAATATATGTTCGATCTATATTAATAATAAGGTTGGCCAGGTAAAACAGTAAAACCTCATAGGCTTCGGGAATTTGAAAACAGACAGATTCGGTTTTACTGTTTTACTTCTTTTGGAAAAAAGAACAAGAGTACTTGTTTCATTGGAATCATTCGTTTTTGTCAAAAAGCTGTGCCAATGAGCGTTTCAAGAAAACGCTTAAGAGTTCTTTTCGGTATTCTTGAGACAAACCGAATCCATTTGAAACAGACGCGTTTTCAGTTTGTTCCAGAATTTTTTCTGTTTTTCCATCTATCTCATTTAAATATGAATCATTGAGCATCTTTTCTGCTTCCAAGAAGCGTTTAGCATATCCTGGTCTTGCGCCATAAGCAATACCGGATTCAATTATTTTGCCATTTTCTACATAAACGCAAAGGTAGAAGTTAAATTGTGAGACATCATAATCGGTTTTTGATATATAGTGGAAAAAACCATGGTTAAATTTCCTGTTAATCAACACACCAAGGACAACAGAAGGCTCTTTTAAAGTCAAGTAGTCTTCAATTGGAAGGTTTGATTGACCCTTACCATTGTAAAGCAAAACATGCGCTTTATAAGCAACCAGTGCAGTGATAATATCCGACCAGCCGTACTTCTGAGCAATCGAACCGGATATGGTTGCCATATTTCTGATCTGATTCGTTCCCACTTGTTTCAAAACTTGTGATAAATCATGATTTTTCAAAGCATCAAGCACTTCGTTAATCGTCATATTTCCGCCAATAAACAGTTTCCCATTCCTGTTTTCAATTTGACTTGGCAATACTTCTTTTAAATCCAATACCGTTTGTGTTCTCTCCTCTTCCCTTAAAGCGGTGGACAATCCACCGGTAGAAAACAACGTGTGTTCGGGTTTTTTTTGATAAATATTCCAGGCTTCTTTAAGACTTTTTGGTTTCAAATACTCTTTCAAGTTTGTTAGCATCCGATTTTCCTCCTTCGAATTCAATCTGATTATCAGGTATGTATTGGTCAATCAGTTTCTTTAAATGTGTCATCTGCTTTTCTACAGATAGATGATATAACCTTTCCATCAACCTCGCAACCTCATCACAGGCGTATTTTTCATCTTCTATCACCCTGTATATCTTGGGATGTTTGGTAGTTAAAGCCTTTTCCATATCCAAAAACAGTTCTTCATATAATTTTTCTCCCGGTCTGATGCCGGTATATTCAATCTCGATATCCTGGCCGGGTACCAAGCCCGCCAGGATGATCATGTTTTCAACTAAATCTTTGATATAGATCTGCTCGCCCATATCCAGAATAAACAGATCACCGTTCTTCATAAAACTTGACGCCTGAAGCACCAATGATGAGGCTTCAGGTATAGTCATGAAAAAACGCCGCATGTTTTTATCCGTTATGGTAACCGGGCCACCGTTTTTAATTTGCTCTTTGAATTTTGGGATCACACTGCCCCTGCTCCCCAGTACATTGCCAAAACGGACGACCGAAAACTTTGTTTTTACTTCCGTTTTCGCAAGAGAACGGATATACATCTCAGCCAGTCGTTTCGACAAACCCATGATAGAAGTGGGATTGACTGCTTTATCGGTGGAAATCAATGTAAATCGTTGGACATTATTTTGCAAACACACATCTACCAGCGTCTTGGTTCCCAAGGAGTTGACTCTGAAAGCCTCTGAGGGATTTTCCTCCATCAATGGAACGTGCTTGTGGGCGGCACAATGGTACACTACTTCGGGTGTAAATTCTTTAAATATTGAAACCAATCTTTGTTGATCAGTAACATCACCGATCACACTTACAAATTCAGTGTTGAATTCCTTCAACAATGGTGAAAATTTGTTCGTAGAACAATAAATACTGTTTTCTCCACGTCCCAATGCAATAATTCTTCGGGGTTTCATGGCGATCAGTTGTCTAGTAATCTCACTGCCAATACTGCCTCCTGCTCCTGTAACCAAAATGATCTTATCTTTGTTGGCATCTTCAATCTCAGATAAATCAAGCCTTACTGGCTCTCTTCCCAAAAGATCTTCGATAGCAACTTCTCTTATTTGATCAGCAGCAATTTTATTCTCGATGATCTCGGTGATAGAAGGAAGTACCTTCATCTCCACTCTTTTGAGGTCTACTTTGGATGTGATTCGTTTCATCAAATTTGAATCAGCAGAAGGAATGGCAACGATTATTTCATCAATTTTTTTTTCAGCAATTATTATATCCAGATCAGCAATCGGTCCTAAAACATCTATTCCTCTGACTTTTCTCCCGATTTTCCTCTTTGAATCATCGATAAAGGCAATGACATTTTTATCTGATTTGGACTTCTTCAAATCCTCGAGCAATAAAATACCGGCCTCTCCGGCTCCCACTATACCCACTCGCTTTTTAATGAAAAATTTTTCTCCTTTTCGCTCACTTTCATGGACATACCATCTCCACAAATCCCTGCTGAGTATACTCAA
>CAYUYU010000137.1:0-6847 GCA_964449405.1 uncultured Thermotogaceae bacterium
CAGCTCAAATCCACGATTTTCTAAGCGAAATTGAAACTAACACAAAAAATATCCCCGAACCTCAAAAGGCAACCCCATTAAACTGAACACCAAGCTGTAAATTGCTTTTATGTGATATAATTATCTTATAAAAAAACTTTAATAAATAACACATTTTTTATGCATTCTTTATTTCATTCAGATATTTTGTCCTTATCTATTCACAAAAATATGGAGTGATTGAAATGGAAATGGAGATATTTATTCTCGAGTTGACAAGAAGATGCAATATGGAGTGTAAACACTGTCTAAGAGGGAAACAGAGAAATGAAGATATGCCCAGGAAATACCTCCATGATTTTTTCTCGCGTGTTGATGCCATTCAAGCAATCACGCTCTCTGGCGGAGAACCTTCAATCGCCCCTCATGTTATTCAGGACTTGGCTGAAGAAATAAAGATTACTGGCATTGACATCGGGAATTTTTACATTGTTACCAACGGAAAAGAAGTTTCCAATGAATTTCTTAAATCAGTGGAAGCCATGAAAAAGGCCTGCAGTCAAAATGATAAAAGCCATGTCGAAGTTTCAAACCATGTTTACAACAAAAGTCTTACAGACGCTAACATACAGCGTTTAAAAACCCTCAGCATACCTGTAAAAGTCAAATATGAGAGTGAAATTTTTTTTCCCTATACAATTCTTAACGAAGGTTTTGCAAAGGAAAACGGACTTGGTTACAGAGATTTTCCCCTTCCCTCTTATCGAAAGAAATATATTAATTTTGACCGCGAGTTTCTTTCCAGAAGAATTATGCTCTATCTGAACACGCGAGGCAAGGTTCTTTACGGCTGTAATTGGTCTTATGAATCCCAAGAAAACCCTCAACATATCATCTGTAATGCAAAGGATTTTTCGTTTGATACCTTTCTAAACTTCTATGTTCGTTACCCAACCCGTCATACAACAATGAGGACGTTTCTTAAGGAAAACAAGAAACTTCCTCAGAAAATCCAATGGAGGTGAATTGAAGTATGACCAAAGAATTAATGGACAAAATCAGCTTGGTGGAAAAGAAAGTAGGAAAAGATTGGATCAAATCCTTATCCAATATCTCTACACAAGAACAATTGGAGGCAAAAGTATCCGAATGGGGTTTTTATCTAACCCCTGCGGAATCAAGAGAGGCATTTGCCTTGTTAGGCAAAAGGGATGACGGGGAACTTTCGGAAGAAGAATTACTAGAAGTAGCTGGAGGAAGTGGATGTTATGCATCCGCTGGCAGTGGAGGCGACAAATAACATCAGATAACTTAACAACAGAGGTAGTTCTTTTGTTGGGAAAACAATTAATGAAAGAGCTACCTCTTTGGTTTAAAGGAGTTATGATGTGAAGCAAATCAAAATCTACACCCAACAAAACGCAGTTGAATTTCTTGATTATGCCCGTATTTATGATCATGAGCGAATCAAGAAGACGATTCAACACATGTACTTGGATCGGGCATTTGCTGTTGGTTTGAACATTGGCGAATCCCCCGTTGGTTTTATATCCGCTTTCAGGCGTGATGAAAGCAATTGGCTCTGCGACCAACCTTTTGTCAGAATAGCGCATCGTAACAACGGATATGACAAACAACTATTAAGCCAATGTATTCAAGAAATGGAACAGAGAAGCGTTGAAAACCTTTATTTCAAATATACACAAAATGACAAAAAATCAAAATCCTTGGTGGAGCTGTTCACTTCGTTTGGTTTCAAACCCTCCGGATATACCCGAAAGGTCTTTATCATACCCAAAAGTGAGATAGAACACTTTAAAACAATGGTGGACAAGGATTATGCCCGCTATTTAGAAATGCAAAACGGAAAAGTCATGAAACGCTTTTGCGAACTAACAGGAGAGGAAAAAGATCAACTGACAATCCAAAAAGGAAACGCGTATCCCAAGCTATATGATCCGTTTCTGACGGATGATGTTGATTTATCCCTTTCCAGAATCATCTATAAAAATGGAGACCCGGCAGCCTGGATTGCTTATCGCATTCTTGGAAAAACCGCACTATATGTGGATCGTTTTTATGTTAAAGAGCGCTATAGATCTCACGGCCTCTTCTTTCCCCTATTTTATGATACTTACCTCAACACACCCGAGAAAATAAAGAAGCTTGTGCTTTACATGAATGGAACAAACAATAAGATGCTTCGACTGTTCAGGGTTTTCAAGGATTGCAAAAAAACAGAAGATACAACCATAGAAATGATGAAAACTATAAATGGAGAGAATGGCTGAACTTAACAAATCCCTTCTTAAGTGAGAGATAATTGGAGTATATTTCAAACACTGTGTTATAATCAAACTCCAATAAAAGTCTCCTTTTGCGTTTTATTCTAAGGACTATCTGGCAAATTTTAACACTTAAGAAAGGGATAAACAATGAAAAGAATCATATTCTTTGCAATTCTTACTTTACTCATATTACTTGTATTTTTTATCTTTTTCGAAAGAAACCCAGTTAAAGTAGGGGTTTCAACAACATTAAGCGGAACTAATTTTCCTATGGGAATAGCTATTAAGGATGGCGTTGAGCTTGCCATTGAAGAGATTAACGAACAGGGTGGTATTAACAGAAAAAAGCTGGAACTCATTATTAAAGATGATCAAAATGATCCTCAGAGAGTTTTAAAGGTTGACGAAGAACTTATTAATGAAGGGGTTTGTGCCATCATCGGGCATGTCACAAGCGCTATGACACAAGCGGCTCTGCCATTGGTAAATGAGAAACAAATGTTGTTATTGAGCCCCACTACAAGCAGTTTAAAGGTGTTGGAAGGGGATGACAATTTAATCTCAATACATCCTCCAAATATCTACGAGCAAGAAGCCCTTGCGCAATATGCCATACAACATTCCAACAGATTATCAATCATTTACAATACAGATAATGAAGCTTTCAGTGAACCCTGGGTTACTTATTTCAGCGAGACTTTTGAAGAGCTTGGTGGAACCATAGAGGCAATTTTCAGTTTTTCAGTTGAAAATGATGAAGTTTTCAAAGCAACCGGTGATTTATTGGCAACAAAGCCTGAAGGCGTTTTAATCGTGGCTTCTTCAATAGACACGGCCATGATCTGCCAACAGATAAGCAAACAATACCCCCAACAGGTTTTTAAATGTTCAAGTGGTTGGAGCTTGGACAACACCTTATTGGAACACGGTGGAAAGAGTATTGAAGGCCTTGTCTTACCCAACTCTTGGGATAAAAATTCAACCTCACCGGGTTATCTAACCTTTAAAAACGCCTTTATTACGAGATTTAGACGGGAGCCTCAATTTGCAGAAACTTACGCGTATGAAACGATGATGATATTGGCTGAAATTCTAAAAAGCGGAATAAAGCCGAATCCCATGCAAATTAAAGAAAAAATCTTAAACATTGGACAAATACAAGGCTTACAGGGAAAGATTATTATTAATGATAAGGGTATAACAAAACGGGATGTCTTTCTTTTTAGAGTCGAGAAAAATTCATTTAAAAGGATAACAGAATAATGACACGTAGAAATATCACCATCCGCAGAGAACTCTTCACACTTTTTATAGTACTTTTCATCTCCTTTATGGTTGTGTTTGGGATAGTCGTAGGATTGGGTGTTCATGGTGCCACAAAAGAAGATATTATCAGAAATAGCACACAAATTGCCCAAAGTATCCGCAATACGATTGATATCTACATCACTGAAACAAATGAAAAAATGATGACCGTTTGTGATTTTTTAAAAACAAAAATTGCACGTCATGAAATATTAGATAAGGACGTCAATCTCCTTTTTGATTCGTTTATCAACAATAACAGTGAGGATATTCAGGCAATAAAGATAGTTGACGCTTTTGGAGATATCCTTTACGTAAATCCTTTTTCAGAGCACGAAGTTGGCAATAATATCCTCTATGCCTCTTATATCCAAAATGCAACAGAATTGCCTAAATGGTCTGATTTCGGCCTTTCACCCTTAAGTGGTGATTATTCCCTTAAAATTGCTCAAAAATTCCCATCCGGTTATTTGGTAGCTGATATCAACATCAACTCCTTGAATAAATGGGTTGGCGATTTAGGCAACGATTCTTCTATCATTGTTTATGACAGTAAAGGAACGGTTATTTTAAGCAATCATCCTCAACACATGAATCAAGCGGAAAATCATTCCAATCAAGAACATGTTCAACGTGCCTTAAATGGCGAAGCCGTTACCGGTAGTTTTATCCATATCCATGATGGGGTAAGAGAAGAGATGTTTGGCAGCACCCTTCTATTAAACAACAATTGGGTAATCACTGTTGCACGTCCTGCAAATATTGCTTTTCAAAGGGCTTCCGTCATCATCTTATGGTTATCACTTGCCGGAATCACCATCTTTGCAGTGGGCTTCTATTTTTCTTATTATTTTATAAAACGGATAGAAAAATCAGTGTATGGTCTTATTTCCCTGTCAAATGAGTTGACAAAAGGCAATTACAAACGGAATAAAGACCTTCCCGACTTTTATCAAGAATTCAATCAGCTAACGGGGACCTTCTTAGTAATGGCTGAAAAAATAGATCAAAGAGAACAGTTGTTAAATTATCAGAAAGAAGAATTAATCGCCAGCAACGAAGAACTTGAATCCTACAACGAGGAAATCGTCGCAATGAACGAAGAACTTAAAGAAAGTCAGGAAGCTGCCTTAGCTGCCAGCAAGGCAAAGTCTGAATTTCTGGCAAACATGAGTCATGAACTGCGAACCCCGTTAAACGGAATATTAGGTTTTTCTCAACTGCTTTCGCAGACGGAACTCTCCAAAGACCAACTGGACTATATTGACAACGTACTCTTTTCCGGAAAACACTTGTTGCAGATTATCAGTGATATCCTTGATTTCTCAAAAATTGAAACGGGCCACTTCAAATTAGACACAAACCCTGTTGATTTGATTCAAATGTTAATCGAAACCTTCAACATGATCAAACCTTCAGTGGAAAAAAAACCGGTGGATTTACACATGAAGCTCGATGAGAATCTTCCTAATTACATTATCGCCGATGCTTTGAGGTTGAATCAAGTTCTGATCAATCTTTTAGGTAACGCCGTTAAGTTCACAGAAAAAGGCGAGATTCTCCTGGATGTAAGCGAAACAAAACGGACCGATAAACAATCAACAATTAAATTCACCGTTAAAGATACGGGTATTGGTATTTCCAAAGAAATGCAGGATAAGATTTTGGATAAATTCACTCAAGCCGACTCAACCATCACCAGAAAATATGGAGGGACCGGACTTGGGTTATCTATCTCCAACCATATTGTTCAGCAAATGGGATCCCAATTACTCATCGAAAGCGAAAAAGGGAAGGGGAGCTCCTTCTCCTTTGAAGTGACTTTTGGGCGAAGCGAAAAAGGGATGGAAGAAGAAAGAAAGAAAACGCATCCACCCAAATCAAAAAACTTTCCAAAGGATTTATCCGTGCTAATCGTCGATGATGATCCCATCAGCGCCAAGCTATTGCGTATCAGTTTGAAAAAGAATTTCCCCAGCTTTCGTTTAAAGCATGTCACTGACGGTATTATGGCCATTGAATCTTATAAAGACTCCCCTACGGATTTAATCTTTTTAGATATCCATATCCCAAAAAAAGAAGGCATAGAAGTTGCCCGAGAAATACGAGCCATTGAAAAAGGAAAGAAAAAAGCAGTGATCATTGGTCTCTCAGCAGATATTAGAGAAGAAGTCATCGAAAAGGCACTAAAAGGCGGAATGGATACTTATCTCAAAAAACCCATTCAGCAGGAATCGTTAATTGAGAACATCAATCGTTTCATATCATCACAGTGAAAAACCAACCATTATCAGGGAGGAATCATGAAATTTATTAAAACAGACATCAACGAAGCTATCATGAAATTAATGCGTTTTTCCTTTAGCATCGATAACCGAACGCTTTCTTGGTTGAAAAGAGAAGTTGAAGAAGAAAAGAAAGGCCTATTTGATGCCTATGCCGTAAAAGACCAATCAGAATATCTATCTGCCTGCTATCTTTGGCACTTAGACATGAAACTGAGAAACTCCATCGTTAAAATGTCCGGAATCGGAAATTTGGCTTCTAACGCCATCAACAGGGGAAAAGGTGCAGTTAAAAAGCTGTTGCTTGAATCACTGAAACTTATGAGGGAAAATGATGTCATGGTTTCCGTATTGTATCCTTTCAGCCAAAGCTTCTACAGAAAATATGGTTGGGAAAAATTCGATGACATGTACACCTGCCATTTTTCTCCTTCTATCATCAAAAAAAATAACACCTTAAAAAACTATGATATTCATCATTATTATGAACTCACCGAAGCCGTCAGTGAATTCTACAACCAATTTGCATCTACTCATTACAACTACATTCAAAAACAAACCAACCATTGGCATGTTGAACTGGAACAGAAAATGCCCACAGACATCGACAGACGGGTCGTCACATTTTCTCAAAACGGCAAGATCAAAAGCATGATTCTAATGCTGACGTCCAATCAAGAAAACGAAACCATCCTAGTGGTTCGCGAAATGACATATCTGGAACAAAAAGATATCATGCCCATATTCGATTTCCTTGCCACTTTATCTCTCCAACTCTCAAAAGTGACATTCAATCTGCCTGTGGATTTTGAATACTGGCATTTTTTCAACGACCGTCCTGAAAAAACGATGCTTAGAGAACGCTCCATGATCAGGATTGTAGATATGTTGTTACTCAACGGTTTATCGATCAACACACCGGATTTTGACATCCGACTAAAAGTCAACGATGATTTTGCAAAATGGAATGAAGGGCAATATCACATATCT
>CAYUYU010000138.1:0-6776 GCA_964449405.1 uncultured Thermotogaceae bacterium
ACAGCTGATGATTAAACCGTTCCAAACAAGGACGATTTCACATGTCCTTGTTTGAAAACGTTTTTGGCCTATATATTGAATTTAAGACATAAATATGTTATAATTACTTGAAAAAGGAACGTGTTCATTTTCATTTTTTATCCATATTTTCGGGATGATGTGGGGGCATCATAATGAAGCTAAAGCAAATACATCTTGAGGGGTTCAAATCATTTGCCAGACCCGTTGATATTAATCTTACCAATGGCATTAATTCGATTGTTGGACCAAACGGAAGCGGAAAATCAAATATAGTTGATACGATTCTCTGGGTATACGGAGAACAATCCATGAAAAACATTCGTGCAAACGACAAGACGGATGTCATTTTTTCAGGTTCGGATGGGCTTTCTCCATCCTCAAGAGCGCTTGTTACGTTGTTATTTGAAAATGACGTAGGATCGGAAATTTCCATCGCCAGGGAATTCATCCGCAACGGCAAAAACACTTACTATCTTAACGGGGATAAGGCCCGACTCACAGATATAAAATACCTTTGTGCCGGAACGGGAGCGGGAAAGGAACTCTATTCCATCGTCAGTCAGGGACGTGTGGACAAGATCTTAAACAGTTCTCCGGAGGAAATCAGATTCTTAGTTGAAGAAGCCGCAGGTATAGCCGTTTACAAAAAAAAGAAGAAAGAGACCCTCTCAAGAATCGAATCCACAGACGACAACCTTTCCAGGGTTGAAGACATCCTGAACGAACTCACAAAGCAGAAAAAATCCCTATACTTAAAAGCGAAACGGGCTGAAAAATATTTAGAATATTCAAATGAACTCAAAGAGAGTCAGTTCACGTTATTTTCCCATCTCAACAAAAAATGGCAGGATAAGAGTGAACACCTTGAAAGGGAAACCCAGGAAAACCGCGTTCGAATCAGGGAAATACAAAAAGAATTGATTAAAACCGAAAGTATTTTTCGTGAAATAAAAGAAAACTACAACGATTCGGATAAAGAAATAGAGGGATTTACTTCCGTATTGGAGGAGTATAAAGAGCGTCAAGATCACTTGAACGAGATGCGTAATATGTACGCCAAAAATGTCTCAGATAATGAATCCAAATACGTTGAAAATGTCACGAATTTAGATAATCTAAAATCACAAGACGAAAAACTAAAGAACCGGAAAAATGAACTGAAAATGATGCTCTCTACCATTGAAGAGAATCTCGAGAAAGTAGCAGCACAGTTAGAGGAAAAAACCACCATTAGAAAAGAGATTACACAGAATTGCAGTGATGAAGAGCAATCTATTATAGACCTGCAACAATCCTTAGAAGAAGCCGAAAAGCAGTTCAGTAAGCTTGAAAATGAATACTTAAGGCTTGAGGATTCGATTGAAGACAATGAAAAAAGAATCAATGTCATCACCAATCAGCTTGAAACCAAACAAGAGCGCTTGGAGGGGTTTCAAACTGAATTGGACGAGTTGCGAAACAGAGGATCAGACAGTTCCAGAAAAGAAGCTGAGTTAATCGATGAATTGGAAATGGTCAAAGAAAGACTCACCGAAGTGGAAAAACAACTACGAGATATTGAAGAAAAGAAATATTCACATATCCAACAGGAAAAACACTTAGATGCGGAAAAAGCCGTTTTGGAAAGACAAATCCGTGAATTCTCCGGTTTTGCCAAACCGGTCAGGGCTTTATTTGCTAAAAAACAAAAAGACAGAGAATTAAGGAACATGATTGACGTGATTGCCAATCTCATAGAAGTGGACAAAGAATACGAAACGGCCTTTGAGATTCTGATTGGTGCGCGTTCTCAAAATATCGTGACAAAAAATGCCGAAACAGCCAAATATGCTGTTAACATTTTAAAAGAAGAGAATCTGGGACGTGCCACATTCCTCCCTTTGGATATTTTACGGACAAGACCTGTCGTACAGGGGTCAAATTTCGAAAATCATCCGGGCTTTATTGGGTACGCAGCCGAACTCGCCAGAACCAACGATGAATTCGCACAACTTCCCTTATACTTATTTATGGATACCATTCTCGTTAAATCCATCGATGATGGGTTGGAATTGAAAAAGAATTACGGCATCTCCAATCAAATCGTCTCATTGGACGGACAGCTCATCGCCTCTCGAGGGGCTATTACCGGAGGTAGTTACAAAAACGACCGAAAAGGTTCTTTGATTTCAAGGACCTCCCGATTAAACGAGATCTCAGATGAATTAGACCGATTGAGCGAAAAGATCATCACTTTGGAAAATTCAGAACGTGAAGCAAAAGATGAAAGAGAACAAATAACCAATTTAAAGCGAACCTTGGATAACGAACTGAACGAGATTATGCTGAAGAATGCCTCCATCCGCAGAACATTACAGGAGTTAACCACCTCTATAACCGAATTGTCCAAAGAAGTATCTGACCTTGAAAAGATGAAAGTGGATTATTCTTCAAAGATTGCCGGTTCAAAGGCACGGCAGGAAATCATTGTTGAGGAAAAGGGAACCCTCTCCACTGACATTCACATCTCCAAAGACAAGTTGTCGAAAGTCAGTCAGATCATCAAAGAAAAGCGTGAAGAGATCCAAAACCTTCAGGAACAGATCAACGATATCAAGATGGAATTGAACAGCTTGAAAGAAAAGAAAAAACAGTATGCTGCTGAGTTGAATGATATCGAAAACACCTTAGTCAGCAACCGGGAAAAGGAAGATGAATACAGCTACAATTTAGAACATTTGGAAAAGGCTTTAAAAGGCGAAAAAGATAAAGTAGACGAATTGGATAAAGAGTTAAAAAGTCTTAAAATAGAAGTATCCAAACTCTATGATAACATGAAATACCAACAAGAAGACCGACAGAACATGGCCAAAAAGTTGGAAGAAACCGAGAACCGGATGGAAGAACTAAAAAGTGAACGCGAACGCCTTCGCGAAAGCGAACATCAATACGATCTCAAGGTGCAGAAAATAGAATACAATATGGAATCGCTCATCGAAAAGATGGTCAAAGCGGATATCAAAAAAGAAGAACTTGGAAATATCTCCTTGGATGAAGAAGGCGAAAAGGCCATTTCCGAAAAGGTTGAATCATTGGAAAACAAGATCAAATACCTGGGCAGTGTTGATTTAAACGCCATTGACGAATACAATGAAGTGGAAGACCGATTTACCGATATGGATTCTCAAAGACAGGACCTGGAATCAGCTAAACAATCCCTTGAAGACCTGCTCCAACAAACCGATGAAGAGGCTAAACGCATATTTATGGAGACCTTCGAGCTTATCAACACCTATTTCGATGAAATGATTCAAATTCTCTTCGGTGGGGGTAATGGACAATTGAAAATCCTACCGGATAAAGACCTTTTGGAAACCGGCATTGAGATCTCCGTCAAACGACCTGGAAAACGCACTCAAAAAATGTACTTGCTGTCCGGTGGGGAGAAATCATTAGTGGGTATCGCATTGGTTTTCTCCATGTTAAAGATCAGTCCGTCTCCATTCTATATCTTAGACGAAGTCGATGCTGCTTTGGACGATTTCAATGCGGAACGTTTGAAGAATTTGATTCGAGAAAGCCGAGAGCTCTCACAATTTATCGTCATCACCCATAACAAATTAGTCATGGAAGTAGCGGATATCCTCTACGGAATCACGCAATCCAATGGCATTTCCATGATCATGACTGTTGAATTGGAGCAGTATGCCGTTTGAAGTACCGGATAACTCACAAAAGGAATATGAATCGTTAGAGTTTGTGGTTGGCGAAGAAGATGCCCAAGAAAGATTGGATAAATTCATCAGCGAAAATACACCCGAATGGGTTTCAAGAGGTGTTGTTCAATCTGCGATAAAAGAAAAAAAGATACGCGTTAACGGCAAGCAAAAAAAACAATCTTACAAGGTAAAACCCGGCGAAATCATCCATTTGTATATTCCCAAAAAACCTGAAATCAAAATTGAACCTGAAAATATACCGTTGACTATTATCTATGAGGATGATTCTTTAATCGTTCTGAACAAACCCCCCGATATGATCGTTCATCCAGTTCCGAACGCGACCTCAGGAACGCTTGTGAATGCATTATTATTTCATTTTTCACAGTTTAAAGAATGGGAAAATATCCAGCGTCCCGGGATTGTTCATAGACTGGATAAGGATACATCAGGAGTCATGATCGTCGCAAAAACAGAGACGGCACTTAAAAACCTCTCCGAACAGTTTCACGATAGAAAAAACAAAAAAGAATACATTGCCATTGTGGAAGGGGCAGTCCAAAAGGTGAGCGGGCAGATTGAAAAACCTTTATCCCGACATATCAAGAACCGCATCAAAATGACGGTGGATTTTTCCGGAAAATATGCCTTGAGTCAGTACAAGATCCTGAAACGTTTTTCTGATATGGCAACCTTGGTTCTGGTTGAGATCAAAACGGGCAGAACGCATCAAATCCGGGTCCATATGAGAAGTATGGGAAACCCCGTTCTTGGAGATGAACTTTATTCTTTTAAAAACACCCAGGCAATGGAACTGAAATGCAGCAGACAAATGCTCCACGCATTAAAATTGGGGATTTATCATCCTGTAACAGGCAAATGGATGGAATTCGTTGCAAGTCTTCCCGATGACTTCAAGAATACCATTAAGCTTCTTTCTTCTCTGTCTGAATCTTCTGAACCGTCGCATCATAAATAATTCCCAATCCCACGTCGTTGAACCCACCTTCCGGCAAGATCAAATCAGCGTAATATTTCTGGGGTGCTACAAAACTTTTAAAAGAGGGTGCCACGTATTTTCTATATTGATTGATAATACTGTCAATGGAACGCTTGCGTTCATTCATATCTCTTTCGATCCGTCTCAACAAACGTTCATCATCCGGAGTATCTATGAAAACGGAAAGGTCAAAGAGACTCCTGAAACGCTCCTCGTAAAGGACTAAGATACCTTCAACCAAGACGACATCTTTCGGATTGACTTCATGGTAAATTCCGGGCTCTTTTCGATAGGTTATAAAACTATAGTCAGGAACCTGAACGGTTTTTCCCTCTTTGAGATCTTTTAGATGGGCATAAAAAAGATCGAAATCAAAAGCCGCCGGTGAATCAAAATTAATGTCTTGAGGATCAACTCCCGGAGGTAAATCTTTGTAATAATTGTCCATCTTAATCAGAGAACTAAAGTCACAGAGTTTTTCGTTCATCTTTTTAGCCACGGTGGTTTTCCCCGAGCCGCTTCCCCCAACAATTGCCATCAACATGGCAGACCACATTCCCATATCTCAGATTCTTCAAGAAATGGATCAAATATCTCATGTTTTCCATAGTTAAAGAGGATGTTGGAATCTTTAAACTCTTCTACAATGAGTTTGGCTTCTTCTTTTTTTCCGCTCTTAATATAGGGGACAACAAGCCACAACTTTAAAAAATCCGGTCCGCCATGTACGTTGATGAAATCCTTGATGCCCTTTTCCACAACTTCGTATTTTTCCTTTTGCAGATTAATTCTGGCCCAAATCTCCATTTCCGTTGGATTTAGGGGTTGTGTCTGTTCGATTTCTTTTTGATATTTTTCCGCCGTTTTTGTTTCTCCCACCATCTGTAAAAGCGTCACCAAATTGATTTTCCCCATCAAGTGCTTGGGAAATCTCTCAACTAAACTTTTTAAAACAGATATGGCATCGTGATATTTTTGTTGATGAACATACGAATCCGCAAGTGTGAAATAAGCCAACACATCATCCGGGTTGCTCTCGATCATTCTTTTCCAAACGGTAGAGGCTTTCTCGTATTCATGCCGATTAAAATAAGCCTGACCCAGTGTGGAAAGTGCTTCCACCAAGTTGTTATCCAATTCCACCGCTTTTTCTAAATATTCAATGCTTTTTTTTGTTTTACCCTGATCATAAAGCACCGTTCCTTTTAAATCATAGGCATAAGCACTGGAATCGTCTATATCCATCATTAATTCGGCATAATCTAACGTTAAATCATAATCTTCATCCAACAAGGCTTCATTGGCAATATCATAAAGGGTATCCAAGCTGCATAATCCTTTCATGTCTGAAGGTTCAATATGATATTGATCCAAAAAATCTCTTATTTCCAAAGGGGTGGTAGGGTAAAAGAGTTCCGCTTTTATTTCAGGATAAAGGCTTTCGATTTTTTTGCACGTTTCAATCTGCTCTTCCATTAAGCGTCTATCTTTGACAATACACATGAATGCATCCCATCTGCCATCAAAAAAGAGATCCCTCATGATAAAGAAGTAGGGTGTCCATTCATCTAATGATATCTTTCTGTCATTCAAACTGAGTTTTATCATAGTCTCACCCTTTCTCATCTGTTATATAAAGAATCGACACATTAATTATATCATGAAGCAGTTTAAAAAGTATGGGTTTTAAGGCTCGCTTGTGGATGATCCAAATCCTATAACTGAAGCTGTGGAAGACAATTTGTAGCATTTATATTATCAATGATAAAACAAACATCATCGTATTTATTCTGGGATTTTAATTTTTGGGCATGATCTGTATTCTGTAATGTCTTCTTCAATTTCTCCGGATTCTTTTCATAAACTTCGCCAACTTCAATAGCCAGTTTTATTTCATCGTTCATGTTAGTGATTTCATTCTTTATTCCGTTGAGAAGCATCGTTGCACACAAATAGTCTTCCATGGAAAACTTACCCCAATTGCCAGCGCATAAAACAAGGATATGTTTATCATCACTTTGTTGAATCTTTTTGATACAAGCATCGATATTCAGAAA
>CAYUYU010000139.1:0-6750 GCA_964449405.1 uncultured Thermotogaceae bacterium
GTGTAGGGGTAATTCACGGACGTTTTTGCCTTTAGCAAAAACTCCCAGGTCAATCGAAGATTGAGCCCGAATTCCCACCCCTTAAGTGACAGTCACAAAAACCCAACACTCACACCGAAGAAACCATAAAAACAAAACCCCAAAGGGCAATCCAAAGGATTGTCGATTAAAAATATCAACTTGAACAAACCCCGAAAAACCCCATTCTCAAATCACAAAACCAAAGAATCTTTCCCTTAAAATAAATCCCTGTGTTATAATCGCTACAGGGGTAGGAAACAAAATATTGGGGGGATATGGTTGATCTTTCGATGGATACTATCACTTTGTGTGTACATTTTTATCTTTTGGTTTAATATAAAAGTAGATTTCAAATATCCACTACTTTACGTTTCACTCCTAATCTTGTCCCTTTTTATAATCGTATTTGGATTATGGATCATCATTAAAAGAAGACTAAATCATGAAAAAAACTTAGCAAAGCAACCAAAGCCATTATCCGACTACCGACTTGTTGTTTCCACTGTATTTAAAAACGAAGGCGAAATCGTAGTGGAAACTCTGAAACATTATTTAAACTACAAAAATCAGCCGAAAATCGTCTTTTACGATGACCATTCAAACGACAACTCATTTGAAAAACTCAAACAAATCGAACAAGAAAATAAAGCAAACTGCAATATCAAACGTCTACAACGTTCCAAAAAAATTCTGCATCCAAAAGGTATGGGTTTTGAAGACCTGATCAACCACTATGCCGGCGACTATTACCTCATCTTAGATGCGGATACACTCATACGAGAAGAAGAAGTGGAAAAAGCCTTCAAAATCATGACTGACCAAGATCTGAAAGTCCTGCATTTCACCAGAAGAAACGACCGCTCCGACGACTTGGCAAACCAAATAGCAGACACCGAAGAGCTCTTTTCAACTGTGAACAAAGTCCTGGGAATCTTCCCATGGTATTTTAACGGAAGTGGTTTTATCATCAGAGCTGACACGGCAAAAAAAATGGTTTATGATGAATATTCCCCATCCGACGACAGTCAGATTAGCTTATTCCTGAGAAAAAACAACATCAAGGTGTTTGACACACTCTCTTTATTTGCGCACGAAAAGGCGCCAACGACAGTTAAAAAATTAATAAAACAACATTCCTCATGGACAAAAGGGGGCGTCCATCATTACCTGGAAAAGGAGACATTCACCATCTTTCCCTTGGCGTTTATATCCGCCTATTTTTTATTTGCCCTATTCAACCCCCTACAACTGTATAACGTGGTACTCCCCATGGCCTTTATTTTTTTCTTCAGCGTTGATTGGCTTGCCAACAAAATTATTGCCAAAAGGACCATCGGGGTTAGTTTAAGGAACGCCCTTTATCATACCCTCAGCCTCTTTTTCAAAGGGATGGTAATCGTACCCTGGCACATTGTGACATTCCCGTTCAAAAGACACAGCTTTTGGTTTTCAAAAACACAGTATTAGATAAAGGAGAGTAAATGACAGTTTTAAAAGTGCTCAGATGGCTGAGTGTAATCCTCATTTTTCCATTAGTCTACATCATCATCAGAAAAACACAGATGCCCATTAATATCCCATTTCTTATAACGTTAGGAATTGTACTTCTGGCGATACATATAACAGGGATAACAGTACTGATCAAAACAAAACGGCTGGAGAAAAAGCTCATTCAAAAAGGCAAAATCAGCCTTAAAGAGAAAAACATTGAATTATGCATTGTTGCCAAAAATGAAGGAAAAGATTTACTCAACCTCTTGGAGCATTACCTGACATTTCCCGAAACATTCAAAATACACGTTTACGATGACAGTTCGGATGACGGATCATATGAGCAACTTCAGGAATTAGCTGCAAAATGGCCCAATCGACTAAAAGTCAAACAATTGGAAAGAACGGATAAAATCCTCCATCCCAAAGGGATGGGACTGGAAGCGTTTATAACAGAAACAAAAGCGGACATACTCCTGATCAACGATGCGGATACCATAGTGTACAAAGAGGATTTGGAAAAGGCAATCAATATCCTTGAGGCAAACGACTACGACGTCGTCCACTTAAGCCGACGAAATGATTTGAACGATTCACTGGCTACAAAAGTTTCCGACACGGAAGAACTCAACAACACGGCACTGAAAGTTTTAGGCATCACACATTATTGTTTCCCAGGAAGTGGTATATTAATTAAAACAGAGGCTGCAAAATGTGTGGACTACTCGGATTTCATTCCGGGAGATGATCACGAAATGGGAAGACAATTAAAAGAAGCGGGGAAAAATATCTATCATTGTCAAACCTTATTCGTCCACGAAAAAGCCCCTGTCAATTTCAGTGACTTTTTTCAACAACGGATCAAATGGTGTAGAAACATTGCCTACCACCTGTTTGAGCATGAACCACTTGGACCGTATATCCAAAGCGTCCCGGGAGCCTTGGCACTCTTTTTCCTGTTTGGGATATTCTCACGCCTTTCAATCATCATTTTTTTCGTCGGTGTCTCGTATGGTTTTCTGGGAGCCTATACCAGAATGATATTTACGGGAAAGAATTTCTTTGAAACCGTCATGCCGGCCACCATAAACACCCTGCAATTTTGGCTGCAGGCGGCCATTTTCACACCCTGCTACCTGCTGATATACCCCATTAAACGACAAAATATGAATCATACAAAAACAAAGTTCAAAAAAAAGGTATAATAGGTCATTAAATAAAAAGGATGAACCAAATGAAAACAAAAGCGAAAATCAGAATATTAACAATTTTCATATCCATTGGACTGATAACCCTCATCTATGGTTACACCATCGACGTCTACACCTTTTTTCAAACCAAAGAAAACAAAATCGTCAGTGAACAAGGCATCATGTGGGGGCTTGGAGTAGATGCAACATGGAGAGATTTCACATTCAAAGCCGAAATACTGGAAACCAATTACGTCATTGGGGATATCAAACTTAAATGGCCTCAAAAAGTCAAGCTATTTGAAGACACCTATTATCCATTTGGAGAAAGTGTACTGACCTATACCATTCCTGAATTTCACCTCTCCGTAGGACTCCAGCAGCTTCACGAAGGCCTGGGAAGCGAATACCCACTTTTTATTGCCCCAAACAACACACCTTATCCCTCATTAAAAACCATATTCCAACCCTTTGAATGGCTCAGTTTCCAACAAGATCTGCTCTTTTTAAGAACAGCCTACATCAACCCCCTAAACAACGAAAACACACAAGTGGCAAAATCAGTATATTACAGAAAAACAACATTCACACCCTTTGACTTTCTCAATGTGGGATTTCAAGAAGCAGTCCTCTTCATGGGCAGAGACCTGGATTTTTACTATTTGTTCTCACCATTCCCGTATATCAACGCACAAGACATCAGAAACACAAAAAAAGCGCCCTGGTACAGTCCGGAAAACGACAACTGTATGGTAGGAGGCTTTGTAGAAGTAACATTTCCAGCGTGGAGAGCCTTTGCAGAAGTTTTGGTAGATGACTGGAGCTGGAGCAACGACGAAGCGGGTGTGAGAAAAGTCGCCTGGGACACCGGAGTCGATGTCGAACTGGGACAAGATTTACTGGAATTCGAGTTTGCCGGCGCCAGCAGATACACCTTCCAAAGAACGGGAAAATACCCCTACCAGTACGTAAGATACGAAGACTACCCCAAACTGCCAATCGAATACAACATGATCGGCTACAAATATGGCGAAAACAACGCCGCCCTAAGCCTCAAATACACACGAAACTTTGAAACAGTAGAGCTGGGTTTGCACGGAGAATACGTCGTCTTCGGTCACAGAGACCCCTTCTCACCATTGCCTCCCGACTGGAAAGACCACGACCACTTCCGCTGGTTAGATGATCCCATACTCCAAAAAGAAACCACCATCGGCATCCACGGAACCTGGAACGTCTCCAAAACAATCACCCTAAAGGGAAGCATCGGCACCACCTTCGTCAAAAACGAAGACCTCATTCAAGACCAAAACAAAACCTACCCACGACTCGACTTCACCGCAGAATACCACTTCAGCATCACCGAAGAAACCATAGAAAAAATCAAACAAGGCCAATTTTCAGAAATAAACTTCTTTTAGGGCGATTCATCCCAATGAAATTACCAGCAGTAACACAATTTCAAATATGGGGCGATTCGTGAATTACCCCTTAAGTGACACTCACAAAAACCCAACACTCATACCGAAGAAACTACATTTACAAATCGCAAAAGAACAATCCGAAGGATTGACAAATAAAAACCACACCCTCAAATCTCACTTCCGCTCCTTCAAAAAAGAAACCCCCACAAAAACACCCGAAACAAAAATATTCAAATAATACGATGCCATCCGCCAGAGAAAAACTGAAAACGTTAATACATTTAAATTAATCAACGACTTTAAAAACAAAAAATAATACCCCTCAACACCGCCGGAGGTACCTGGCGTGGGAATGACACTGGAAGAAAAATTCAATAAAAGAGTCCGGCTCAAGACCTGCAAATTAACAACCTGACCGGCACCAATCAAAATAACAACCGCAGAACCGATATACAGCGAATAATTCAACACATTCAACAGCGTCAACTTGACAAACAACCCTCGCTGATTACCGAAGTGCTCAAACATAACTACAAAATCCTTTGCCCTTTTAAAAATATTCTCCTTCAAGCTCTCATCATGCTTAATCAAACGCAGCTTCTTCAACAACTTCAGAAAAAAATTCACCATGGCATCCACAGGTCCCTGACGCTTACCCAAAAAGAAAATTAAAAAGGCAATCCCCAAATTAATCACAATGGAAACCAAAGCCACCAAAGTGGCGTAAACAGACAAGTGACTCCAAGACAAAACAAGGGCAATCGTCCCAAGGCAGGAAATCGCAATCTGAAACGTAAACGACTTATACAAAATCGCCGCAATCGACTCCTCGTATTCAATCCCTTCTTTTGAAAAAAAATAAACTGTAAAAGGCTGGCCACCGGTAAAAAAAGGCGTAATCAAATTAAAAAACTGTGTAATCATTGCGATCTTAAAGGAAGATAAAAAAGGCACACGCTTGATCCCACTCACAACCAACTTAAGCATCAAAGCCTCATTCACCCAATTTGCAGCAATACAAAGAAAGGCAAACAAAAAAAATTCGTACCGGTAATGAAGGGCCACACTTTTAATCTTTTCAAAATCCATAAAAAAACCAATCAGAATATACGTCAAAAAGCCAACCACAAGGGCCAGAATGATATACGTCACATACTTCTTCTCTAATCTCATAACATCACAAATCTAACGATGAAAAATCCTCAACCACTCTTGTGCTTTCTCAAGAGCCCTCAAAACAACCTGATCCATATTATAATACTTATATTCAGCAAGCCGTCCAACAAAAAGAAAGTGGCCCGAACTCTCCAACTCCCCAACCTCTTTCATATACTGTTCTCTTCTTTGAATGTTCTCCTCATTTAAAACCACATAATAGGGCTCTCCAACAGCTTTAGGATACTCAAAACACACTGTCGTCTTATCCGAAGACACACCCAAAAAATGCTTAAACTCCGTAATACGTGTCCAATCATAATCATTGGGATAATTCACAGTCGCCACCGGTTGAAAAAACTCACGATCAACCGTCTTAAAATCCAACGCCAACGACCGATAGGCCAACTTCCCGAACCGAAAGTCAAAATACCGATCCAGTTTACCCGTATACACCATCAACCGGGGAGAAAAATCCTCAGAAACAGAAAAATAATCTGTGTTCGTCATCACAGAAATCCGGGGATGATCCAAAATACTTTCAATCAAAGCGGTATAACCCCTCTCCGGAATCCCCTGATAACGATCAGAAAAATATCGATCATCCCGATTCTGCCGAACCGGAATCCTCTTCGCCAAAGAGGCACTCAGTTCCCTCGGATCACATTCCCATTGCTTCATCGTGTAGTATTTAAAAAAAAGCTCATACAAATGCTCTCCCACCTGAGAAACGACAGCAGATTCAAAATTCTCATCTGAAGCCCCCACATCAGCCTTTTCAATCTCTGTTTTAAGAAAATCCTCCATCTGAGTGACATTCAAATTCGTCCCAAACACCTGATTAATCGTATCCAAATTAATGGGAAAAGGAAAAAACCTCCCCTGAGCATAAGAGAGCACCCGATGCTGATAATAATGAAAAGAACCAAACCGATTCAAAAATTCCCAAACAGCCTTCTCCCAGGTATGAAAAATATGTGGACCATACTTGTGAACCGTAATCCCAAGCTCATTCCGATAATCATAACAATGCCCTGCCACATGAGGAAGCCGCTCAACCACCAACACCTCAAACCCAGCCTCCGCTAACACCCGAGCAGAAACAGAACCGGAAAAGCCTGCACCAACAACGATAACCTCCCCAAACAACACCATCACCCCTCAACAAAATAAAATCGTCACAAAACATTTTAACACATCCATTAGCGATAACACAGAAAATTCCAACAGCAACACAAACGAGAAAATGGGGCAGTTCGCAAGTTTAACAACAAACCCCAAAAGGACAATCCAAAGGATTGACAAATAAAAAACACAAACCGAAAAGCCCATGCAATTATCAACAGCGACACAAATGAGAAAATGGGGCAGTTCGTGAACTGCCCCTACACTAGTGTGTAGTAGCCGTGATATAGTGTAGGGGTAATTCACGGACGTTTTTGCCTTTAGCAAAAACTCCCAGGTCAATC
>CAYUYU010000140.1:0-6744 GCA_964449405.1 uncultured Thermotogaceae bacterium
CATGGATCAAATCGCAAAAAAGGCGGAAGTGGCTAAAGGTACATTATATCTTTATTTTAGCAATAAAAAAGAACTGTATTATGCTGTGGGAAACAGGGCAATGGACTGTCTTAAGGATATGTTCATAGAAGAAACCAAAAACGTGTCAGATGGTCTTGACAGGCTAACGTCTTATGCGGGAGCCTTTTTAAAATTTCGTGTGAAATACCCGGATTATTATGATTTCATCATAGATTATCAAAGTGAACGATATAAACTTAACAAGCAAGGTAAAGAAATCAACACCACTTACGCAGATAGCGCACAATTGTTTGAAATGATCATCAACTCAATAAAAGAAGGGCAAGCAGACGGTTCGATCAAAATCAACCTTGAACCTGAGCTGCTTGCGAGTGTTTTATGGTGTGAAATTTGTGGTGTGGCGCAACTGGCAGATTTCCGCGAACAATTTTTCACTCAGTTCTCTAAAGGCATTACAGCTGAGAACATCAGAGAGGAGTTTGTTCATTTAACCGGACAATACATGCGTTATGGTATTGGAGGGGGAGAACTAAGCAAAGCTGAATAGAATTATTTTTTTAACCATCATGACTGTTAGTCATTTTTGGATTTTAAATTTGAAGGGGGCTTTAAATGAACAGAGTAGCGGTAACTGGATTGGGAACCATCAATTCAATCGGTAACAACATCAAAGAACTCAAAGAATCGTTAAAATCGCAAAAAATAGGCATTGATTATATAAGTCAATTTGATACATCAGATCAGGTCATTAAGATTGCAGCAGAGGTCAAAGACTTCGAGCCCAAAAATTATTTTGAGCGAAAGATCGCAAAAAGATACGATCGATTTCTACAGTTTGCCCTAGTCGCTTCCCGACGAGCAATAGAAGATGCAGCACTGACCGGAGAAGAATGGAAGGAAAACGCAGCAGTTACTGTTTCTTCTGGTATTGGAGGATTTAAAACCCTCCATAAGGAGTACAAAAACTTGTTTGAAAAGGGACCTCAATCTGTCAGGCCCTTTTTAATCCCCATGATGATCGCAGATATGGCATCGGGAGCTGTGGCTTTGGATCTTGGAGCAAAGGGACCAAATTTTTCCACCATGAGCGCTTGCGCTTCTTCGTTACACGCGATCATCCTCACATCCATGATGATCAAGCACGGCTATATTGAAGTAGGAATCACCGGAGGATCAGAGGCTGTTATTGATCCCTTACCGGTGGCTGCTTTTGGCAGCATGACAGCACTTTCACCTTCAGAGACTCCTAAGACAGCTTGCCGCCCTTTCGATAAAAACAGAGACGGCTTCATCATGGGCGAAGGAGCGGGTGCACTTGTTTTAGAAAGTGAAACCCATGCGAAAAAAAGAGGCGCCCGCATTTACGGCTATATCGATGGTTTTGGAATGACTGAGGACGCGTATCATATCAGTCAAACGGATCCGGAGGGTAAAGGGGCGGCAAAAGCCATCAGACAGGCATTGGAAATGGCAGATTGCAATGAAGATAAGGTAGATTTGGTCAACTGTCACGCCACCAGCACACCAGTAGGAGATAAATCTGAAATCATTGCCTTAAAATCAGTCTTTGGAGAAAAATTAAAAGACATTTCAATACAGGCAACGAAAGCTTTGATGGGACATACCTTGGGAGCTGCTGGAGCAAACGAGCTCATCAGTGCCATTCTGGAAAGTGAGGATTCCTTCGTTCACGGGATGCCAAACTTAGATGAACCTGACGAAGTATGCGAGGGTCTTGATTTGAAAAAAGATACGCATGAAAGGGACATTCGTGTGATTATCAAAAACGCTTTCGGTTTTGGTGGACATAACGCAACCGTGCTTTATCAAAAGGCTTAAAAGAGGGATAACGACTATGAATCATGAAAACAACGCACTTTTGGAACTTCTAAATATAGAATACCCACTAATCCTTGGAGGAATGGCTTGGGTTGGAACTGCGCCACTGGCGGCTGCGGTCAGTGAAGCCGGAGGTCTTGGAACCATCGGGGCAGGAGGTATGACACCCGATATCCTTACATCGGAAATAGACAGGATCAGAACCTTAACGGGTAAACGTTTTGCTGTGAATTTGATGTTGCTTAATCCTTATATAAACGAATTGGTAGATATTTGCCTGGAAAAAGAAGTGGAAGTCTTTATTTTTGGTGCCGGAAACCCTGGAAAATACATAAAGAATATCAAAGAACATAACCGGATCATTATGGCAGTTGTGGCATCGGAAACCCTTGCAAAACGACTGGAAAGAGAAGGCATCGATGCGATTATCGGTGAAGGGATGGAATGTGGCGGACATATTGGATCATTAACCACCATGACGTTGATCCCCAAGCTGGCAAGAACGTTGAGTATACCCGTCATCGCTGCCGGTGGTATTGCCACACCGGAACAAGTGAAAGCTTCCTTTGCCCTTGGCGCGAAAGGTGTTCAAATTGGAACACGTTTCATCGCTTCAGATGAATGTGAAGCACATGATAATTATAAACAACAAATTATTAAGTCAAAGATCAGAGATACCGTCATTACAGGTAGTCGATTGGGACACCCTGCCAGATCCATCAAAACAAAATTTACCAGAAAACTGGGCAAATTGGAATACGAATCTCCAGATGAAGTGGAACGCTTACTCATCGGCAGTTTACGAAAGGCTTTTCAAACTGGTAATGAAGCAGAAAGCGTTTTTATGGCCGGACAATCCATCGGCTTAATCGATGAAATCAAACCTGTTAAAGCCATCATCGAAGAACTGTTTTCGTTGGAAGATTTTGAAAACAGCTATACAGACACAGTTATTGAACCAGCAAAGGAGTGATTGAATTGAAAGCATTTGTGTTTCCAGGCCAAGGATCACAATCAACTGGAATGGGCAAAGACATTGTCGAAAAATTCCCTGAATATAATAACTATTATGATATCGCCAGCGAAGCCATTCAAGATGATTTGTACGCAATCATCAATTCAGAGGATGATACCAAATTAACGCTGACGCAATACACACAACCGGCCATACTCACCACCAGTATCATTGCTTATGAACATATCAGAAAAACAACCGATTTAAAACCGGATGTCGTTGCCGGACATTCTCTGGGAGAATGGACAGCGCTTGCTACAGCAGGTGTACTTACTTTTAAAGATGCAGTCAGACTTGTCCATTTAAGGGGGAAATACATGAGCGAAGCTTGTCCGCCGGGTAAAGGAACGATGGCTGCGGTCATTGGACTTTCCGATGAAGAAATCGAAGATTGTCTGAATGATTTCCCAAACATAGTCATTGCCAATTACAACTCTCCAGGTCAGATAGTCATTAGCGGGTCAACAGACAAATTCGATGAAGCTGAAAAACGATTAACCCAAAAGGGAGCCAAAATGGTTGTCAGACTAAATGTCAGCGGACCTTTTCACTCTCCGGTAATAAAAGATGCAAAGGAAAAACTGGAAAAAGAGATAGAAGGCACTGAATTTCAGACAGCACGCATTCCTGTTTATCAAAATGCTGATGCTAAAGCGCATACAAGTGTAGAACAGATAAAGAAGAATCTAATCAAGCAGGTCACATCAGCCGTTAGATGGACACAAACCGTTGAACAGATGATTAGCGACGGGGTTGATGAATTTTACGAAATCGGACATGGGGGGGTGTTATCGGGACTGATAAAGAGAATAAATAGAAAGGTAAAAATTCAAAGATTCGATAAAATCATAAAAAAATAACATTTATGGAGGTAATAAAATGAAAAAAGATGAACTTTTCAAAAGAGTACAGGAGATTATTGCGGAAAGCCTTGATGTAGATGTGGAAGAAGTCACACCGGAAGCATCATTAACGGAAGATATCGGTGCGGATTCATTGGAACTGGTAGACCTTACCATGGATTTTGAAGATGAATTCAGCGTCAAGATAGAAACAGCTGAATTAAGCGATATTGACACAGTAGAAGAAATCACAAATCTTCTTGAGAAAAAATTAAAAACAGCGGCATAAAAATCCCCACTTTCCAAAGGCGGACCTGCAGGTCCGCCTTTTGTTTTTAATTTTCAAAAAAATTGACTTTTTTCTATTATAATGATATTATCACATTGTTTTATTTTTTTTAATTACAAAAGAATAGGAGGGGTATTATGAGAAAAACGATTGTTTTTGTTGTTATGGGTCTAATACTGTTTTCTCTGAGTGGGTGTGTCGTTTTTCAAAAGGTGATGAATGTTTCTGGAAATTGGATTGTAGAATTAGAGAACCTTAGCGCAATATCTCAAATGCGTGCAATAGTTAATGAACCCTCTTCATCCAGAGCAACATGGGTGTATGCCCCATTAAAGATCACTCAAAACGGAAACACCCTTACGGGAACACTTTACTTGCTTAATTTCGAAACAAGTGTCTCAGGTACAATCGGTGAAGATGATTCTTTTGAAATTGAAGGGTCTCTTCCACTGATGGATTCTCAAAGAATTGATGAACGTGCAGCCTCAATATTTGTGATGAACGGCAAAGCAACTGGTAATAAATCACTTTTCAACAAGCTGGCTACCAAAATTGAAGGAAAGTTTTATCCAAAATCAAATCCCAGCGATTATATAGAATTTGAAGCAACCAGATAAAAACAAAAAGGCTTAAAAGTTAAGGTTTAAATTTTCAGATGAAAATCAGAAATTTTACCGGAATAATGATCATCATTTTATGGATTACATTTGTTTATGCTAACAACAATGATACCTTACCAACATTTTCATTTGAATCATATGACGGTGCTGTAATAAACCACGAGAATATTCTAAACACAAGGGTTAGCTTAATCCTCTATGGAACACCGGATGCTTTAACCAATAACAGAAAACATTTAGATTTGGTTTTAGAATGGGTTAAGTTGACCGATAAAAACTGAACAATTTCTTTATACCATCAATTTTGATGCTTACCCCAAAATGATACAAGGCTTAATTAAAAGGCAAATGAAAAAGAATTCTGATGAATTGGGCATTCGCATTTATGCTGATTGGGCCGGAATCTTCAGACAGCATTTTCAACTTGAAAAGACCCAAGTATACCTATTTTCCTGATTTTGTCACCCTCTGGTTTCAAAAACAGTCATAGCGCCAAAGTTACAAACAAAAAGTGCCAAATTGCCACCACACGAAAAAAGCTGAAATACGATTTCAATTAAAGAACCAGCTCAGATTGCTCCATCACATTATTGGGAGGCTTAATTCGAAAGAGCCTCACCAGATTATTGCCCAGAGAATCCCCCTTTGTTTTCAAGAAATAATTTTTATGATTGGCCGAAAAGCCCATCACCTGCAAAGCATTCAGTGACGCCTTCAACTTCTCGGGCGACGCCTCAATCCCATGTTCTTTGGCCTTAATCTCAAGCGAACGCTCCAACAAAAAGGCCAAAAAACATAACACAAAATGCCCCCGAATCCGCTTCTGTGTCCAGTGAAACACCGGCCGGGTCTCAAGCGTTGTCTTGAGAATTCGGAACGATTCCTCAATCTTCCACAGTGTATTTTTAATCTCAATCACCTGCATGGGTGATAACAACTTTTCACTGGTTTGAATCCCGTAAAAACCATCAAAAGCTGCTTCAGATGCAATCCGCTTCTTATCCATTTCCCACTCACTCGTATCCGTACTTGTCTCCTTCAAATACTTCTTTGGCCCCCGCCGATTGGAAGCGTTGATCTTTGCCGTACTTTCAAGCAACTTCTGCGCTTTCTCCAACTGCCGCTCTCGGTCTGCTCTATCCTTTCGGGCTCTTTTCAACGAATAAGTGATGATCAAATGCTCATCCAAGTAATGATACGTTTTACTTTGCCCGTCATACACCCGGTTCACATGGTCCAAAACCTTGTACTTGAAAACCCCTTCCGCTTCACAGTTTTCATTGACCGCATCCCATCGCTCTTCCAATATCTTGGCCTGCATGGCCTTAGACATCCCTTTGATCTTGGAAGCCACCACATACCCGTAACCGCTGTCGGTAATCGCCTTCAAATTCATCTTGGCATTAATCCCTCTGTCGGCAACAATCACTGCACGTCGGACGCCAAACTTCCGATTCAAACCATCCAATGCTTTCACCAGCGTCTTGGAATCGAAGGTGTTTCCCTCGAACAATTCATAGCCGATGGGGCGTCCTTCCAAATCTACCAACATCCCCATGACCACCTGGACCTCATTGAACTTGCCGGCCTTTGAAAAACCAAAATTACGCAAGCCATCCGCTTTTACACTCTCAAAGTGAAAGGTGGTCACATCATAGAAGACCACGTCGACTTTCATATTGAACAGGCTGCGATTTTTCTCAAAGACAAACTGTTCAATCTCATCCTTATGATCTGCCAATACATCCAGACACCGATAAAAGGCATTGAGATCATCATGCGTGTGTAAGTTGGCATAGACCGATTCGCGTCTTTCAAAGCCCGCCAATTTGGAAGACGGATTCAACAAATGATTCAACACCTCGTAGAACACCACATCGTTCAGCGAGTATGTCAGCCCCAAAATGGATCCGATCTCATCCAACAATCGGTTCAATCGGTATTTTTGCCACAGGTGTTTGTAAACACCATAGCCCCAATTGAGAACCTGTTGTCCTTCCAACTCGTTGACAGATAACGCCTCTTGTCCATGAAACAAGCTAAACAGCTCCCCAATAATCCGTTGCACACTTTCATCGGATTGCAGTTTATCCAACCGTCCTAGATTAAACAACACCT
>CAYUYU010000141.1:0-6732 GCA_964449405.1 uncultured Thermotogaceae bacterium
AGGATTAGATACCATCCTAGTGACTAAAGATATCAATTTCCGATTAAAAGCGGAAGCCATAGGCATTAACTCTCAGGATTATCTGAAAGATAAATCTGAGATAGAGGAATATAAAGGGTTTTTGGAGATTAAAAGAGATGATCTCCAAAACGATCTATCGGACGGCTTTAAATCCGGGGAGATGATTCCGTTTAAGTTGTTGGGGTTAAATCAAGATGAGGTTCATCCAAATATGTACATTAGCCTAAATGATCGGTATTTTGGAAAAGTTAACAAAGAAAATGATTCGATTATCCCCCTTAAATACGACTTTGAGTCTAAGTTTTACAGTATTTTTGCCTTGAACAAAGAACAATTGTTTGCCTTGGATGCCATGATGGACGATACCATTTCTTTGATCACATTGACGGGCCCTGCTGGTACTGGTAAAACGCTGATTGCATTGGCAGCAGGTCTGAAGTTGTGTATGGAAGATAAAACCTTTGAAAAGATGATTGTCACAAAACCCGTTGTCCCCATGGGTAAGGATATTGGTTATATTCCAGGTTCAGCGGAAGAAAAATTGAGACCATGGATCCAGCCTATTTTTGATAATTTAGAATTCTTGTTCGGAAAAAAAGGGATAAAGGCCGAGGAATATCTGAAAAAGCGAAATTTACTTGAAATCGAAGTCTTAAGTTATATCAGGGGAAGATCCATTCCCGATCAACTCATCATTATCGATGAATCTCAAAACCTAACTCCGCATGAAATTAAAACGATCATTACGCGTGTTGGTGAAAACAGCAAGATCATCTTAACCGGAGATCCGGAACAGATTGATCATCCCTATCTGGACGAGATGAGTAACGGTTTGATGTATGCCGGATCACGATTTTATGGGCAAAAGATTGCAGCCCATTTACATCTCACAAAGGGGGAAAGATCGGAACTTGCCTCTATTGGTGCTGCTATTTTATAAACAAAAAAATATGGTATAATCTGATAAACGTAGACAAATTCCTGGAGGTGCCAATATGGGGAGCGATTTTGATCAATATTTAAGTACCTTTATTGATGAAACAAAGGAGTATATGAGCACCCTGAACGAACAAATGCTTCTGTTGGAAAAAGAACCCGATAATATGGAAGCCATTAATGAGATTTTTAGAACAATACATACCTTAAAGGGAATGTCCGGCACCATGGGCTTTTCAAATATGGCTAAACTTTCCCATAGGATGGAGAATGTATTTGATCTCATCAGAACCGAGAAGTTGCATGTAACACATGAAAACAGCGATCTGTTATTTGCCGGTGTTGATTTGTTGGAAAAGATGACAGATGCCATCAGCTCAGGCGGATCAGATGAGTCCGTTGATATATCACAAGTGTTATCCCAGTATGAACGAATCCTTAGTGGAGAGGGACTTGAGCAGAGCGTTCCGGTTGGGATAAAACCGAATCTCGAAGAAACACCAAAGAAATCCTTAGAAGAGGTCAATGCAGGCAGCGAATCGCCTATAGATATTCCCAAGGAGGTTATTAATGTTCTCCGAGAGGGTAAGGGAACAGGATACAAGCCATATTATGCGAATATCAGGCTTGAAGAGGGAACCCTGTTAAAAAGTGCCCGAATGTATATGGTTTTTCATAAACTCGAAGAACTGAATTCTGAAGTCCTTTACAGTAAACCTGACGTTGAAAAGATCGAAGATGAAGCCTTTGACAGAGAAGTTGAAATCATATTCCTGTCAAAACTCGCTGAAAGCAAGCTGGTTAAAGCCATTTCTTCAATATCGGAGATCGAGAATGTCAAAATTTTCGTTTTAACTGTGAATTATGAAAGCGAGGTTAAAACTATGAATGAAAGACAATATGAAGAACAGTTGAATGATCAAACAGAGAACGAAAGACAAAATATTTCCAATATGAACAACGATGAATCCAATCAAGAGGATGAAGTTTCAAATGTTAGAAAACCACAAACCGCTTCATCAAAGCTTACGAGAACCATTAGAGTGGATACCGAAAAACTTGACACCCTCATGAATCTCATGGCAGAACTCGTAATTGCCAGAAGTAGAATAAATGAAACGTTAAAAAAATACGAAATCAAGCAAGTGGATGAAAGTTTGGCTCAATTAAGCCGAAACACCTCCGACTTGCAAAACATCGTTATGAAAATTAGGATGGTTCCAATTTCCTATGTGTTCAACAGATTCCCCCGTATGGTTAGAGATTTGGCACGAAAAAACAACAAAGAAATACAATTGATCATCAGTGGTCAGGAAACAGAAGTGGACAGAACGGTAGTAGAAGAAATAGGCGACCCCTTGGTCCATCTTCTCAGGAATGCCGTAGACCATGGTGTTGAGTCTACAGAAGAGAGATATAAACAAGGAAAACCCTCCACCGGAATTGTCAGATTGGATGCAAAACATGAAGGCAATAACGTGGTAATAGATGTTCAAGATGATGGTAAGGGACTCGATAGAGAACGAATCATTGCAAAGGCCGTTGAACGCGGATTGACTGATGAAATGTCAGCAGCTGCTTTAAGCGACGAGGAAGTTTACTCCTTTATTTTCATGCCCGGTTTTTCAACAATGGATCTGGTCACAGATTTATCCGGTCGAGGTGTTGGGATGGATGTTGTTAAAACCTCCATTGAAAACCTTAACGGAAGCATTTCCATCGAAAGTGAAAAGGGTAAGGGAACAAAGGTCACAATAAGGCTACCACTTACGTTGGCGATTATCCAAGCATTGTTGGTAAAGGTTTCCAACCTCGTTTATGCGATTCCAATTGCCTCAATAGACAGTACCTTGAATCTTCCAACTTCAGAAATTCAAATTGTACAATCCAGAGAAGTTGTGGTCATACGTGGAGAAATCATTCCAATTGTATGGTTGAAAGAAGTATTCCAATTGTCTGTTGATGAAGATAAAGAAAACATACACGTGGTCATTGTAAAAGTAGGGAATAAGAAATTCGGCTTAGTAGTAGATGGCTTGCTTGGCCAAGATGATATTGTAATCAAATCGCTGGGTAAATTGCTCAAAGATGTGAACGAGTTTAGTGGAGCCGCCATACTTGGTGATGGAAGTATTTCGTTAATATTGGAAATTGCCAACATCGTTCATCAGAATGTATAAAACTGGGAGGTAATGATAAATGGGTAAAAGAGTTCTCATTGTCGATGATGCTGCATTTATGAGAATGATATTAAAGGACATCGTTACAAAAAACGGTTACGAGGTTGCCGGGGAAGCAGCCAATGGGTTAGAAGCCGTGGAAAGGTATAAAGAGTTGAAACCGGATGTTACCACTATGGATATCACCATGCCCGAGATGAATGGTATCGATGCAATCAAAAAGATTAAAGAGGCTGATTCAGAGGCTAAAGTAATCGTTTGCAGTGCAATGGGACAGCAAGCAATGGTTATAGACGCTATTCAAGCGGGGGCAAAGGACTTCATCGTCAAGCCTTTTCAGCATTCAAGGGTTATTGAGGCTTTGAATAAAGTCACCGGTTAATATATATTAATAATATGTCAACAAGTACGAACGTGACAAATGGTATTCAGGCAGGAAATCTTTTAGAAGCTTTCTTGCCTTTTCTGTTAGCTGCTATTATTATCTTTGTGGTTCTTTACTTTGTTTATTGGATGTTGAGAAATGGAAAAGGGATAAAAAGTAAAGGGAATTTCTTCACATTACTGGCCTCCCAGTCAATTGATCAATTCGCCAATATCCATCTGATAAAATTTGCTGAAGATTTTTATGTGATACTCACCTCTCAAGGTTCCATAAAAGTACTTGAGAAGATCGAAGATGAGAACAAAAAAGAAGAATTGAACCTTAAATACGCCTCATCAAAACATACTGCCTTTAACAAAATCCTAAACCGAAAAATATTTGAAGATCAAATTAAAAGATTGGATAAATACGATGGATAAAGGAAGGCGTTTTCGATTTGTTCAAAAAGATTAAAGTACCTACTATCATTCTTGCGATATTACTGATCTTTTGTATAACAGCACCATCAGCAGAACCTGAAATTCCATTACCCTCATTGGAATTGGGAATTGGCCGGGTAGAAAACCCGGATGATCTTGTGGTAACGCTTGAAATCATTCTCCTGTTAACCATTATTACCCTATCCCCTTCAATATTGATCATGTTCACTTCCTTTACCAGGATCATCATTGTAATGGGGATTTTGAGAAACGCCATAGGGACAAGGCAGTCCCCTCCCAATCAGGTACTTGTTGCATTGTCGCTGTTTTTGACCATGTTTATCATGTGGCCTGTGTTCATCCAGACCTGGGACAACGCTTATGTGCCCTATCGGGATGAAGAGATTGGCTATGAGCAAATGTTTGTTAGAACAGGTGATATTTTTAAGGAATTTATGGTTAGACAACTAAAAATCCATCATAACGAAGACAACGTGGATATGCTCTTGGAAGCAACGGGTCGTGATGCGGTTGATGAGATCGAAGATGCGGGCCTTGAAATCATCATCCCGTCCTTTATCGTTGGTGAATTGGAAGTAGCCTTTAAGATGGGAGTGCTTTTGTACATCCCCTTCATTGTTATTGATATGGTTACAGCAAGTATCCTCTTGGCAATGGGGATGATCATGATTCCGCCTGTGCTGATTTCTATGCCGTTTAAAATACTCCTCTTTGTAATCATAAACGGCTGGGATTTATTAATAGGTGGTTTAATCCGTAGTTTTTAAGCAGTACCAAAGAAAGGAGTGGGTTTAGGGTGTATCTGATGGGTATCGATATAGGAACGAGCGGCACAAAGACGATTATTATTTCCGAAAGTGGAGAGTTGATTACGACTGGATTTCGTGAATACGATGTAGAAACACCAAAACCCACATGGGCTCAACAACAGCCTGATATATGGGTAAAAGCAGTTTGTGAGACCATGAAGGCAACCTTTGATCAATCGGGATTGAAGCCGAACCAAATTGCCGCTGTGGGAATCAGCGGTTTATACGGAGGATCTGGCGTCCCTGTTGATAGGAATTATGAACCGATCTATCCTTGTCTGATTTGGATGGACAGGCGTGCAAAAAAGCAAACGGAATGGGTAAAGCAAAATATAGATGAAAATGAACTGTTTCAGATAACGGGAAATTCTGTGGATTCATATTTTGGATTCACAAAAATGATGTGGATTCGAGACAATGAGCCGGAAGTATGGAAAAACACCTATAAATTTGTCACGCCAAAAGATTATGTCATCTACCAATTAACAGGGGAACCAACCATTGATTATTCCTCCGCAGGAAACATTGGTGGCGTTTTTGATTTAAGAAGAATGATATGGTCTGAACAAATGTGCCATCAGTTGGGGATTGATATTGAAAAACTTCCGGAAAAATTGATACCTTCCAGCTCAATAGCAGGACATTTGTCCAAGAAAATGTCAGTAAAAACAGGTTTAAAATCAGGGACTCCAATTATATCAGGTGGAATTGATGCCGCAGTCACACAATTCAGTGCCGGTGTACTTGAAGAGGGAGAGCATGTCGCGATGGCAGGCACTTCGATGTGCTGGGGAACCGTTCATGAAGGTGAAAATCTAAACAAAGGACTTGTGAATTTTCCCTATGTTGTTGACGAAAACAAAAAAATCTATACATTCGGTGGCAGTTCAACAAATGGAGCCATCGCGAGATGGTTCAGAGATGAATTTGCCTGGATGGAAAAGGAATTGGAAAAAAGAACACAAATCAGCGCTTACCAGCTTTTAGAGGAGCAAATAAAAGATTTACCCCCTGGCAGTGAAGGGCTGGTGGCTCTGCCCTATTTCATGGGAGAAAGGTCGCCAATTTGGGATCCGGATGCAAGGGGGATGTTGATAGGACTCACTTTGTATCATAAACGAAAACATATCTACAAAGCCTTGCTGGAATCAGCAGCCTATTCCCTAAGACAAAACATGGAAGAGGCGAAAAAGGCACACATCAAGTTAAGTGATGACTGTATGATCACTGGTGGTGTTGCAAAATCCAAAGTTTGGGTACAAATCTTTGCAGATGTTACTGGGTATAACATGAAATTGATTCAAAACGAAGTAGAAGCCCCGTTGGGCGATGCCTTCCTTGCAGGGTTGGGTGTAGAGGTTTTTAAAAAGCCCGAAACAATCAAAGATTGGATTACTTTGAAAGACTCGGTAAAAGTCAATCGAGAAAATCATCAATTATACAACACCTTTTATCTCGATTTTTTAGAGTTGTATCAAAATAACAAAGGGCTGATGGCTAAAATGGCTGAGAGAAAATAATATGGGGAGATCCTGGGATTATTATAACGAGATCGCTCATTTATACGATTCTCAATACGAAGAGCCCTATTGGAAACTTTATCACATGATAACTCAATGGCTGATTGAAAGACAGATTAGAAAAAGCGACTTGATAGCCCCTTTGAATGTGTTAGATCTGGGATCTGGCACAGGACTTTGGATGGAATTCTTTGTTGAGCGAGGTGATCGCGTGACTTGCCTTGAGCCGTCCAAGAATATGATCGAAATCATTCAAATTAAAGCTGAAGCCCTTGAAAAAACCATTTCTATTATAGAAGGGATATCTGAAAAGATACCAACCGAAAATGAACTTTTTGATATTGTAAATGCACAAGGGGATATTTTCAGTTATTCTATCAATCCTAAAGAATCAATAAACGAAGCCTTTCGTGTACTAAAACCCGGAGGTTTGTTAGTTGG
>CAYUYU010000142.1:0-6617 GCA_964449405.1 uncultured Thermotogaceae bacterium
TCCACCCCATCTTCCAACCAAATCAGTATCTCTGATGTTGTTTAAGATGGTGTTGCTGACCATTTGAAGAACTCTGTCTCCTGTTTCGTGGGAATAGTTATCGTTGATTCTTTTGAAGTGGTCAATATCGATGAAAATCAAACCAAAGTTCATGTTGTAATTTCTGTATAACTCAACCAGCATTTTGATCTTTTCTTTCATGAATCTTCTGTTGGCTATACCGCACAGTTCATCATTTGAAGCGAGTTTTTCCAATTCCAAAAGCCTTTTCTCGATTTCTTCCGGAAATTTCTCGTCTGTAAAGACTTCAACGCCACCTTCTACTTCACCGGTAACTGGATTTTGCATGGGGATGGTCTTTATATTAACCGGCACCCGATGGCCTTTTTTGTGGTGCAAATATACTTTTCCTGCAAACTTTTCCAAGGTTTGGATGGTATTTGCAAGCTGAATAACCGGTTATCCTTTCTGCAGATTGATTTTAATAAATGATTTGTCGATCGTTATCAACACAATAAACCCCTTCATGCAGTTCTTCTAGTAGGTTTTTATAGAAATCGTTGGTTTCCATGGTCATCATCTCCTTGTTAAATTATTGCACGCGACAAGGTGCTTCAAGCGTGTTCAAAATCAGAAAAAACAGAAATGGGGCGGACACACCGGTCCGCCCCTCTCTGCTTTTGTTGCAATTACCTCCCAATAGCTCCCGTTTTCACAGATTTCCTACACATTTTGAAAAACGAAAATTGCGGTTTGTCAATTTTTGTTTTTCAAAACGCCACGCAGTGGCATGGATTTGTTTCGCCGTGTCTTTTCCGATTTGGTGTTTTCGGTGTTTTTTTAGGATGTCATAGAGCCCTTCCCATCCGGCCGCTTGGATGGCTTCGAGTGTTTGCAGTTCCAGTTATAAATCTCTTCAAGCGAATGATCGCGTTGTATTTTATTTTGTTTCTCTATGTTTTTCCGTTTTTATCAAACCGCTCCTTTTTCAAAAAACATTATAATATTAGTTTATTTCCGTGGTAGAAGCTGTTGAATCCTAATTATCCGGATAGCAGAGGGTTGAAACAGCAGAATCCACATCAGTTATTTAACCATAAAGGAAATTTGTTGTATAATTGATTGGTTTGAGATACGGAAAAGACAGAGATGAAGATTAAATTTATCACAGAGGTGAGAGTCGATGGACGGAAGACATGGAGAAAAAATCAGCGAGAAGGATTTATTGAAGTTTACTCTGGAGTCCATCGGTGATGGTGTTATTGCAACGGATCTTAATGAAAAAATTATCATCATCAATCCCGCAGCTCTTCAACTGACGGGGTATGATTCCGAGGAAGCTTTGGGAAAACCGTTTTCTCAGATCTTTAAGATCGTTCATCCAATAACCGGAGAACCGTTTAAAAATCCTGTGGAGTTTGTTTTAAATCATTCCAAGCGTTTTGACCTTTCAAAAAACATGACACTCATTTCAAAAAATGGAGCCAAACACCTTATTTCAGATGCAACTACGCCTATAACCGACTCAGCGGATAAAACACTTGGGGCGATTATCGTGTTCAGAGATATCACTGAGTCAGAAGCCCTTCGAGAAAACTTGGCGTTAGCTTCCGATTCGAACACAAAGCTTCTCTTTGATCTTCAGGAAAGATTAAAGGAACTTCGAGGAATTTACACCATCACCCAAATGATCCCCAGAGGAGTGGCGTTAGAGGATTTTTTCGAACAAATTGTTAACATGATACCCCTAAGTATGCAATATCCAGCAGAAACGCAGGTCAGAATTAAGTTTGATGACAAAACATTCCAATCTCAAAATTATGAATCCAATTCATGGGTGCTGGAAAGTGATATTGTAGTAAAAGGTGAGAAAAGAGGGGTTCTCTCGGTATGTTACACTTGCGAAAAGCCATTTGTCGATGAAGGTCCTTTTTTAAAAGAAGAACAAAATTTTCTCGATGCTGTTGCCAATACCATCACCATGGCTGTTAATCAAAGAGCTTTCCAACAAGAAATATTAGACGAAAGATTGCGGTTGAGAAATATTATAGAAGGAACGGGAGTAGGTACCTGGGAATGGAATATTCGAACCGGTCATTTATTGATTAATGATTATTGGGCAAAGATGTTGGGATATGAAAAAAAAGAGATCGTACCGATGATTCAAACCTGGAAAGATTTAGTCCATCCTGATGATTTGATCATTGCAGAAAGCAGGCTCAAAGATCATTTTAATAGGGATATTGAACAATATGAATGTGAGTTCAGAATGAAATGCAAAGACGGGACTTGGTGCTGGATACTGACGCGGGGAAAAGTCTTGAAATGGACTGATGACGACAAGCCTTATATCATGTATGGAACTCATCAGGACATAAATGATCGAATTAAAACCAAACTGGAACTCCAACGACAAAAAGAAGAGTTAATGGCACAAAAAGAAGAACTCTTTGCCAGTAACGAGGAACTTGAGTCCTTAAACGAAGAGCTCTCAGAAAGTGAAGAAATGGCAAATGCCGCTAATATAGCGAAATCCGAATTTCTTGCCAACATGAGTCACGAGTTGAGAACGCCTTTGAATGGGGTTATCGGGTTCAGCGAACTACTTCAGAGGACGTCTTTAAACAATGAACAAGAGAATTACTTGGATGTCGTTCTGGTTTCGGCCAAGAATTTACTGGATATTATTAGTGATATTCTTCAATTTTCTAAGATTGAGTCAGGTAAGTTTTTCCTTATAAACGAAAAGACAGATCTTTTAAAACTGATCAGGGATACCTTTAACATTGTTGAATATCAGGTAAAAGAAAAACAGTTGGAACTCATCGAGAAATTTTCAAAAAACATACCTCGATATATAGACATTGATCCGGTGAGATTACGCCAGGTTTTGTTGAATCTGTTGTCAAATGCCATTAAGTTCACCGATAAAGGAGAAGTCGTATTATCCGTTCACACTACACATCAATCGCCTCAAGAAAAAAGAGTACGTTTGTTATTTTCGGTTCGCGATACGGGGATTGGTATCCGGGAAAAGGACCATCAAAAGATTTTTGAAGCCTTTACCCAAGCTGATATGTCTTCATCAAGAAAATACGGTGGGACAGGGTTGGGGTTATCCATCACCAATCGAATCCTTAAAAAGATGAACAGCTCGCTGAAATTGAGGAGTACGTTAGGCAAAGGAAGTGAATTCTACTTTGAGATTGAGTGTGATTATTATGACGGGAAATCAGAATCTTTAGCGTCTGACAAAGACAAAATAGGCGGGCAGAACGTTCTGAAACTATCCGAACCAAAAAAGGTCCTCATCGTTGAAGATGATTCAGCAAACTTGCGTTACGCTAAAACGGTCATCTCCATCCTTTCAGAAAAAATCATCATTCTTGAAGCGCTAACCGGAAAAGAAGCGATTGAAATCTTTAAGGATGAACACCCTGATTTAATCTTGATGGATATTCTCATGCCGGATATGGATGGGTATCAAGCCACACAAGTGATAAGAAATCTTGACGGAGATATACCCATCATTGCTTTCACGGCAAAATCATTCGACTCGGACAGAAAATTAGCTTTGGATTCCGGCATGGATGATTTTTTATCTAAACCGGTATCTTATAAATCAATCAAAGAGATTCTAAAAAAGTATTTAGAGTATCAATCCCATTAAGTGATACGGAGGTTTGGAAAATACCAAGACGGACACGTCAGTCCAGTCAGATTTGCAAAAGCAACAAGATAGGCTCTTTTTGTAAACGCTCTGGAGCCTTTGAGTAAAATGGCTTTTTTTTAATTGGCAAGTTAAAGGAGAATGGGTTCGACTGTCTTTCAGTCATTTATCAAAAGCATAAGGGAGCCCAGACGAGGGCTCCACTTATAATCTTTATTTGTTTATCGATATAGCCTTATTGTTCTTCTCTTATTATCTCAAATTGTAATTTATCATCGTCTGTTGGACCAAGGACTTGAATGATGCTGTATTCGTCGACTTTACCTTCTAAGATCATGTCTGAGAGCGGGACTTCGATATACTTTTCAATGGCGCGTCTCATGGGTCTGGCTCCGAAGTTTTCATCGTAGCCGACTTTTGCCAGGAAGGCTTTGGCTTCTTCGCTGAGGTGGATTTTGATGTGTTTGTCAACAATTCTGGCGTTGAGTCTTTCAATCATGAGTTCAGCGATTTCCATTACGTGTTCCTTACTCAAGTTCTTGAATACGATAATGTTGTCCAGTCGGTTGATGATCTCGGGTTTGAAGTATTTTTTCATCTCGTCCATGACGATTTTTTCTTTCTTCATCTCTTTGTTGGCATCAGCTCCGAATCCAACCGTTCTCGATCCTTCGATGAGCTTTTCGCCACCAATGTTGCTGGTGAGGATGATGATGGCGTTTCTGAAGTCCACGATATGTCCTTGACCATCTGTCAATCTACCGTCTTCCAACAATTGGAGTAGGATGTTGAACACTTCCGGGTGCGCCTTTTCTATTTCATCCAGCAACACTACAGAGTAGGGACGTCTTCTGACGGCTTCCGTCAATTGTCCGCCTTCTTCGTAGCCTACATATCCCGGGGAGGCTCCCAAGAGTCTGGAGACGGCTATCTTTTCCGTGTATTCGGACATGTCAATTCTCACTAAGGCTTGTTCGCTTCCAAACAATTTTTCTGCCAGTGTCTTTGCCAGTTCCGTTTTTCCCACACCGGTAGGACCAAGGAAAAGGAATGAGCCAGTGGGCCTTTTGGGATCTTTCAAGCCCGATCTGGACCTTCTGATGGCTTGCGCTACACTTTGCACGGCTTCTTCCTGGTTAATGATGCTTTGGTGGATCAGGTTTTCCAAATTGAGGATTTTGTCTTTTTCTGAGCGCAACATCTTGGTGGTGGGAATGCCCGTCCACTTTTCAACGACTTCTGCGATGATGAACTCATTCACGATCTTGGGCTTTTTGTCTTGCTCTTCTTTCCAGGCTTTGTATTTTTCTTCGTAATCCTTTTTCAGCTTTTCAGTTTCGTATTTCAACCTGGCGGCGGCTTCGTAATCGCCTTTTTCTGCTTCTACGGTGATCTCTTCTTCTTTTTCACGGTATGCTTTTTCCAATTCGGTGATCTGGATGGGAACATAAGTGGTTTCAATTTTGATTTTAGATGCAGCCTCATCAATCAGGTCGATAGCTTTGTCCGGCAAAAATCTGTCGGAGATATAGCGATCTGAAAGTTTAACAGCCGCTTCCACAGCCGTTTGATTGATACTGACTCCGTGATGTTTTTCAAACACATCTCTCAACCCGGTCAAGATTTCGATGGCATCTTCAACAGATGGTTCTTCGATCATGATCTTTTGGAAACGGCGGTCAAGGGCCTTGTCTTTTTCGATGTGCTTGCGGTATTCGTCGAGTGTTGTAGCACCTATACAGCGCATCTCTCCCCTTGCCAAAGCGGGTTTCATGAGATTGGCAGCGTCCATGGATCCTTCAGTTGAGCCGGTTCCCACAACGGTGTGCATCTCGTCGATGAAAAGGATGATTTCTTCACCCTTTTTCTTGATGGCATCGATAACACCTTTCATGCGTTCTTCAAATTCCCCGCGGAATTTGGTTCCGGCAATAAGCCGTCCCATGTCCAAAGAGAGTATGGTTTTTCCTTTTAAGTATTCAGGGATATTCCCTTCAACGATACGTTGGGCAAGTCCTTCGGCTACGGCTGTTTTTCCAACACCTGAATCTCCTACAAGTACCGGGTTGTTTTTTGTCTTTCTTCCTATAATCTGGATGGCGCGTCTGATCTCGTCATCCCTGCCGATAACTGGCATGAGTTTCTTTTCTTTAGCCATTTTGCACAGGTCGGTGGTGAACTTTTGAAGCGGTCCCAAGTTTTCTTTTTCTTTGGTGCCTCCCGAAGCCCGCAGTTGTCTTACATTGGCATATACAGATTCTAATATGACTTTGTGTTTTTCAAGTATCTTTGCCGCTTCGCTGGTTTCAACCTTAAGCAGGGCTATCAGGATGTGTTCGCCACCCACTTTTTTGTCCTGCATTCGGTTGGCTTCGTTTTTAGCTTCTTCCAGAACTTGCCTGGCCTCCGGTGTGATGAATATCTGACCACCGGGAGGGTTGGCTCCAGAGGAACCGTACTCGCGTACGGCTTTTTCTGTATCCTGCTTTAAAACAGCCACATTGTCCGCCAAAGCCTGGATGACCTGGGCTCCTGTGTTTTCTTTTTGCTCCATCATGGCAAGCAATAGGTGTTCTGTCCTCAGTTGGCTGTGTTTAAACCTTACCAGGATGTCTTGCATTTGGTTGAATATCTCCTGTGCACTGGATGTATAATCATTCATATTAATCATATATTTTCACCTCTATTCTTCTTCATCTTCTGCGAAGAATGAAAATTCGTATTTCTTGTACTCTATTTTAACCGGCAATGGCGGTATTTCTTTCCTCATTTTTTGCTTCAACAACTCATTATCTCTTGTCAGAAACTTGATTTGTCGTTTGGCTGCATTGAGTTCTTTCTCCAGTTCGATAATTCTCTCGATTCCGGTTGTTGGAATTCGCTCATCGGCCAACTCCTAGATGTTATTGATTATTTCGATGTCATGCTCGGAATACAGCTTCAGATT
>CAYUYU010000143.1:0-3297 GCA_964449405.1 uncultured Thermotogaceae bacterium
AAAACCTGGACGGTACATGCTATTGACAGCAAGGCTCAGTAAGCTGATAGAAAAAGCCTTGAAGCATAAGCCATTATCCAATAAATCTTTACAAATCACCACTATCCAACAACACTAATTTTAAAAATTCATGTAAAGAAAAATCCGGATTTGTATAGGTTATCGTATTTCCGATTTTCACAGCATCTGTTTCAAGTTTGTTATATTTGATTTTTTCTACTCTTTTGATAGCTTCTTTAACGTCTTCCAAAGAAATTTGTTCAAGCATTTTTCGAATAATCTCACCTTTTTTAATATCATCTTCTTTCTTCAACCCATAAACCTTCTTTACATCGTTGAGATAGGCATCATTTCTGGTGACTGTTCTAAAATAATCTTTTCTATGCAAAATCAGCCAAAGATCAAAGTTTAAGCTGCTATACGCATGATAAATGTTTTGTCTCTTTCGTTCCATGTGTAATTGATCACACAATTTTATGCTGTTTTCAAATTGTGTTTGATCCAAGTCATAGTCAAAAAGCACGCCACAGTCAGTTTCTTCATATATTTTTTTCAGTCGATATGCTTGATCGATATAACAGTTAAAAGTCACAACTTTTTCAGGGAACTTCTTGATCAAACGGGCAAGGTGTTCCAAATACTGCTTCTCTTGTTGCCCTTCGCATATGCATACATACGATTTCCTATACATTGCCATTTTCATTCTCCGTATCCTTATCATCTTTTAGAAGATTTGAAAAATCTATAAAAGGCAGTGCTCCATAATTTCCTTTGAAGTAATTAATCAAATAATTATGATCATTCCGTACCGTTTCAGAGCCAAAATCAGCCAAGGAGTAGAGAATACTTTCGTATGAATCTTTATCTTTTTCAACAAAACGAATTTGATCTCTCCTGAATATCTTATTGTTGAGATAAATTGGGTTATGGGTTGTAAATATCAGCTGAGCACCACTTTTATTGATTTCAGGATTATTAAAAATGGCAAGAATCCCTTTGACAAGCTCCGGATGAATGGCTGAATCAAATTCATCGAGCACAAAAACTCCTCCAGATTTGAACATATTTTCAAAAGGAATGGCAAAATCTATTAATTTTAATGTTCCCCTTGATTCCATGAACTCAGCTGGTATAGCAAAGTTCTTATCTCCAAATTTATATATTGAAACCAGTTTCATTTTGGAACTGTCTTCATTTTCCGATCTCTCAGGAATAAACGCAATGTCCTGTGGTCCAAAATCAGCGTTTTTCACAAAACCATCCAGTATTTTATTCCACAGCAGAAAATCCTTCTTCGATTCTTCCTTTATGGAAAACAACAAATTTACTTTTTTCAAAGTGAAATCACTGACTACTGTCAAGGCATCACTAAAAAAATCGAGAACAATATCCGCAAGCTTATTACTAATCGTACTTTTAAACGCCCTTGTTAAAAACAATTCTGCGGAATCAATATTCTCATTAATCTTTTTTTCGAATTCCGATAAAAGCTTTTCCTTAAACTCTAAAATTTTAAGGGTTTTTTTGTTTTTTGTGATGTGGATCCCCTTTGCGTCTCTGGTAAAAATATCTATCTGATATCCAGGCTCAAAGAGAGACAGTTTTTCGGAAACAATCTTACGGCTTGTGCTTTTTATCTTGGAAAGGGCGACTTCAAAAGCATAACAAATCCTGTAACCTTTATGAATAAAATCAATTTCAAAATGGATCGGTTTTTCATCGCAATCATGAATGAATGGATAAAGCTCCAGATTTTTCAACTGTGGAATATCAGCGTTCAAAGTACCTGATAAAACAATCTCTTTCATAACAGAAAGTGCCATGATAATATTCGACTTCCCGCTGGCATTTGCCCCATAAATTACAGAAGAAGGGATAAGCTTTAATCCTTTATCTTTAATTAAACTTTCTTTCAAACTTGTTTGTCTTCCGGCTTCCATTGAAAGGATCGTTGTGTTTTTAAAAGATCGAAAATTAGAAAAGGCAAAATTCACTAACATCATATATCCTCCTTTATCCTTAGATATGTCATATTATACCGCAAAAAAGACAGAAAAATCATATCAATTGAGATTTTTTCTCAATTCCCATACAAACAATTTATGAAATAAAATAAGCCAAGCGGAAGTCAAACCCTGTAGTCCACTCTGTCCTTTCACAAAAGCTTTACACAATCAACCCACTTAATCCTCTTGACGTGGAGGTTAATACACATTCTATACTGTTATTGAACATCAGGAAGGAAAACGAATCAAATCCACAAGGAGGGATTAGCATGAAAAAGATTAGAAGCTTATTTAACCAGAAGAGAAAAGAAGAACTGCTCGAGAGAAACAAAGATTATTTCTTTGACGCACTCAACAGATAAGAAAAACTCAATATCGCTTTTATACCCTCATCGGGACAAAAGCCTCCGTTAAAACGTTCATCAGCCATGGCACAAAGGATTATGAAATCATCTTGAGGAGGAAAGAGATTATTTGAAGAATAAACGGGGAAGTGGTTGTGTGTTCTGGTTTTTTGCAAACAGAACTGTTTCTTACTACACGACATCCCTAAATTAATCTGCCGCGGCGTAAATTATATTATGGCGAAAGAAACCAACGTGGTTTTCACACCAGAGAGAGTCTTCGTTGTAAACCCTTTTGGGTGCAGCCTTTCTGGCCCGCTGGTTTTTTCTACTTCTCATTCACCTGTTTTTGCGATTCTAAACCCGATGCTGTATCCATTAGTAGTTGGATCGTATTCGTCGCGGGAAGCCACACGGGACCAGCTGGAAGCAGCGTCCCAGTTTCCGCCCCGGCAAACGCGGTTGGTATCGGGGATTTGATATTCAACTGGATTCGTTTGTTTATTACTTGGATAATTTCCATAATTGTCATGGCACCATTCGGATACATTGCCGCTCATGTCATAGATCCCGATTTCATTGGGCTTTTTTTTACCCACCTCTTGAGGAATCCCCTCGCTATCGTTTCCCTTGTACCAAGCCACCTCGTTTATATCGTCACTTCCGGCATACTTGTAGTCTTCTGTACTCTCGTGTCCTCCCCGTGCTGCATATTCCCATTCCGCTTCCGTTAGCAAGCGGTACCCTTCGACTTGGGTGATGTCATTTGTTTTAGTCTCATTGTGTATCAGATCTCCGTCGCTGTCGTACACTTTGGCCAATCCTTCTTTCTCACTCAACCAATTACAGTATTCGATCGCTCCATACCAGGTTACAAAGATGACCGGATTATCCTCTCTCCTATTGCTTTTTAAACTATATTCACAGCCTTCGTACTTGAAAGCAGA
>CAYUYU010000143.1:3307-6608 GCA_964449405.1 uncultured Thermotogaceae bacterium
CTTTCTTCTCTTCTCCCTTCCCTTCCTCTTTTCTCTTTTTTTTCTTCTTTCCCTCTTCTTCTTTTTTTCCTTCTTTTCTTCTCCCTTCTTTTTTCCTTTTTTTTTTTCCTTTTTTCTTTTTTCCTTCTCCTTTTTCCCCTCCTTCTTTCTCCCTCCCCCCCTTCCCTTCTTCTCTCTCTCCCAACCAGGGTACAAAGATGACCGGATTATTCTCTCTCCTATTGCTTTTTAAACTATATTCACAGCCTTCGTACTTGAAAGCAGATGCATTATCAGTTCTCATTAACTTATTTCCATTGAGAATGCCATCAGCGGGAACCGATGCGCCATTCAGAAATGTAAGGAACTCTTTGTTCGTCACCTCGTACTTCCCGATTTCATAGTCATATGTCAGTTCCACTTCATGAACCGGTTTTTCATCCGTTCCACTCATTTTGTCATCTCTTGTGTTGCCCATCTCGAAGGTGCCGGCTTTGACTTCCACCATTTCCGGGTCCGTTAGTTCAATTCCCTCAGTAAACTCCTCCGTCTGTTTATGACAGCCGACGAGCATGGCAATCAACAGTGCCGCTATCAGGATGGTCCATAGCTCTTTCTTCAATTTCATACTTGACACTCCTTTCATCTTTTTGGTGTATTTGTCACCGGAGAGGCCATCCATTATCTTTACAAGGGTTATAGTTGATATAAATCTGAACATATTTTAAAGAATCGTCACATATTTCTGATTCTTGCTTGATGGCTTATCCGGAATGGTTCTTTTAATTTTTCCCATTTCGAGTAAGGGAGTTAAATAGGTTTGTACAAAATATTTTCTGTCTTAGAAAAATTACGAATGTTTGTGAGTTTATTCTCCATGTTCACTCCTTTAGATTGACTATTAATCTTGTTTATTGAGTGGCATAACTGATTGACTCCGAGCACTATTCATAGTGTACCAAAAAACGAATAGAAAACGGTTAAAATTGTTACATTCGGGGAGAAAAGAGGAAAAGTTCTACCAGGAAGTGCTACAATAAAAGATGAGATGCCCCAGATGAAAAACATAATACTTGATCAATCAACAAAGGGGGGGAGAGAGGAAACATGAAATATCTAATCGTGGACAATGAGGACCAAATCAGCTATATCAATGTGGAGAACATAGAGAGTTTTGACTATGTCAAGACCCAAGATACGGTCTTTTGCACCTGTAACTCCGGTGCTCAACATGCGCTTATAAAAGCGGATAGACACACGATTGATCAATACCTTGCCAAATTGGTCCGTAACATCAAAAGCGAAAGTATCATAAATATCAAGATTACGGATTTCAATAAGCAATTTATGAAATAGGGATGTGATACAACCATGAACAACGATATGATTGAATTTTCCTGTGGAGGCTATTTTCGTGGATATAACACCATCCACTATTCAAACGGCAAGGTGGCCTTATCAAACTCGCAGAAACCATTTGATAAACAAACTGAAGACATCCTTGAAGAAAACCTGAAAGCATTCTGGCAACAAATAGATAGCATCGGGGTCTGGGATTGGCAAGAAAAATATATGGACCCACATATTCTCGATGGGACACAATGGCATTTGAAACTCGTGCATGACGACAGGGAGAAAAAGATCTATGGCAGTAATATGTTCCCACCCAATATTTCTGTTTCAGATAACAGAAAAAGTAAAGTCTTTCATCAATTATGCCAAGCTGTTAATGAACTTATCGGAAGGAAGTATTTAGAGTATTGATAGGCACTCTATAAAAACCTTATATCACACCGTATTCTTCGTGCGCCTACTTCATCAGCTTAAAGAGTATCTCCTGATGCTTTTTTTGACATCTCCGGGAAACAGCTTGATCTTATACCTTCTGTCCCGATTGCCGTTGCTAAGAATGGGTAGACCGGCCTCATCAATCCCAACAGTTAGAAGAAGCCCCATTTTCATGAAGGAAAAAGTGTGCAATCATTGTGCATTCGTTGTGCATTGTAAACAATTCTATAAATTGCAAAACAAACAGACAAAGATTGAAACGTATCGAGGACCGTAGCGCCTCAGGATGCCGAACTGTGAAGTTTTCCCTTTGGGAATACCTTCAAGGTCAATGTCTTGTTTGACCACTTATCGCCGGGTCTCTCCCCCCGGAAATTATACACCTACCGGTTCCGGAACCTTGATCCCCTCTTCAACAGCCGCCTTTATCCATTCCCTCTTTGCATCCTCTATTTGAACCAAACCTTCTTCAATTGTTTCAGCTGTGGTTATACAGCCCTTTAACTGAGGGATCGAAAGAACATAGCCGTCTTCAATCTCATCTTTTACTATTTCAACTCGATATTTCATTTTTAAATAGTCGTTAATTCTTTTCATCACTCACTTCCTGCATTTTTCAAATGTTTCCAAAGTTTATAGATTTGTTATATATTTTTGGTTCACACTTCTTGGCTTTTCTGGTATCGTCCTTTTCAATTTCCCGGATTCCAGTAAGGGTTTTAAATAAAGCTTTCTAAAATTATCGGGATGTGATAAATTTAAATAATTCATAATCTCCTTCCTACTTTTGGGAGAAGAACAGAAAGCTAAAATCTCTTTCTTTTTTATCTCAACATAGTCGGTAACATGGTCGGTGACATGGTCGGTGACATGGTCGGTGTCTTTCAAACCATCAGAAGGCACATGGTTCAAGTTCCAGAAAGTTACCCTGAACTCATCTCTGGTAGAATGAAAAACTGGCTTAAATTGCTCTTTGTATCCAAATAAATTCTCAGTTTCTGCAATCATTTTTCTTAAACCGCTTCCCCGTCTTTCCATCAGTAACAGCCTTGAAAACAAATCAGCAAGAATCGGATTTCTTCTCCTGGATTCCATAGAGTCAATATCTTTTTCATCAACCGTACCTCCGCCAAACATGCCACCGGGAGACCATATTGTCATTCGATCATCATACATATCCACATGTATCTCGCTTCCAATAATCAGATAATCTCTGTGAATAAGGGCATTAACAACCGCCTCAAAATAAGCTCTTGGGGCATAATCATACTTCTCTATTCTACCGGCATCTGTCTTTTTCCATGCCATATGCGAGTTGTTCCTGATAAAATTAGTCGTTGAATGTAGAAGATAAATCAAATTACCCGAAAATTCCTTGTCATCAACCGCATCGTCATGTATAGATGACTTTTCAACGCCATTCCACCTTGTACAAAACACTCTTGAATGTCTCAGATGAACCTTGTCTGCGAAAAGCAAACCGGCATTTGTCAGCCTTCCGTCTGGTTCGACTAATTCAAAAGACAAAAAATCA
>CAYUYU010000144.1:0-2087 GCA_964449405.1 uncultured Thermotogaceae bacterium
AATGGCAGCAGCTGAAGGTGTGCTCACAGCAAGAGGCGGTATGACTTCACATGCAGCTGTTGTTGCAAGAGGTATGGGAGAGCCTGCAGTATGTGGTGCTGAATCTCTCGATGTCAGTGAAGAGAAAAAGCAATTCAAAGTTTCAGGTAAAGTTGTCAAAGAAGGAGATTGGATATCCCTTGATGGTACAACCGGAGAATTGATGCTCGGAAAAATCAAAACTATTAAACCCGAAGGTCTTGAAGGTCCGGTTGCCAAGATTCTTGAGTGGGCAGGCGAATTCCAAAGACTGGGCGTTAGAACCAATGCCGATACTCCCAATGACGCACAAGTTGCCAAACAATTCGGTGCTACGGGAATCGGACTTTGCAGAACAGAACATATGTTCTTTGAAGCAGACAGAATACCCATCGTTAGAAGGATGATCGTTTCCAGAAAATTGGAAGACAGACAGAAGGCTTTAAATGAATTGGAACCCATTCAGCAAGAAGATTTCTACGGGATACTCAAGGCCATGGATGGATTAACAGTAACCATCCGATTTATCGATCCTCCTCTCCATGAATTTGTTCCGAAAGAAAAAGATGCACAAGCCAGACTGGCGAAAGAGCTCAACATTGAATTGGATGAACTGGCAGAAATCGTCAACGAACTCCATGAATTCAACCCCATGTTGGGACATCGTGGTGTCAGATTGTCCATTACCTATCCTGAGATTGCAGTTATGCAGACAAGAGCAGTTATTAAAGCAGCTATTGATCTGAAAAAGGAAGGGTTGAACCCAATCCCGGAAATCATGATCCCGCTCGTTGGAATGGAATCCGAGTTGAAGACGCTTAGAGAACTCGTTACCTCCGAAGCCGACAAACTCATCAAAGAAGCCGGAGTAGATGTGGAATATCACGTCGGAACCATGATCGAAGTGCCAAGAGGAGCCCTTACCGCTGATGAAGTTGCCAAGCATGCGGACTTCTTCTCATTTGGAACTAACGACTTGACACAGATGACCTTTGGATTCAGCAGAGACGATGCCGGAAAATTTATCAAAGAATACCTAGAAAGAGGCATTCTTGAATTCGATCCGTTCAAGAAATTGGACAGAGATGGCGTTGGACAACTTGTGAAGATGGCAGTGGAAAAGGGAAGAAAGACCAACCCCAACATCCACCTGGGAATCTGTGGCGAACACGGTGGAGATCCTTATTCCATCGAATTCTGTCACCTGGTCGGCCTTGACTACGTCAGCTGTTCCCCCTACAGAGTCCCCATTGCAAGACTGGCAGCAGCACAGGCAGCGATTAAAAACGGATAATAAGTTTAATTTATAATAGAAAAAGGAGGACTGTTTTTTTGTCCTCCTTTTTTATCAATGTACCCACAAGGGGTACCCTTACAAATTATTTAAAATTGGAATTTTTTGCTAATCAGGCAAAATGTTTTAATTCTTCTATTAATAGCTGCTTGTTGACGTTTCTTTTATACAATGGGTCTTTATAATCCAGATTTCCCGAAGTCAGTTCTTCAAATGTTTCTTTCTGAATCTCATAAAAAATCCCCATTGGGTATTTTTCAGTTTCAAAAGCCTTTTCCAATGCTGCTGCACGATTGGTTTTGTCATGATCCTCAAGAACATATGTATTGTCCTGATACCATTTGTAAGTATTCACCTTATTAAAAGTTACACAGGGTTGGAAGATGTCAACGATGGAAAGACCCTTATGATTGATGGCGGCTTTGATGATCTCTACCGTCAAATCCAGATTGCCTGAAAAGGTTCTGGCAACAAAACTGGCATTTTGTGAGATAGCCAAAGCCAAGTGGTTGATTGGTTCCAGGATAACACCTTCGGTTTGAACAGGAGTTTTAAAATCTTTCATGCTGGTGGGTGATGCCTGCCCTTTGGTCAGACCGTATATCATGTTGTTGTGAATAATGATAGTAATATCCGGATTTCTGCGGATGGTATGAAGGAAATGATTGCCCCCTTCACCCAGCATACAGCCGTCACCGCTTTCTGCAATAACCGTCAGTTCCGGGTTGGCTGCTTTAATCGCTGTTGCGGGAGGCAGGGAACGACCGTGGAGTCC
>CAYUYU010000144.1:2187-6594 GCA_964449405.1 uncultured Thermotogaceae bacterium
AAAGTCTTCTCAATCTTTTCAGGCAACGGGTATACCTGTTCAAAGTGCATAAAGGCTAAATCCGGGCTATCGATTTGTTCAACAGCTTCTTTGATGGTGTGATAAGTGGAACCCCATCCAATCAGAAGCATTTTGCCGTTATCAGTGTTGTGTGTCATCGGTTCTTTGACAACTTTTTTTATTCCCTCAAGCTTTTTCATGCGTTTGTGAACCATGTCTTTTCTCACTTCAAATGATTCTGTAATATGCCCCTGTTCATCATGTTCATCACTGTCTACTTTCACTACTCCGGTTCCGTATCCCGGAATCGCTCTGTCCGAGATTCCCGAATCGGTTAATTGATAACGTTTGTAGCCATCATCTGACTTAACTATCCGTTCTTTGACTTCATCAGAAGAAATCTTAAAGGGGTCAATGTTGTAGTAACTCTCAACGAAATATTGATCGGTTAATAAGAAGATAGGTGTCTGGAATTCATCTGCCAAATCAAGGACATGGCTAGAGAGTTTAAAGGCACTTTCGATGGTAGCCGGAGCAAAGATGGCTCTGGCAAAATCCCCATGCCCGGAGTAAAGGGCCAAATTCAGATCGCCCTGCTCGGTCCTTGTGGGAAGTCCTGTGGCAGGTCCCGGTCGCTGTGCAATGTGAATGACCACAGGGGTTTCTGTGATCCCTGCAAGACTGATCCCTTCACTCATCAAGGCAAATCCTCCACCGGAAGTGGTAATAAAGGGACGTGCTCCTGCAAAAGAAGCACCGCATGCCATGTTAATGGCAGCGATTTCGTCTTCCGCCTGTTCCACTACAAGACCGAATTTTTTTGCCCGCTGTGCAAAAGAGATCAGAACAGTTGTAGATGGGGACATGGGATAAGATGAAACAAAATCCGCTCCCCCGTTGATGCCACCCAAGGCAATGGCATCTGCACCGTTGATTAAAAGGTTTTGGCTTAAATCCGATGTTGATTTGGGAACACTTTCAAAATTGATTTTCTCGGATTCGCCATAGCCTTTTAAAAAGGCTTGTTTGTTTGCTTGAGCAATCTTTTCGCCCTTCCCTTTAAAGGTTTCAAAAACGAAATCGGCTGCCTGGTCTTTATCCACATCAAAAATACCGCACAAGGTACCCACAGCTACTGTGTTGGTATATAACTTATTGCCAATTTCTTTGGCGATGTCAGTAAAGGCAATATCATATTTTTTACCTTTACTAAGATCGTAATCGAGGTTGTCCTTTTCACCAATAAACACTGTATCATCAGTCAATCTGTCTTTATGCCGTTCAATGGCATTTTTGTTAATGGGAACGAAAATATCCACATGATGTTTATAACCGCGAACCTTTGTTTGACCCACTCTGATTTCGGTGGAGTTGTTGCCCCCTCGCACTCTTGACATAACCTCTTTTGTCGCATAAACGTTGTAGGAATTGTTTTTAAGGATTTTTGTCAACAATTTTTCAACGGTTTGTATGCCCATTCCGGCCGCTCCACTGAGACAAATGGTACAATTATCCATTTAACCACACCCTTTTGTTTTGTTATTTCTTAAAAAGTTTCTTGCATACTATTAAATGACGCAAAGGAAGTGCCGTTAATTCAAGGGCGACTACTTTGAATAAGTATGGGTAATTCACGAATTGTTCATTTTATGTACGAAATCATTTAGTTCAAGCTCTGAATACATAGGAAAGGAGGCATGTGTCTTGAAAGCGTAATCACAGAGAAAAACAAGCAGCTTTTAAAACTCCTCCCCTTCTTCTTCTTTAATAAGTATTTGTTTAAGATTTACCCTCTTGAATGATTGTAAAGTTCTTTGATCTTTGGATCGTTTTCATAACGTTTGTACATGAAATAGGCAATGAGGATATTGACACCGTAAAAAGCACCGCTGATCATAAAAAGGGTGGTATAGCCTTCGATACTTGATCCCACAATATATCCAAACATCATGGCGGCAACAGCCCTTACGGAATTATTCAGAAGTGAGTTCAGACCGGCAATGGTGGAAATCTTGTCTTTGGGAACGTAGGAATTGATAATGGTGTTGATGATGGGATTGCCGCTGTTCATAAAGACAAAACGCATGGCATATACGATGATAAACAGAAACGGATTTCTGATAAATGCCATTGAAAAGATCAGGGGAACCACCAGAGTTTGGGTAATCAGTTTAAACCGTAGGGGACCATAATAAACGCCCATTCGATGGGTGAACATATTGCTGATTGCGGTTCCCATTTGGGCAATAGCCAAAGCAACACCGATACCGAAGGTGGACATGTTAAACAGGTCTTTGAAAATCAGATTTCCGAAGTGGATGAACAACCCCGCGCCAAAACCAATGGTGACGGTAGTTAAAAAATGAAAGACAATGATGATTTTTTGTTCTTTGTTAAAATGAGAGATGTCGAATATCGAACGAATGGAGCCGCCGATGAATTTGTCATGAATACCGATCAAAGGCAAAAGCCCAAAAAAATACCCAAATACCCCGAAAAACAGGGCGTTTTGAAGCCCCAGCCAGCTACCTAAAACACCCCCGAGAAAATTACCGAGAACACCGACACCCATCATGATCCCGAAATTTAAGCCCACAACTTGTGCGCGATTTTTTGGTTTGGTGATATCGATGACCATGGCTTGAACGACTGTAAAACTTACTACCATAAAGCCGCCTTTGATGAATGAGAAGAGTAGAATAAGACTAAGGTTATCCGTTATGATCATGGCGAGATTTGCCAAAGGAAAGAAGATCAATGAGGCAATGAGCATTCTCTTTCTGCCCAGAATATCCGCAAAGATACTGACGCCAAGCCCGAGAAGGGCGGCCCCCCAAAGCGAAGCAGACATAATATTTCCAACATCGGCGTTGGTAAAACCCACCTCTCGAAAGAATAGGTTCATGTCCGTTCTGATGATGGATTGCATCGTAACGGTTATGGCGGTATATATATAGAGTAGTTTAACTTGCACAGACTTCCTCCTCAAATAACTTCGGATTACTAACTATCCGTATCATAACATATTGAAAATAGAAGTGCAAGCCATTTAATCCCAACCGTATTTTCCTTTGAATTCCACAAACCGAACGCGTTCCAGAATTTCTTCATCCAACTGTCCATCTTCATTTTTTGTGAATTTATACAAATTTTGTATCATCGGCGGTCCTATGGGTATGATCATTATCCCGTTGATGGTAAGTTGATTGACGAGTTTTTTTGGAATTTCCGAAGCTGCCGAAGCGCAAATGATTCTGTCGTATGGCGAAAACGCCTCCCATCCTTCAGACCCGTCTCCTACTTTAAAATGGCAGTTGTTATAGCCCATCTGCTTGAGACGCTCTTGGGCTTGCTGAGAAAGAGCTTCAACCAATTCAACAGAATACACTTCTGCTGCAAACTCTGCTAACAAACAGGTCTGATAACCACTTCCGGTTCCAATTTCCAGCACTTTTTCATTTCCTGAAAGTTCCAACCAATAAGTCATAGAAGCGACAAGTGAAGGTTGTGAAATGGTTTGACCGTAACCGATAGGTAATGGTCGGTCTTCATCCGCGTATTTTGCTTGAAAGTCATCGAGAAAATGACTTCTGTCAATCGTTTTCTGGAAGGCTTTGATTTCTTTTAAGCTTACATCCATTTTGATCACCTCAAGTATATAATAGCAAAACTAAGGTGATAATGGAAGAAATTCCCAAAAAAAAGGTCGGAATGATGTTGATAAAATTCCGACCTTGTTTTCAGTTTTTTTTACCAACGACCGCGACCGAAGCCGCGTCCTCGGCCTCTACGGAAAAAACATCTTCCCATTCCGCGACCGAAACCACGGCCAAGCCCTCTGCCATATCCAAATGCTGGAGCATCGAATTGTTGATTTTCAGTGTTGTTATTTTGTGTATTGCTTTCAATTGTGTTTTGCTCATTATCAGTTGCTCCAGCGCATCTTCCAAGCCCTCTGCCGCTCAATGGACCTTCGCCGTTGGGTCCTCTTCTGTCAAATCCCGGCATATTTAGCACCTCCTCATATATATGTTATTTACATATATATGATAACATATTTTTTTTGTTATTTCAAGAGATAGAATAAATTGCCCAACCATTCATGAAATGCGGCGGAAAAGGTGTGCAAAGAACCACTGCTCGGTAAAAATGAAGAAAAAGTCCAGGGGATGTTTTCCACTCTGTAGTCTCCGGGATAGGCGACTAAGTTTAAATCCGTTCTCTCTTTCTCGGAAATCACCTTTTGAAAGGTTTGATACGATCTGGGCATATGCAAAGCGGAGGTAACGAGTACAATATTTTTAATCGTTTGATCAACTATATCCAAAGAATAAATGGCATTTTCATAGGTGGTTTTGGATCGTTGTTCAGTTGTTATTTTGTCAGCCGGAACGCCCCAACTTTCAA
>CAYUYU010000145.1:0-6436 GCA_964449405.1 uncultured Thermotogaceae bacterium
GTTCAAGGTCTGCGGATTGTTTTTCGAACATCTGTTCACAAAGTGATACAAAATGATCGGCATAATCAATCATGTCCTGCCTGGTTGTCGCAATGTCCTCTTCCTGTTTTTTAACAAATTGGTTAAAGATAGTTTCGTATTCTTGCGCGTGTTTTTTAATTTGGTCCATTCTTGCCTTGTCTTCCGCCTCATTGAGTTTAGCCTTGGTTTCATCCGCTTGTGTGTAAATATCCTGCAAGAGTGAAACGAGCTTGGCTTTTGCCGTTTGACTGCCAGTCCCCTCATAATCTTTGGAGTTGATACCCACATTCAATGAATATTTCACCAATCGGTTGGCATCATCAGCCGTTTCGACCTTGTGGGCTGAATTCGTTATGCCGTTCCAAGATAAAAATCCCACAATGCTGATAATGGCAATCAGTAAGATAAAACCCATCCAGATCTTTACAGAAAGCTTCATTTTTATTCCAAACATTCCCATCACTCCCCCGTTTCTTCCGATTCTTCATACTTTTCCGGTTTTTTTGTTTCTTCGGCTATAAATGCCATCTCTTTTTCAGTCAGCACCTTTTCAATATCCAGGAGCAAAATGACCTTTTCATTCAACTTACCCATCCCTACGATAAATTCACTGTCCGTGTCAAAACCGTATCGGGGTGGCGGTTCGATCATGGCCTCTTCCAGTTTTATGACTTCCGACACAGCATCCACAACGATGCCCATTTGTCTTTTCTTGTCGGCCAATTTGACTTCCAGAACGACGAAGACCGTTCTTTCCGTGTATTCCTTTTCCTCAAGTCCGAACTTCAGCCTCAAATCCATGAGGGGGATGATTTTCCCCCTGAGGTTGATCACCCCTTTGATGTACTGGGGCATTCTGGGAATTTCCGTGATTTCTGTTTTGCCGATGATTTCCTGTACTTTCAGTACTGGAATGCCGTATTGTTCATTGCCAAGTCGCAAGGTTAAGTATATCCCGGCTTCTGCATCCATTTTGATACCTCCTTCAATAAAAAAAAACAAAAATTAAAAAACCTATTTTACTACACTAAAAAAATACTTAATTATTCAGCAGCTTCTGAAAAAATATGTAGAATAATAGATTGCAGTAAATAGAACAATAACTACGAGGTTATTATACGATATATTCAGTGTTTTTTCAAACAATATCAATTTTTTTCTTGAATTCTTGACCAAGATTTAATATATAATAGATGATATGGACATATGAAAATTTATATAGAAGCATAAATTGAATTATTTGAGTTTATTATATCATAATGGTAACTTTATAATAATAGAAAAAAGAAGTATAAATAAATACATCAATAATTAAAAAGTCAACAGAATTTGATATTAGTGTGTTTATTTAGGGTTCAAGCCGAATATGATGACCATGGATTGTATGGGAAATATCCCATATATATTTCATTAGCGTTAAAATAATTTTGGCACTTTGTTTCAGCTAATGTTGTTGGAGTTGGCTGCAGAAGTAAAAGCCAATTCCGATTTTTCAAACTTAAGAATTCCTATTTTGTATTGTTATAAACCCGATTTTGCTCCCACCATCACGTGCTTGTTATAGATATTTGTTTAGTAAATCCTTCAACTGACCCAAAGAGACGGGTTTGGTGAGGTATTCATTCATGCCGACTGCCAGGCAGTCCTCTTTATCCTCTTGCAATGCCTTTGCCGTCATGGCGATGATGGGGGTTTGTTTATCATGGGCACGAATCATGGCCGTCACTTGATACCCATCCAGCTGGGGCATAATGATGTCCATGAGAATGAGATCAGGCTGCTGCTCCCGATAGAGTTGATACGCTTCTTTCCCGTCTTTTGCATGGATCACATGAATATCCTTTGAGAGCATGGTAATGGCCGTTTGGGCATATTGCATGTTGATGGGATTATCCTCAGCGATGAGGACCTTTTTGTTGGCGAAACCTGTTGGGTCTATGATGTTCTCAGAAAGGATTTTTTTGGTAACAGCGGCTTGTTCTTTTTCACAAGATAACAGCAGCTCGAATGAAAATGTACTTCCCTTTCCATATTCACTCTCAAGTTCCAGGGTTGTCCCCATCATCTCCAGCAACTTCTTTGAGATGACCAGCCCCAAACCGGTTCCTTCTGCCTTTTTGGAGATAGACATATCCGCCTGATGGAAGGGTTCGAAGATCTTTATCTGTTCTTCTTCTTTAATGCCCATACCGGTGTCGGTGACTTTGAACAACAGGCGGGCTTGATCAAGTTGTCTTTCCAGCAGGCTCACGGTTACTGAAACAGTCCCTTCATCCGTGAATTTCACGGCATTGGCAATCAGATTCAAAAGGACTTGCCTAAGCCTGGACCCATCCACTTCAACAGCATCAGGGACTTTATGCTCTATGGATGTAGATAAACACAACCCCTTGTTTTCAGCCTTGGGGCGGACTATGGAAATCGTGTTTTCTATAAGCGGCTTCAAGTTCGTTTTTGTTTGATTCAGCTCAAATTTGCCGGCTTCAATTCGTGAGAGATCTAGAATGTCCGTGATGATATCTGCCAAGTGCTTGCCCGACGTGTATACAATCTCCACAAATTCCTTTTGTTCTTCATCCAAAGTTGTGGTTCGTAAGATGTCACTATATCCGATGATGCCGTTGAGCGGCGTCCGCAGCTCGTGGTTCATGTTGGCAAGGAAGACACTTTTTGCTTTGTTTCCAGCTTCTGCCTGCTCTTTGGCATGGATCAATTGTTCTTCCATTTTTTTGCGCTCGGAAACATCGTCAAAAGTGGCATACGCTTGGAAGGGTTTGTCAGACCCCGGTTCAAATAGGGGGATGGCAGTTATCGAGAGCCAGATATAGGTGTCCTTTTCCACATGATAGATCCCCCTTGTTACCGGACCTATCTTTTTTCCAGTTCGAAGAGCGATCATGGCGGGGTGATCTTTACCCTCTACCTTCGTTCCATCAGGAAGGATCATCTTCCATCGCGGGTCCATGGAGGTCTTTCCACATATTTGGTCCATACTTAATCCCAGCATCTTCAGGGCAGATGGATTTGCGGATATGATATTCCCGTCGGCATTCTGATAAATAACACCCGCAGACATCGTCTCAAAAAGCCGACGATGCTTTTCTTCGCTTTTTCGAAGCTTTTCTTCGAACTTTTTCTGTTCGGTAATATCGGATGTAATGGTTGCAAAACGGTTCTTTCCCATGGAGACCGCAGAAATGGAAAAGTGTTTCTCCATGGGAGGAAAAAAGGTTTCGAAGTGACGGGGTGTACCATTCATGGCCACTGAGGCGTATACATCGAGATATGGCGGGATGGCGGCTCCATAAACCTCGGTTGCCAGCTTGCCCACAGCTTGCTCTTCGGGGATACCGGTGACCTCCGTGAAACGCCGATTGCATTCTAAAATTCGGTAATTGACCGGTGTGCTGTGATTATCAAAGACCAATTCATGGATCACGACATGTTCGGTCATGGATTGAAAGAAGGTGCTCAATTTTTCCTCGGAAGTTTGTAACCGTTTATTGGAAAGTTCCAGTTGGTGGTTCAGATTGACCAACTCTTCATTCATGGCTTTCATTTCTTCATATTGTCGGGACAATGCTTCCTGCTGTTTTTTCTGTTGAGAGATGTCGATGGCGGATGTGGCGTAGAACTCGGGCACACTGACTCGTTTTTCAAACCGGATCCCGCTCATGAGCATGGGGAATTCACTCCCGTCTTTCTTTGCATGCCATATTTCCTGCGGTCTGAACAAACCCGTTTCATTCATTTCATCGAACGTCTTTTTCACTGCCGGCAAGTGTTTTTTTAGATGCAGAATACTGATGTGTCTGCCCTGAAGCTCTTCGGGGGTATACCCGTGAACCTTTGCAAAGTAAGGGTTGGTGTAAGTAAGATTGCCTTCCCTGTCTGCCATGGCAAACCCATACAAGGCCTTGTCGGAGATTGTCTTGAATATACTCAACTGCTCTTCATATTGTTTTTGTTCAGTGATATCCTGTACGATGCCCACGGAGTGCTGCGGCCGGTCGTTTTCGTCGTATTCGGTATAGCAGCGCAGTTTTACCCATTTGACCCGTCCATCATCCAGCAGTATCTTGTGTTCGATATTATAAGAGTGATGGTTTGCAACGCAATCTTGCCAGGTTTGAATCACCCGTTCGCGGTCGTCGGGATGAACACATTCTATGAATGCTTTATAGTTGGCCTCAAATGTTTCCGAATCCAGTTCAAAAAGGTCAAAGACCTCCTCTGACCACTGTAAATGATCCTGTTTATGATAGTAATCCCAGCGTCCCATCTTAGCCATCTGGTGGGCTTCTTTAAGCGCTTCGTTCTTCTGTTTAAGCTCATCAACTTCCACGTGAACACCAACCGCACGATGAGGGATTCCTTGGCTATCCCGTTCGTGCCCCTTTGCTTTTGAAGCGATCCATTTAAAGCGGTTGCCTTTGCATTTAACCCTGAAATAGAGCTCCTTTTGTTCCTGTTTTTCCAAATAATCCCTAATATCCGGAACATAGGGCCGGTCATCCGGATGGATAAAAGACCGCCAAACAGCCGGTGTTATGGGAAACTCATCCGGTTCATACCCCAGCAACTTGTAATATCCGGGACTGCAATATATCTCATCCGTATCCAAGTTCATATCCCAAAAGCCATGTTGGCCTGAATCCATTGCATATTCAAGGCGGATTTGGTTTTCCTGTAATTGTGCTTCCATTTCTTTCTGTTTGGTGATATCTCTGGTGTTAAACAAGATCTCTTTTGGTTCTCCTTTTTGATCCAAAATAAACGTCCCCAGCGTTTCAAACCATAAATAATTGCCATCCGAACGCTGATATCTGTAAGTCACTTTTGGGTTTTTCGTTTTCTGCCGTATGAAATTAACAAACTCCTGCTCCACTTGGGGTAAATCTTCAGGATGGACGAAATGCATCACATTCCTGCCGATGAGTTCGTCAATTTCATATCCCAGAATAGTGTGGGAAGGACCGGCAAAACGATATTTTCCGGCCATATCCGTGACAGACACCAGGTCCAGCATATTGTCAGTGATATTCTGCAAATTGTCTTTTGCCTCTCTCAATGCGGTTTCTTTCTCTGCAAGCTTTTGTAAGCCCTTGCGCCTTTCGATGAGCATGCCCACCATATCCGCATAAATAATGGCTTCGTTTTCGTTTTGTAATTCGTTCCCCTTTGAGAACATCAGCGTGAAATCCCCGATGATCTTCTCACCTTGTGTGCTCTTGATGATGAGGGACTGGCCAAGGTGAAAAGTCTTTTCCAGAAGTTGAATGGCTTTCTTTGAAAGAACATGTTGGGTCAACTCTTGCAGGTGCTCAAAGGTCGTCACCTTTTTTTCCCGGATCAAAGCCATGCGATTCGGATCAGGCGCCCATTCTTTTTTCAACGGATTGAATCCAAGTAGGGTGGCAGCTTTTTGCAAAGCCCCGGGAATCCCGACAATAGCTACTGTCTGAAAGTGACCACACTCTTCCAAAAAGACATTTAGTGCCACATAATCTGCACCGGTCATGCGTTTCATTCTTTGGGTGATCTCTTCGTATGTATTGGTCTTTTGTTCATCTTCCAGAAATGCTTTTGAGGCATGAACCAGTTCCCGTTCATTTGTAATATCCGTAAAAAGTGTGGTGAAACAGTCTTTCTCGCATGAAAGCCCTTCAACTCGGTACCATTTATCTAAGGAAGCGGAATAGTGCTCGAAAACTTCTTTTTTCCGTTCAGTAACAATGTTTCCAAAAAAGCCGAACCAGTCAAAATCCCCTTGAGCGATCTCGGGCATTACTTCCGTTACCCGCCGGTTGAGTAACACTTCACGTTTCAAACCGGTGAGTCTTTCAAATGCCGGATTAAGAGAAAGAAAGAGATAATCCTTAGGGTTTCCCTTTTCATCGTAAATCAATTGGTGTTTGGCGAATCCGATGGTTGATTGTTCCATTGCCTTCTCGAGACTAAACACGTCATTTCCCCCTGAATATCTATACACTTGGATGAATTTTATATGGCTTTTACAAGTATTTAAGTGAAGCGTTGACAGGAAAAAAGCTTAAACTCGACCGTTGCGTTTATATTTGTTACAAACAAAAAACGATTGTGGTCAACCCTAATAAGTCAACATTTATTTTACCATAAAGCAGTGTAAATTACGATATAATTGTTACTTTAGTTAAAAAGAAAAGTTCCATCAGGCTATTAAAGGTGAATGAGAGGCTGCTTATTTACTAAACGCCATTTATTTTGTTTCTGCCGTACTGGTTTCCCGTACCGACCTGTGGTGTTTCCGGTGTTTCATCACATGTTCCGTCTCCGTCACCAGAACCATTTCCGGTTCCTGTGTTATCACAGACACCATCGGGGTCTTCATCCACAAAATCCTGTACCTGCTCTTGCTGCTGATCGCCATTTCCCT
>CAYUYU010000146.1:0-6388 GCA_964449405.1 uncultured Thermotogaceae bacterium
AAATGAGAGGTGGGTGGTATAGTTTTGAATCACGATATATTAAGAATATACCTTTCCCTTCCATTGACGCAGAAAGTAAAGCTATGCTTGAAAAAATTGTCGGGCAAATATTAGATCTTAAAAAGATGAACCCCGCCGCCGACACCACTGCGCTGGAGCAGGAGATTGACCGGTTGGTTTATGGGTTGTATGGGTTGACGGAGGAGGAGATTAATATTGTGGAAAACAAATAAAAAAGAATATGAAAGCCAACGAACTACCGATTATTACCTTTTTACAAGCACCCAATGTGCAGTTTGTAATTCCTGTATATCAACGAAATTATGACTGGACAAATACTGAATGTCGGGAATTGCTCAACGATATTATTTCGGTAGAAACCGAAGATAGAGGAACGCATTTTATCGGAAGTATTGTGTTTGTTCACGAAGGTATATACAGAACCAGTGAAGTAAGAGAGTTGGTTATTATAGATGGACAACAGCGGCTGACAACCATCAATATTATTTATGTGGCATTGCATAGGTTTGCAAAGGAAAATGGGAATACACAGGATGCAGAGCGTTTGTACAATATGTTCTTAACCAATCAGTATGTTAAACATGAATCAAGTAAACTGAAGTTAAAACAAACCGATGCAAATTCTTTAGCCTTTAAAGCCATACTACAGGGGATGCAAAGCTCCTATACAGATTACTCCAATGTAATTGAAAACTACAATTACTTCAGAAGCATCATCAATGAAGAAAACTTTGATACTATTCTTAACGGCCTGAACCGGCTGATTTTCGTTGAAATTTCATTGGAAAGGGATAAAGATGACCCTCAACGAATTTTCGAAAGTTTAAACTCTACAGGATTAGATTTATCTCAATCGGATTTGATTAGAAACTATATCCTGATGGATCTTCCTCCCAAAGAACAAAATAGAATTTTTGAAACCATCTGGAGCCCGATTGAAGAAAATGCCAGAGACTATATCAAGCAGAGCTCTTGTGTGTCAGAATATATAAGAGATTATCTGACCCTTCGCAATAAAAAAATACCTAATAAGAACAAAGTTTACGCAGAGTTTAAGAGCATCTATGCCAATAAAAAGGATGAGAAATATCAGCAGGAACTTGAAAATATCAAGTCTTTATCTGTCCACTATAAAAAGTTTCTAAACCCTACAACAGTAAAAGATACCGGAATTCGCAAAGAATTAGAATATATCAGCCGTCTGGAAATTAATGTAGCCTATCCTTTTTTGCTTCAGGTATTTGAAGATACTGAGAATGGTTTATTAGATAAAGAAGAGTTGATTAAGATTCTTAAACTGGTGCAAAGCTATACCTGGAGAAGGTTTATCGTTGGTTTACCTACCAATGCACTCAACAAAATCTTTATGACATTATATTCAGAAGTGGATACTGAAGAGTATTATGACTCAATTGCGAAATCATTAATCAAAAAGAAGGGTAGTGCAAAGTTTCCAACCAATGAAGAATTATTAACAGCTCTCAAAGATAAAGACCTGTATAATACCCAACCAAAAAACAGGAATTATCTTTTTGAAATGCTGGAGAATTTCAACAATCGCGAACATGTAAATACAAACAATGAACACATAACTATAGAGCACATTTTTCCTAAAAATCCACATGAGGAATGGACCCAAAATTTATCTTCAGAAGACTATTTCCTTTTCAAAGAAAAATATTTGGATACGGTTGCCAACCTTACACTATCAGGAAATAATGGAGCACTAGGAAATAAATCTTTTCTGGATAAAAGAGAAATGAATGTAAATGGCTGTGAACAAGGATATCGCTTCAGCCGATTATGGTTAAACTCATACTTAAAGACACTTGACAAGTGGACTATTTCGAATTATGAAGAACGGTATAACATTATCTTTGATCGCTTTCTGAAAATATGGGAATATCCTGATGTGGTTATTTCTGAAACAGAAGATACTGAGGAGCTTAATATTTTTGATGCTGAAATTCCGACATATAGAAAACTGGAATATTTCATTTTTGAGAACACCAGAGTTGAAGAAGAGGCTATTGCTCAAATGTATTTTTATGTCATCAAACAATTATATGAAAAAAACTCTCAGCTACTGCTCAGCCATCAGGACATTCTAAAAATTACCAGAAACATATCTGATTTCAGAGCGGGGCAGGAAGTAGTAAATGGTTGGTTTATTGAAGCAAACATTGATAGCAATACCAAATTTTCGGTTTTAAAGAAACTTCTTTCCTTATTCGAACTGGAGGATGAATTATTAATTAAATATTCATCCGGGAATAATAATTCAACTCAACCGAATAGATTTTTCATAAGAAAAAAATACTGGCATCAACTATTACCACTCATAAACGATACAACTTTATTTGCCAATGTAAGTCCCTCGAAAGATAATTGGTTAGTTGCCGGCTCAGGCATTGGGGGTATAGGATATATCCTGGTCGTTACAAAATCACATGTGCGGATTGAATTAGCAATTTCAACATCGAGCAAAGAAAAAAACAAGGTCTACTTCAAAAAGCTATTAAGGAAAAAGGAAGAAATCGAACAGGCATTTGGTCAACCATTAATCTGGGAAGAACTCCCTGAAAACAAGATGAGCAGATTGAAATTTGAATTGCAGGATATGAATGTGTTCAGTGAATCGGATTGGAGTAAGATGAATGAGTTTTTTGTGGTTTATCTTCCCAGGTTTGAAAGAGCTTTACAGGGGCACATAAAAAATTTAAGGTAGTAGTATCTTGAGAAAGAGATTGAGCGGTTGGTTTATGGGTTAACGAAGGAGGAGATTGGGATTGTGGAGGGGACGAATTAAACCCGACTGGTGAATATGTGAATATCAGCTGGTAGTAGCTTTTGATTTGAATAAAACAGAGAACAACTCAATTTCATTGGCAATGCAAATAAAAAATGCTGTCAAATCATGGCAAAAATAACAGTAAATAATATCGAAATCACTGTCATTGCTTTCAACGAATCAGATTACATATCCCTTACAGATATGGTTAAAACCATAGAGAATGGACTTGCACTGATTGAAAAATGGTTGCGCAATAAAAACACCATTGAGTTTTTAGGAATTTGGGAAGAAATGTACAACCCCGATTTTAATTCCCCCGAATTCGAGGGAATTAAAAATCAGGCCGGATTAAACAGGTTTGTGTTATCTGTAAAACAATGGGTAGAAAAAACAAACTCCAGGGGTATTTTGGCAAAAGCCGGAAGGTATGGTGGCACCTATGCTCACAAAGACATTGCTTTTGAGTTTGCATCCTGGGTTTCACCTCAATTTAAGTTGTATTTACTGAAGGAGTTTCAACGTCTCAAAGAAGAAGAACAAAAACAACTGGGATGGTCTGCTAAAAGAGAACTGGCAAAAATCAACTACCATATTCATACCGATGCTATCAAGGAACATTTGATACCCCCGGAGATAACCACACTGCAGGCATCCATCATTTATGCCAGCGAAGCCGATGTGCTAAACATGGCGCTGTTTGGAAAAACCGCCAAACAATGGCGTGAAGAAAACCCCGAGCTGAAAGGTAATATGCGCGATTACGCTCACATCAATGAATTGATTTGCCTCTCCAACCTCGAAAATATCAATGCAATGCTCATCAACGAAAACATACCCCAATCCGACCGTCTGATAAAACTAAACCAGATAGCCATCAAGCAAATGACCTTGCTACAGAATATTGGGAAAAGGGATTTGTTGAAATAGAAGATCTTGAAAAATGGATGATGCCATGAATTTAATAGTAGTTGACCGTTTTGTTTTTGGGTTGTATGGATTGACGGAGGAGGAGATAAGGATTGTGGAGGAGCCTAATCAAACAAGTAATAGTACTTCCTAGCCAAATATTAAAAACACCCATAAATGACAACTAAAGTGGATAAGATCAAATTGGAAGGCAAGATAAGTGAGAATCAAATTGACCAGATTGTCAATGATTTTTACAATAAATACACCCTAGATAAAAAAAGGGAAAAACCTTATTATTTTGATTTATCAAATTTAGAATGGATTTCTAATCAGGATCTACTGGTGCTTTCAGGTCTGTTTAAATATTTAATAGACACGAATGCTAATTTTAAGGTTTATTTCCTAAACAAAGGATCAGGTGAGAATATTGACAAAAGAATAGCTAAGCAAATTGTTCAAATATGGGATGTATGGAAGATTTGGCAACTGGTGCCCCATAGAAACTACAACGAGGTTTTTGATATAGATGGCACTTTTGTCGACAGAATCAAAAAGAAATTCAACCTATCATCTTCGTATAGTGAAATCTACGAAAGATATGGAGTAACCCCTTTTATTTGCTTGTCAAAAATTGAGGATTATGAAGATAGGAATATTAAAGATTTTTTAAATACAATTTATGTTTTATCTGCTGCAACAGATGAAATCTTAGTAAACAATAATTGCTACTTACCATTTGAGAATAAAACTTTAAACTCAATAATTACTAAAGAGTTATACGAAAATTTTCTGGATCATTTTAAGGAGTTTTTTTTTATCAACAAAAACCACTACGCATTTCTATCCATTTCTCTAAAAACCAGATTAAATACAAAATTATATAACCCAAAAGAAATTGAATCAATTTTAAGCCGCAACTTTGAGGATGAGAATATAAAAAAGCTTAAACCCTTTTTCTTCAATGAATCAACAAAACTATTCAAGAATGAATCAATTCTTCAGATTTCATTTTTAGATTTTGGCGAAGGCATCGCAAAAACACTTAGTAGCAATTATAGAAAACAGAAAAAAAAGTATTCAAGCAAGCAACACGAAGATTCTCATGTACTCAGGTTTGCTTTTGAGCCGTTATCCTCTCAATTTAATACAAATGAACGATACAAGGATAAAATCATTACACCAAGAGGCTTATTTGACTTAGCAATAATTGTCAAAAGATTTGAAGGACTGATAGTTGCAAGGAGTAGATTTGGGAAAGTCGCTTTTGATTTTTCAGATAATAAATCAATAGAGGATGCCATTATTTATTTTGGTAATGAAGAACTGTTCTTCCCAGGAACATTAATCAGCATTTACTTGCCAGAGCGAAAAACAGAAACAAGATTTGATTCAACTGCAATTAAGCCTAGTTCAAGTTTTCATGGTTACGATTTTAAAAAAGAAAGAACAAAAACCATTCGTTTATTTGACATTCAAACTAAACTAAAAGCAAAAAAACCTCACAAAAGCGATATCTATGATTTTCTTTACGATATAGTTCTGGATGAGCTTGACATTCAAGATATTAACACATTAGTGTTTTTCGATTTTGATGGATTTGATATTGACGAAAGAATTTCAAAAAAGATCATATATTTTTTGTGTTCGGACTACAGAATTAATTGCCAAAACAATGTAATAGTACTTAATCCACCACCCAAAAAATTCCTTCAAGGCATTAAAGATGAAATTTTACAACTAGAAGAAGTTGATCAAAAGTTCATCTTTCATCCTACTCCATTTATCTACCTGCATAATAATGTAGATGAACTTGAAATCTTTTGGTTAGGAGTAAGCTCCGAAAGAGACATTGATAAATTAAATGACCTATTATTTGAAGAGCACGACTTAAGAGCATCAGATTTTGAGCGGCCTGATGAAATTGTTGGGCATGTCAACAGATTTGATCAATATGGGAACCTATATTCGGTAATCGACTCAGCAGATATATTTAACTTCTATAAGAGAAAGGAGATAGATTCTTCTTTACATGAAATAGAAAGTTTAATTGGACACTGCATTATTCAAGAAAAAGATGCTGTTTATCTATGCAATGGGAACTATTACCAATATAAATACATATTGCTAGACAAAATCCTCTCTGACAGAGACAGCCTAAACTATATATCGAAATATTTATTTGGCAACATAAAGAAAAAGTTTCCAATATTAGATGGGGTCTTTTTTGCAGGCATAACTTCAAGTAGCCATAAGATACTTGACTCTTTAGTATCTCAAGGATTTTTAGATGCAGATAAATGCATTAGGCTTAATAATTATTTCTCATTTGAGAAGGAAAAGGCATTTCAATTATTAGCTAATCCAGATCAAAAGGTTTTTTTGATCTGCGATGTACTATCTACAGGCTTTTTAGTAAACAGGTTTCATGCTCAACTGGAATTAAACAGTTCAAAACTGGTTGGAGTCGGAGTATTAGTTGATGCAATTTATAGCGGCTTTCAAGAGTTTGACACAAGTAGTTTTGCATCAAACCTTGTCTCTGCAATAAAACATCCAATTGAGAAAAAAAGAAGGGTTGATATCAGCGATAAATTAAGAAAAAAAGAACTAAAGGTTATCCGCATTAACCCTTTTACTAACACTCCTATCTCTCATTCTTTAGCT
>CAYUYU010000147.1:0-6339 GCA_964449405.1 uncultured Thermotogaceae bacterium
AAACTTTTTCATATGTAAGAATTGATTTAACGTTTACTCTCTTCTTGAATAATCGGGTTCTCTTCCATTTAGTGTGGGTAGTTAGATAGAATAAAACCACTAAACCGGTTCAAAAGAAAAATCTAACTTTCCCAAACACATAAAAATGGTTGTTCTTAAATAATCAAAACGCTTAAATCCAAAAGCTCTTTTTGTGAGCACTCTCAATTTTGAATTCAATCCTTCCAGTAAGGCATTAGTCTTTTGCGTTCTGATATGCTGAAGAATCCCTTCAATATGATTCAAAACCGTTTCTGCTGCTGCCATCATCTCCGGTATCTTGGAAGCCTTGCACAGTTGAATCCAGCTTGTCAGAAATCTTCCCGCTGCTGAGGGCCTTTTGCTTTGCAAAACACCACCTGATAAGGGTTTTGATATCGCTTTCTTTGCCGCCTTTTCTCAGGTATTCTTCCTTAAATCGTTTGATCGTATCAGCACTTTTTCCCCGGGCAACAAAGACGACTTTTCGGGTATCCACATCTACAAAATTCGTGATATAGACATGGTCTTTTCTTCTGGTAACTTCATCCATGGCCAATGTACTGATCGGGTCTTTTGAAAAATCCTGTGCGACATGTTCTTTGTCGGTATAGTGTTTGGCGATTCGCCAAATCCTGTTTTCCCTTTCATCCATTAACTTAGCTACTTCTTTGATGCTCATGCTCATACTCATCGCCATTTGTAGGACAAACACTTCAAATAACGCAGAAAAGAATGTTATTCATGAAATTGCGAATATATTGTCCATAAATTTTCAATTTACTTTAACCAAAAGAAACGTTTTATGTGTATAATTAGATATATAAAAACCATTCATTAAGCAACCTACTCTAAATAAACTCAAGGAGGCTCATTATGAAAAAACCACTATTTGTTTGTTTAATCCTACTGATTAGTTTGTCGTTGTTTGCAGAACTTGTGATTTACACCGAAATCAGCGGTAGAGCTCAATATTACAATGAAAACGGAGAATTGACCGGTTCTTCCATCGAGATCGTCCAGGAAATTCAAAAAAGAATCGGTGATACAACTGAAATTCAAGTAGTACCGTGGGCCAGGGGCTACAATGCACTTGAAAGTGATCCGGAAGTTTTACTGTTTTCCACTACACGGACTGAAGATAGAGAACCTTTATTCAAATGGGTAGGACCGGTTTTTCGATTAGACTGGGCCTTTTACGTGAAAAAGGGATCGGACATCACCATTTCATCTTTAGAAGATGCCAAGGCTTTAGAAAGAATAGGTACCTACAGAGATGATGCCAGGGAAAAATTCCTGATTAGTGAAGGGTTTGACAATCTTGACAGTACCAACAATTCTGTGTTAAACGTTACAAAACTGCTAGCCGGAAGAATTGATGCTGTCATTTCTTCTGATGCTGGAATCATTGCTAGTCTTGAAGATGCCGGTTATAATCCTGATGATGTTCAGGAAGCTTACACGATAAGAACTTATGAGTTATACCTTTCATTCTCCAAAGAAACGCCTGATGAAACAGTTGAAGAGTGGCATAACGCTTTAAAAGGAATGTATGAAGATGGCACTTTCGAGGAAATTTATCATCGTTATTACCCCGGAAGAAAACTGCCTGAATTTGGTGAATAATTACTTTTACGTTCCTCACCCTCGGTTGAAAAACCGGGGTTTTTTTTATTGATTGGGTTCTAATAACCACAGGGGGCGCGGTTTGAGGTTGTTAGTAATCATATTGAACTCACAGACTCATTCTCTGTTTTGCCTTTTTGCCGCTGTTATGTTACCTTTCGTTTTTTTGACTTAGCAGTAGATAACCATTTAGTTTTTTGCCTAGTGCGTAAACCCAGAGTGTTTAAGAAACAAATAGGCTCTTCGAAAACAGCGAAAAAAAACCGAGAAAATGGTAACAAAAAAAACGAAAGAGAACATGAAGTTTTACTTTTAAAAACTTCAAGGCGTGGTTCTCAACCCCCGGTGTAAGGTTTTTCCGGTAATCCCTTACAAAACCTTGCACTTAAATCAAAAGAAGAGCTTCCGAAAAGCTTTAATAGTAAGCGTTCGGAGTTTTTCAACAGTCTCTATTTGAGTAATTTCATAAATCATTAATGAAAAAAAATCCTTATCTTTATCTTAATATTCTATAATGGGAATAGATCAAAACCCAGCTGAAAAATAGATAGTGTGTTCTTAAGAATTTTTTTCAAGACTATCTCCTTTTTTTACTCTTGTTATTACACGGACTTAAGGCAGGATGATTTATCAATGAATAAGTTAAACAAAAAGATTCTAAAATACGCACTTTTAGCCTTGTCAGTAATCTTCATTGGTGTTTTGTTGTTGGTATTTTATTATGATAAACAGGCACTGGAAGATGAGTTCCAACAAGAAACTGAATGGTTAACCAATGCGGTCCTCATGAGTAGTCGAGAACCGTTGTGGAATCTTGATGAAAAGGTGTTGAAAGAAAACATGGATTCCTTCCTTTCCGTTGACAGTGTTGCCCGACTAATCATTGAGGATGACTTGAACTACTTAAAAATCGATGTGGGCGAAACGCCACCTAATGAGTATTCGCTAAAGGTTAATAAACCTATTCTATACGGCACCAAATACTTAGGTGAGTTGACCATTTATTTCACAAAAAAGATATTGCAAAGCAAGATTATGAAAAATCTCTACAACCTCATCGGCCAAATCGTCTTGCTATTTTTACTGGTTGTGGCTTTGATCACCTTTATCTCAAAAAAATACGCAGAACCCCTGAAAAACCTGGCGAAAACGATCAGAAAATTTGATATTCGAGATCCCAGCAGTTATACCTATATCTGGGAAAATACGGATGTGGAGGAAATTCAACACGTCATTAAAAATTATAAAGAGATGGCAGAAGAGATAACGGCGAATTATGAGGAACTTGAAGCAACCAATGAAACACTGAAAGAAATCAACGATAAGCTTGAGAAAAAAAGTTTCGAAAACGAACAGCTGGCAGAAAAACTGACCAAAATCATCGAAATATCAAGCAAATTTGATGAAACGACACAAATGGATAATCGATTCTTTATGAAATTACTTTTTAAGAATGCCTTTCAAATCATTTCAGAGGCCGATTATGGGACCGTCTATCTTTACGATGATAAACATGTCTTATTCATAGACAGTGTGGGGCATGAACTGGAATTACTGAAAAAAACACGCATCCCAAAGGAAATTTTCATAAAGGGGATTAATAAGGTTGGCATTGATAAAAACCTGATGAAATTAACCAACAAGAAGCTTTCCGGAAAAAATGAAAGGAAAAATACGGATTTGGAATTGATCAAAAAAGCCTCAAAAGACTATAAAGAAACCCTTTATTTTGAACTCACCATCGGAAATGTTCCTGAAGGCGGGATTAGCCTTGATATCGCCAGCGAGAGTGACAAGTCTTTTTCAAACGAATCCCTGGAATCCATGAAAGCCTTTCGATATTTGGCAACGGCATTTTATAAAATCCAACGATATAGTAAAATGAAAGAAGCCTTCACCAGAGAAATCATCATTTCTATTGTCAAGATGCTGGAAATTCACGATAATTATACAAAAGGACATTCTGAAAATGTCGCAAATCTGTCATTGGCACTTTCTCAAGAGTTGAATTTAAGTCCAGCTGATTGCAAACAAGCCTATTGGGCAGGGTTAGTTCATGACCTTGGGAAAATCCTCATTCCGGATGCCATTTTAAACAAAACCACCAAATTGACTCAAGATGAATTTGAAGTGATTAAACAGCATCCCGTTTGGGGTTACGAAACACTCAAAAATTCAGACCGATTAAAGAACATTGCCGAATTGGTCCTTCACCATCACGAAAGATGGGACGGCAACGGATATCCTTATCGATTAAGGGGCAAGGAAATCCCCGAAATATCAAGAATCATCACCATTGTCGATGCCTGGTATGCAATGAGTTCCAAAAGATCTTACAGAGAACCTCTGGATTTTAAAGCCGCCCTTAATGAAATAAAAAATAATGCGGGAAAACAATTTGACCCCGTATTTGCAGGAGTCTTTATCAAGATGATGAAAGAAAACCGAAAGAACGTCAGTCAGAATGGAAAATTTTTAATTTCGACTCCCACATTTTAGAATCGATAGGGGATGGAAGAACTGACAAAATCCTTCCCTTCATTGTGTTGTGAAATTTAATTTCACAGAGCAACCGTATTCCTGTACAGGTAGCGAAAAAAGATTTGAAAAATAAGGGAGATTTAAAATGTATCAGAATTGGTTATCCCCATCTTAACAGAGAACATGAATAACTCATGATAATGATATTATGAAGCCGCAAATATAGAAATGTAGGTCTGTTGATCAATCAAAATAACCAGTCCGCATAATTCCGCACATTTTTGCTTATCTATCATACTCGTACCGTTATCGGCAAACTGAATCAAGTTGAAAAAGAAAGAAAGCTGTTCATAATGTCTTTCTGTTTGAAGATAGGGTTGAACGGAAATAACACATTGATTCTCATCGTATGCATGCTTAAGGCTTGAGATCTCATTCGGACTTAGTCTAACATCAACGTCTAAAAACAAGAGAAGGTCGCCTGTCGCTGCATCCGATCCTGTTTGACAAGCCCAGGCTTTTCCTGTCCAATCACCGGGTTTGTCTTTTATGGAAATGGCATTGACTTCAAACGATGATGCAACTTCAAAGGTTTTGTCGTTTGAAGCATCATCCACACAAATGATCTCATGAATGTTGGTTGTCTGAAACATAAAATCCTTTAATAATGAGATATTTTTTTTCGTTTCTCGCAGGATTAATAATCGATAGCTTATATTGCGAATCCCCAGTATTTGTTTTTTTTATAGACGGAAATTTGTAAAACAGAATAAAGCTGGATAAAAGCTCCATCACAATCAATATAACCAAAAAAGCGGATTTATTGTTGACTTTATCCTTGAAATTGGATATACTCATCATCATTAGAATTCACATGCGTATTCGCATTAGGAGGCAAAAAATGAGTTATTATACTATCGAGATGGGTTATCTTTAGCACAATGCTGAAAATCGGCATTCATTCAGTCAGTTCACAGTCGGGAAGTGCTACATTTGCAGATTTGATAAAGAAAAAGATTCAGGTCTACGGCTATGCCAGAAAATCAGAGCACGGACAGGCCTTTGTCAATGCAATTAGTACTCAGGGAGGCATATATGTTGAGACTCCCAGATCAAAAGGCGAAGAGGCCTGTAAACTAATCCCCATAAAGCATCACGCTGTGGGGCACAGCATCAAAAGATTAGTCAGCGAATCGGATATCATTATCATTACACATCCTTCCCAATACTTGAAAGACACCATTATGCAATTAAAAAAGGCCGGCATACAAGAACGTGCAATTCCAATCATACTTTCTCCATCTCGTACCTTTATCGTCCCTTATTTGTGGCGAATCCTCGGAGAAGGCTATCCCTTTATCTGCTTCTCTACCTGTCCCTATTCCTGCAAATCCAATCAAATTGGCAAAGTGTACATTAAAAGGCGTAAAAGAAATTGGATGGGATCTCTGGAAGGTCATTTTAAGTCTGAATCCCTTAGAATTGTAAAAAAACTTTATCCTCAAGCGATATTTAACCACGTCCCGGCTACCACATCGATAGGCAATATTGGCGCAGTATTTCATCCCGGTCCCTATTTACTCAATTATGAGGCGATACAGGCTGCCGAAAAGGGAAAAAAAGTGTACTCCTTTTATATGGCGGGTATTGCGAAGAACAAATCCGTTGCAGGACATATCGAAGCCATCGACCAGATACGGCTTCAAATCGCTTCTCATCTCAAATTACAAGTATTTGGACTGCGTGAACAACCCAATGAAGAAAGATGGGCTGAAATATTGGATGTTTTGAGAAGCAAGGAAAAAAAGGCGCATGATGATCTATCCGAATTAAGACAATTGAGACAGCATTATCTCATTGAGATCAATGAAGCGGTCATGTCCGCTCAGCATTGGTTGGATTATACCTATGGTGTAACAAGAATACCTGGCGAAGGTCTTGATCAGGCGATAGCAAGGACTTCCACCTATAAAAAAAGGTCTCGGCCTCAAAGCAGGTATGTAGAGGAGGATATTCCCACAGGCATTGTCCCATTAAGGGCTATTGCCAAACGGTTTGATTTGGATACAGGCCCTATGGACTTTATTTTAGAATTACACAAAAAACATTATAAAAGAGGGCAAAAAAAAGATTGGCGGGATTTGAAATCCTTCAGCACAGAATATATTACGGATTATTTACAGGGGAAATTTTTCAAAATTATACAATAAGTCT
>CAYUYU010000148.1:0-6328 GCA_964449405.1 uncultured Thermotogaceae bacterium
GTTAATGAAATCAGCCGAATAGCTGAGACTTCAAGCGGGATTGTTGTGATCCCCATCAAATTTTCCTTTAATAACCTTCCCCTGGATAAAGGTGTCATACCGGGCTTAACTTGTTCTGTCAATATTCTTTTAATGGAAAATACAGATGTGATTGTAGTGCCTGCGCTTGCGGTAAAAGACGATGAAAACGGCTCTTATGTCTTTGTTAAAAGACAGACTTCCGAAAATCAAAGTGCAAAACGAAATGATGAACCCGGTGAAAAAAGATATATTGAAATTGGTCAGATGACGAAGAACTACCTGGAAGTCATAAATGGACTTGTTGAGGGTGAAATCGTCATCATTGAAGCCAATAAGGACAGACTCCGTGAAGCCATGAAACAATTGAACCCGTCGTTTACAGGTATGGGTAGAGATTCACGTCCATGATCAGGTTTAATATGGCGCTCAGGTGTGTTCGATATGGATAAAAACATCGTTTTGTCGTTAAACAAGATATGGAAGGTTTATCAAATGGGTGATATCAAGGTAAATGCATTGAGAGATTTTTCCCTTGATATTGTTGAGGGTGATTACATGGTGGTCATGGGTCCTTCAGGAAGTGGAAAATCTACATTTTTGCAAATTACCGGATGTCTTGACAAACCCACAAGCGGAGAGGTGTATATTGACGGGCACAATACTTCGAACATGAATGATAATCAATTGGCTTCAATCAGGAATAAAAAACTTGGATTTGTTTTTCAAAGTTTTAATTTGCTCTCTAAAATGACCGCTCAAGAGAATGGTGCTTTACCACTCATTTACAAGGGCATCCATAGAAAGAAGAGAATGAACCGAGCCAAGAAATTGTTAGAAGAAGTAGGCTTGGGAGACAGGATTCATCACAGGCCAAACGAACTTTCGGGTGGACAGCAGCAAAGGGTGGCAATTGCCAGGGCGCTTGCCAACGATCCACCTGTTGTTTTGGCGGATGAACCTACCGGCAATTTGGATTCTAAAAGTTCTGAGGAGATTTTAAAAATCCTGAAACGGCTGCACGAATCGGGAAAGACCATTATTGTAGTGACACACGATCCGGATATGATCCATCAAGGGAATACGATTGTCCATATTCTGGATGGTCAAATTGAAAAGATTGAAAGGAAAAAATAATGGAACTCTTCATTGAATCAATCCGTTCTCTATTTGCCAATAAACTTCGTACCTTTCTATCCATGCTGGGCATCATCATTGGTGTAACGGCAATGATCGCGGTTGTCTCTATTGGACAAGGGGCAACAGCGAGTATCACAGAAAGGATTTCTTCCTTAGGTTCAAACGTTTTCATGATCTCCCCGGGTTCTTCAGGAGGCAGTTCAGGAAGAGCATATGTCAATCTTAGTGATGTTTTGACAAAAAAAGATGTTGAAAACATTGCCGATCTATGCCCCAGTATCAAAGGGGTGACGCCACTGATACAACAAAGATTTTCCTTGAAATATGGTACAAGTAACACATCATCACAAATTTATGCCATTTATCCAGATTTCTTTCAGATACTCAATCTCGATCTTGAAAGTGGTAGGAATATCACACAAGCAGATATAGAAGATTATGCCAAAGTGGGTGTCATTGGAAAAAGTGTGGCTGCTGATTTGTTCGGTACCGAGGATCCTTTGGGAAAAACAGTTTATATGACGGTTTCTGTAGGCAGGACAAACAAAACAATACCCATACAAATAGTAGGAACGCTTGTACAAACAGGCAGTAAATTGATATACAATCCGGATAAAATGTTAATCATTCCATTTACAACAGCAGAAGGCAGGATTATCAATACACGAGGCTCGGTATCAACCGTATTGGCTTCAGCGATCAGTCCTGAATCTTCTAACAAGGCACATTTAGAGATTGACCAAGTCCTTTACATGCGCCTTCGCGATGAGACAAAATACACCATAACTAGTCAAGACTCCATTTTGGGAGCGGTTTCAGAAGTGACAGGGATCATGAATCTCTTCCTTGGTTCGATTGCGGCTATTTCTTTGCTGGTGGGAGGTATCGGGATCATGAACATCATGCTGGTATCCGTTTCGGAGAGAACCCGTGAAATTGGAATAAAAAAGGCATTGGGTGCCACCAGAAAGAGGATTTTGCTGGAATTCTTGGTTGAAAGCATTACGATCACGTTTATCGCAGGCGTTTTAGGTGTTTTGCTGGGTATAACCTTGTCAAAGGGTGTTGAATTAGCGGCTAAAGCCTATGACTTGAAGACGCAAGTGACTTGGGCGTCGATTCTGATTGCCTTTGGAACTGCATCAATGATAGGTCTTTTCTTCGGGATTTACCCCGCTTCCAAAGCGTCCAAGCTCAGTCCTTTGGAAGCCTTGAGATATGAATAAAAAAAAGAGATAAAACTAATATTTCGAATCTTTTGACTGATAACAGCATCCTTTGTGGTGCCCTAACTTAAAATAAATATTAAAACTACGGAGGTATAAGGTTGTTTTTTTTAGGAGTGGATGTCGGAGGAACAAAAACAGCAGCTGTCATAGCTGACGAAACAGGAAGGGTGTTAAGCCTAAAGATAGGAAAGGGGTCAAATTATCAGGGTTGTGGCATTGAAGCATCATACAAAAGGGGTAACGAAACCATTGAAGGGGCTTGCAGGGAAGCTGGCATAGAAAAAAATGACATTGAAAACGCTTTTTTTGGTATTGCCGGTGTTGATTTAGATTATGATATTGAGATCATCAAGGGGATTCTTAAACGAATAGGGATCAAACAATATGCATTTGAGAACGATGGTCTGATTGCCCTTCGCTCTGGTACGGATGACGGCAAAGGGATATTAATCACCTGTGGGACAGGTAGTATTAGTTTTGCCAATAACGGTGAAAAGATCATTCGAAAAGGGGGATTCAGTACTTTTTTTGGCGAGCGTCTTGGAGCGCGTCACATAGCAAGTTTATCCGCTTCAGCTATGGTTAGAGCCAAAGATGGTAGAGGCCCAAAGACGTTAATGAATAACATATTGGAAGATCAATACAACATTACCGTGGAAGAGATGATAAAAAAGGACATCCCGGATCTTCTTTACAATGGTCCCGAGCCAATCGTCACATTAATCAATGTAGTTTATAAAGGCGCTCAACAAAATGATTATGTGGCTTTTAAAATTTTGATCGAGATTGTTGGTGAAATCATCAATATTTGTCAATCAATCCGCGTTAATATGATTTTTAATCCTCCAATTCCCTTAGTATTGGAAGGAACGGTATTCAAGCGAGCAGCTCCTATTTTGTTTGATTTGATTCGCAGCGCTTTGGGAAAAGAATATAAAATAAATATCCCCTCACATGATCCCGTTACCGGTGCGGTTTTGTTTGCCTTTGAAAATGCCGGAGTTAAAGTCACAAAAACCATCCAAGACAATTTGTTTAAGTCTTATGATGAAAAAAAGGCTCAATTGAATTCAATGGTCAGCTAATATAAACATGGACCATACCCCACCATTTAATAAGAATTTACAAGAAAACGCTAAAAATAACGGTTGACTTAAAGCTTAGTCCATATAATATGATAAAGATGTAAGTGAGAGTAGTGACTCGATCAAACAAAAACAACAACAGAGACACGATTACACAGACTGACATGATGAGATTATTGATGTTTAACTGGAAAAGACTTTCTTGAATTGATTAAATGAAAATGGGGATGCTAAATTATTACTCAAAAGCCTCTGTAAAAGCAGGGGCTTTTTTGTTAGTGAAAACGGAAAAAGAAAAGATATAAAAAAAGAAGGGTAATCACACGATCACCCTTCTTTTATATTTACTCTTGTTTAAAATAAAAGATTCATTTATTCAGGTTTCGTGACTAATTCATTCAGCTTTATAACGTTTGTCAATTGTAGGTATGTATAAACTCCGAAGCCGATTCCCGCTGCTCCAAGAACAACCCCTCCAACTCCGAGCCAGGTTGGTAATCCTAATTTGCTGTTTAATTCTTGCGCTGTAGCATCGATCTTAAGATCAAGCTCCTGGATCTTTCTTGAATTCGTGAGTACCTCTGAACTGTTCTTTGATACCTTTGGTAAAATATCCCCTTTAAAGCTTTCGTAATCGGCTGACATATTTTCAACTTCTGTGCCCAATGAATCAAAACTTTTGGACATGTTACTGACCTGAAGTTTTTGGGCGGATAAAGATGATTCCAAAGTTCCAAGTCTTGAAGCGTTGGAAGAGATGTCATCTTCAAGAGATCCCAATGAGGAACTCATGTTGTTAAGGTTGCCCTCCATGTCTGAAATGGTGTCGGTGTTCTTGGATACGGTGCTTTTTAACTCCAATACATTGACACCTCCAAGCAAGCTTTCCATGCTTTTTACCCGCCTGTCGTAATCAGAGAAATTTTGATTCATTGAAGTTACACTGTTTTTGACACTTGAAATATCGGAATCAAAGCCCCTGATCTGATCTTCTAGGCTGGAAACCTTACTTGAGAGTCCCGAAGTTGTTCCTTGAAGTGAGTTAACATCGTTTTTCAATGAACTTTGGGTATTTTCCAGAGAGTTCAGTCTGGAATCATGCGAAGATAATGAGGTTTTAAGAGAACTAACCTCTCCTGAATCTCCAGACATCTCATTGATTTGGGCTTTCAGTTTCTGGTACTCACTTCCAATATTTTCCGCATTCTGTGCTACCGAATCTACAAGTGATCTGACTGAATCAAGTTCTTTGGAGAAACCGGCCAAGTCTTCCGCTTTCAAATAAGGCAAAGATGATTTTAAATATTCTACCGTTCTGAACAGGTATGTTGCAATCTGGTATCTGGTACCCGGTTGATTTCCCTGATACGTTCCATCAGGCATACCACTTACGATTCCTGCTTCAAGTAGGTATTTAACCGCTTCATACGCCCAATGATTTGCTGGAACATCATTTAACGGTAATTCTCCAAATCCGAGAACCCCCACACACATGACAATGACAATTGTCACCAAAAATCTTTTCATATTAAAAACTTCCCCCTTTCAAATGGTTACTCAGTTTACTCATAATTTATTATACCATAAATTCTTTAAATACATACTGTGAAGTCATTCCCCTTAACAATGCGCTGTAGGATAATCTAAAACGAATGACATCACCAATTTTGATTTGTTTATCGCAGTTAGTGACATCCACAATCGTGTGATCGCTACTTGCATGTAACACATTCATACACTCATCCAAAGGATAAATTCCGGTTGGATCGATATCTTGTCCGCCTATTCCAAGAATGATACGTTTACGCCATCCCTTGTCTTCAAAGTCCGGAGAACCGCCAAATGCATCTCTTCCAGTTTTACCTTTGGGTATGGAAGGCTTTTCGTCACACTCTATGACCTCGCATTCCAGAGAGAATGCATCCTGAGTTGTTCCGGGAACCTTTCGGCTACCAGTGGCATCTGTGCCCAACATAATCGCCTCTCCAAGCCTGAAGTGATTAACTCCTGAGGGGAGGGTGTCATTTTCGATCATCGGTAATGCCGCTGTGTTACCAGTTGATATTATATCAAATTTATAATCGTTTGCAATATCCAATAATCTCTGATTGTTTTCAGGACTGGGAATGACACCGCCAAAACATCCCAAGTTTGTCCCAAGGCCAACGAGTCTATCACCAGCTATTTCAAGGGCTGTGTGGATTTCTTCGTGAGCTTTTTCAAACCAAACACCTTCTCTTAAATCTCCCACATCCACCATAAAGATGAATTTTGTTTTCTTTTTCCCTTTTTTCGCGACGATTTCTTTTAATACGGTGTTTTCTGAAATCAAACAATAATCAACGTAATCAACTAATTGAGATATTTCGGTCATCATCGGAATCCTAACAAGCATTAAAGGTGCTTCTATCCCTGCGTTTCTGAGCCTGATAATATTTTGCATTCTTGAATCTGCCAACATGGTAATTCCGGCATTCAAAAGTTCTTTCGCTATGTCCGGATTGGCGCATACCACTTTTGTAACTGCTGCAACATCCACACCTTTTTGTGAACACATTTCCTTTAAAAATGCTGCATTCTTTTTGATGTTCTGTAAGTTAATCTTTATAACAGGATACATAAACTCCCCCCATCTTTTTTACAATTATAACAGATTTTTAAATGAGTTTCAGCATACCGGCCAATAAGAACCGATCAAATCAAATATTAAGGAAAATGTTACAAACAAAAACTTGAAATTTTATAAAAAAACTGTTAGAATCCTTGACGTTGCAGACATTCCTGTGTAGCTCAATCGGCAGAGCATGCGGCTGTTAACCGCAGGGTTGGGGGTTCAAATCCCTCCACAGGAGCCAG
>CAYUYU010000149.1:0-6326 GCA_964449405.1 uncultured Thermotogaceae bacterium
GGGATTCGGAAGAGAAGCTGTTGAATTGGTGCTGAACTATGGGTTCAACATCCTGAACTTGAACAACGTCATGCTTGGAGTCTATTCATTTAACAAACGTGGGATTAAGTGTTATGAAACAATCGGTTTCAAAGAAATAGGAAGGCGCCGTGAAGCCTATATCCTTGGTAAAAGGAAGTATGATGAAATCCTCATGGATATCCTTGCGGATGACTTTGACCATGATATCAGTGAATTAACGGATATTGAACTGGATTGATGGAGAAGGTGTGATCAGATGAAAAATCTTGTGGTTTATGCATCACGAAAGGGGAACACTAAAGAAATAGCCGAATCGATAGCAGAAGAATTACAATGTGATTCAATCGACTTGAAAAAAGCAGATATCGAGCAAATAAATTTGGAAGATGTGGATAACATCTTTCTGGGAAGTGGTATTTATGCGGAGTTTTTAAATAGCAAGATCAAGAAGTTCCTAACCAGTGATAACTTGAAATCAGCAGCAAAAAAAAGCGAAAAAAATATCATCTTTTTCGTAACTTGGGTAGGTAATCCCGGCAGTGTTGAACACGCCATCGAAAAAAGCTACGATTACATACCAGAAGAAGGCATCAACATCTACACGGACCATTTCCGGGCATACGGAACAATGCTTGGTTTGTTTAAAAAAGACCACCCCACGGAAGAAGAAAAAAGACAAGCCCGTGATTGGGTCAAAGAAGCGCTTGAAAAGATAGAAAACCCGGAATAGAAAATTCTCTTTTTTAAATCTTTGAAAGAAGACGGATTCAAACATTATCGTTGAAGGAGCTGCATTGCTTTCTGAGTTATTAAATGGAATAAGTAGGGCTTGGTAAAATGCGCTTTTATTCTTTAAACACCACAAATCCTTTTTCTTTTGTGAACGCAACCAAAATAACGCCTTCAATATCAAACAAGCGTCTGTCAAATCCGGATTTGGAGACTAAGATATATTTTTCAACCGGATACGGTAATTGATTGCCCTTTTGAACCAGTTGATGGTATGTCTCATAGCCAATTTGTCTGTTTCTCCATTTGCATTCGCCCACGTACCATTTATCAGCTTTTTGAGCCATGATATCAATCTCGATATCTTTACTCCAATAATTGCCGATTTTGTCAAATTGAAAGTGTTTCAATAAGAAATTCCGGGAAACTTCTTCAAAGACAAAAGAGGTGGATTGATTGATATTCCTCTCCAAATCCCCAATGACCTTTGCCGACTGGTCATTTTCAATAAAATGCAAGTTGGGAAAGATAAATCTGAACCAGAATGCGAACAGTTGGTCTTTTATCTTATAGATGCCTTTTCTTGATCGTTGGGGATTTTTTTCCGTAATGGGGACTTCTTTTTTGATCAAATCAAGGGTTTTGAGTGTGTCCAAGTAAGGCTGTATCTTTCTGGAATCTTTATAGCCAATCTTTGAGGCGATTTCTCCTGATCGATTATAGCCAAAAGAAATAGCTTCAAGGATAGATAGATAAGCTCTTGGTTCCCTTAACTCCTGTGACAAAAGAAACAGCGGTTCTTCTCTCAAGGGGCTGTCAATAGTCAAAAAAAGTCTCTGAATGTTCTCAAACAGACTTTTTTCAGGATCAATCATTTCCAGATAAAGCGGGATGCCGCCAAAAACGGTGTAAAAATCCAACAGAGAATGACAATCAACGGATAAAAATTCCGAAAGGGCCGGGAATTTTATTGGCTGCAATTTGAGATAATTGCTTTTTCTCCCATATAAGGGATTACTATACAATAACAGGCCATGCATAAAGCTGATGCTGGAGCCGCACAAAACAAGCTTCAAACTCGTTTCTTTATGATCGATCAACGTTTGAAGAATCGAGGGGATTTCCGGAGCCGCTTCAACTAAATATTGAAATTCATCCAGAATCAAATAATTGATTTTTTCTGAATTGGAAAAGGCAAAATCAAAGGCTTCTTCCCAATGCTTGAAGTGAATACCTGTCATATTCATAATCTTTCCGGCCTCTTGTGAAAAGAGTTCCAGGAGCAATTCACCCGAAATCTGCCTTCCGGAGAAAAAAATTCCGTTTCGGCTTTGTGTGCTGTGTTTAAGCAGATACGTCTTACCCACGCGTCTCCTGCCGTATAGGATGAATAGCTTGAAATCTTCCGCATCAAAAAAAGCCTTAAACATTTTTATTTCTTCTTTTCTATCATAAAATGGCATGTTATCACCTTGGATAATTCAGATTAGTATAATTAGGATTATACTAATCATGATTATACTATATTTTTGTATTTTATACAAGCCAAACAAATTATCTTTCTAAACGTTACCAGGGCTCTAATTAACTGATAAGTCAGTAACGAACGATTCAGCGATATCACAAGTCAACGATTGGTGAGGAGCCCTTTTTCTTTCTGCTGTAAAGCCAGATGATGAGAGGAAAAACAAAATAGACGATCGAGCTCGTACCGGGAATGATGAAGGAAAGTCCTATTGCAATAATTGGGGTAACAAAACCCGGAATACTCTCCCGATAGGAACGGCGGACTATTTGCTTTTTGGTTTTTTCGAGATCGATCAATTCGTCGTGTTTTACCATATAGAGCCATCGGAAAAATAGGATTAGGTTGATCAACAATTTGTTGATGTGAAAAACGATTTCCGCCAGGGGGATGTAGGCGTAATAGTCCTTCATCGAAGTTGAAACGGGAATAAGAGAAAGGAAAAATAATCCCAGCAAACTGAGCCAGAGAAATGGTTTGTCGGTTTTCTTGATATGATTGAACTGCTCGTTGTTCGATATCCAAAAATTTGACAGAATAAAGAAGCTGACAGCATAGTTCAGAAAGGTCAAACGTATGGACTTAAGCTGTTCCAACATCGTGAGGTCCGTTGCGATTTTTCCACTGGCAGGGACAAATAAATCACGAACCAAAAGGGTCATGGAGATGGCAATCACAAGGTCAAAGAGGTTTTCAATTCGGTGTAGGCTTAAGTTTCGAATATTCCTGTTTTCAAACTTTTGCATATATCACCTGAAATGGGTCATTAGATGCCTTTGGGTTATTATAACATTTGTAAATAAGAAGATGATTGTACTGAAAAACAAAAAAAGGATTTCCCCAAATGTTAATATACTGCGCAGTAATATACCGGCGAATATATTGTCAAGGAATACAAAAAGGAGACGCTCATGAATTTTTACAACCGAAAAAAGGAAATGGTTGTAGTGAAAATAGTTCATTTCGCCTCATATGTCTTTAAATATTACACAAAGTTTCAATCGCGGTAGCGCACGCCGGTGCTCCCCTCATTTTAATAATACGCCGCTATGGCCTTTTCCATCGCCTTTATAAACGTTCCCCAGTAAGTTTCAAAGTTGATGTTGTTTCTCAGATAAGGTGTGAGAACACAGGACCGTAGAACGGTGACACTGCCGATTTCATCCCATTGGGTCGGATCGATACCAAAACGTTGTACAAACAATCGTGGATTATCTCCGTATTCCTCACGGGTCAATGCAGTTTTGGATGTAATAAACTCGTTGCCATACAAAGGTCCGGATTTATAGGAGCATTTCTCATAGATGAAATGGTTGAGTTCATTCATCTCTTTCAGACTGTTGTTGCCCACTTCGTGAAAGGCGTAATCGATTATGTTGATATCCGGACGCGTCAACGGAAGAACATGAAAGCGCTTGTGTTTTATTTCAATGGGAGTGTGATTGAGAAGAGAATTGTAAAAGCGATAAGCCCCTTCAATACTGGCACTGATAATTCGGCCATACCCTGACCGATTCAGGGGGACTACTTTGTGTGCCATCCACACAGCGGCAACGGCAGCCCCGGCTTTTGAGCCTTCCATAATATAAGACCCCAATAACATGGGATTATCGTCATTTTTATCGAAAACATAGGCAGCGAAATAGGAAATCACATCAATCATCCTGCGATCAGCAGTGACAATTGCACCGGCAGCATAGGGAATATACCCCAGTTTATGTGGATCCACCGTAATGGAATCCGCCTGCGGCATGGCCACAAAGGCATTGTAAACTTCTCGACTCAGCCAATCACTGTTATTCTCGTCTGATGTGTGCGTTTGTGCTTCAAGTTCGTCGAAAGGGATGGGCTGATTTTGTTCGTCGATAAACAAAGACCGGGCATAACCGCCGTAAGCGGCATCGATGTGTAAGTAAAAAGAAATGCCTTTTTTCAAGTACTGATCACGGAGTTGAACCACCTTGTGGACTTCATCCACAGCGCCTTCCTCTGTTGTTCCTACAACAGCCACCACAGCAAGGATCGGCTTTTTCTCTGCGCTTAGCCTATCGATAAGCTTTTCCAAGGCATCAATATCCATGCGATAGTCTTCACGAACGGGCACAGCGTATAAATTATCCTGGCCAATCCCAAAAATATCGACCGCTTTCGTCCAGGAATAATGCTTAGATTGGGGAACGATCACCGCTCCGGTAGGCATACCGGATATACCGGTCCCGCGAACTGTTTTGTCTTTGACCTGATCGAAATAGCCTTTTTCTTTCGTTTGATCAATCAAATCCAGAATTTGAGAAGTGGACAGGTTCGACAGCTGCCAGTCATCCAGACCTGTCACCAGATCAGGACAACATTCTTTTACCGCAAAAGGAATGGAAGCCAGGTTTCGGGCCAACCATATGGCCTCGTAATTTGCAACGGTACCCCCGGAAGTGATATGTCCCCAGGCCTTTTTGGGATCATAACCCATCAACGCGGCCAATTGACGCCCCACCTCAATTTCAAGAGAAGTGGTTGCCGGAGAGCCTTCATAGGCACAGTTATTGGGGTTGTAAAGAATCGTCAGCATATAACCTAAATTGGCTGCCATTAGCGTGTCCGTGTTCATGTGCCCCAAATAACGGGGTGAAAACCAGGGTGTGGAGCTATCCTGAAGCTGGCCCGCCAAATCAACGAGTGCTTCTCGTGTCTTCTGAAGGGTATCCTGAAAATCATCGTGTCTTTTCTCAGTCTCCGTAACTACCGGTGCATCATCCGGGTGAAAAAATTTTCTCCAGTCTGCATGGTCATCCATGAGATACAACAGCATCCGCCTGAAAAAATCATAATTTTCCGACTTGGGCCCCATAAACAAGGCATCGGCATTAATTGGCTCATCCATGATGTCACTTCCTTTTTTGAAGTCACTATATTTTATTCTATCACTTTGTTGGAATTTTTGTACAATAAAAAGTGAAGAAACCACATAAAAAGCAACACCATTAGTTAAACCGGAAATTTAACTTATTGTTGAGTTATTGCTTTCTGTTGTATATCCGGAAAAGTTTACATAACAATTCTGATGAAAGATATGCTATAATTCATTCATCTTTTCATAACATTCATTCTGAAGGGGCTGATATTCGTGAATAATCTAAAAAGCATTAAAATTAAGTTGTTGTTATATCTACTCCCAGTTATAATATTGATACAATTAGCTGCAGCGTTTGTGATTGGTTATTTTACAGACCAGATGATGGTTGATAATACGATCGCTGATTCAAAAGGAACAACGGTTGCATCAAAATACGTTGTTGAAGAAATCATTGAGGGTATCATTCGAGAATTTGAAGTCCTAACGCTTTCACCGGATATCAAGGAAATGAATCGCAGCAGGTATGTTGATTATATTTCTGATGTTGTAAAAGGAAGTCGCGGATTACTGGAATGTGCGTTCGTCGCTGATTTAGATGGAAAGACAGTCCTGGATACCAATCAGGAGACGGATATTAGCGATAGAGATTACTTTGTAAAAGCGATGCGTGAAAAAGAATTACAGGTCAGTAATGCGGTTGTCAGTAAAGCTACAGGACAGCCTGTATTCGTGGTTTTTCTTCCTGTTACGAATGATGAGGGTAAGATTATTGGAGGATTTGGTGCCGGTGTTCAGTTGCAAAAGTTATCTGAAAGAATAAGCAATCTCAAAGTCGGAGAGAATGGCGCTCTTTTTCTGGTGGATGGTACCGGTCAGACGATTACCCATTCCAATCCCGATTTTATTATGAATTTTAAAATTACTGACAAACAGGAAGGATATAACGGTTTGAAAGAGGTTGCAGATGAAATGGTTAAAGGAAACAGTGGATCAGATTATTTTACAAGACCGGATGGCAGTCGAATGCTGATGATTTATGAACCAATAGATAACACACCAAATTGGTCTATAGGCGCCATTATTCCTCAAGCTCAGATAAAGTCCATCGGCAACAGGATTCTGAATATCATTATTATTTCATTCGGTATCATTATCGTCATTCTCATTTTACTCATAACTATACTTGGTGAACGTTTTACA
>CAYUYU010000150.1:0-6267 GCA_964449405.1 uncultured Thermotogaceae bacterium
GTTATCTCCTTTCAATCTATTTAATATCGTATCAAACCATATTGCACAAAGTCTGGTCATAAGGAAAAACATTTTTTGAGATTTAACACATTTTGAATCTTTACACAAGCACATAAGATTACAGTGGTGTCGGATTATGGTCGGAACAGATGCGACCGGACGTTACCCTGTCACTCTGGCCGAAGGCCTTTACAAAATAAGAGGCTGAACAGCAGGAACTGATGGTTCATATCCATTTTGATGCAAAATATAAAGTCCGGGAATTAACCGAAATCTTTGGTGAAGGCAATGAGGATTTTGACCGAGACAAGGAACAGGAGAAGAGAGGCGTCTATCAGCGGGGTGATCTTCTTAAGATGCACGCTTACAAAGATGCTATTAAACGTACAGGCGGTGCGTATGTACTATATCCGGGAAACAGCCAGAAGAAAATTTTCAAAGGATTTCACGAAATTATTCCCGGATTGGTTGCATTTGCCATCAGACCGGATGCGGATAACAGTGGGATTGAGGAATTAAAGGATTTTCTTTGTGAAGTGGTGAATCACACGATCAATCGTGCCTCAAAACGGGAAACGGTTTCCTATTATAAATTCAACACTTACCGGCAGAACACTGATGAAGTAAAAGAGAAAATCCCAGAATATTATAATGCGAAGATAAAAGACAGAATCCCTCCTCCGGATAAGATATACGTGCTTGTCGGGTTTTATAAAAACAAAAAGCATCTGAAATGGATTTTGAAAAATGGATTGTATAACGTGAGAAGGGAAGGAAGAGGCAAACTCACCATTACTGATGAAGTTTTGATATCTAGCTATTTATTATTGCATACAAGCGGAATGCTTATGACAGGCTTAATCTTTCCCAAATTCCCGATACAACCTGAAATTAAAACAAAAGCCGATATGATTAAGTTGAGTTATCTCTCTCCCGGACATGAGAGTTACTACCTGTTTAAATTTAATCCTTCAATTGACAAAAGTTTCAACAATGCAAAGTGGGATATCAGAAACTTGAAAAATTATAAATCAGGAAGACTTTCACCATACCCTTTTACAGCTACTTTGGCGAATCTTATGAGTGTAAAAATTTCAGAGTAAAGTGATTCCAAACCTTTTCATATGGTATGATCAAACAACAACAGGAATGGGAAGTCGATAGCGTGGCAAAAATTGAAGGGATAAGAACTAAAATTTTGTGCCAGACTCATCAAGAAAACTGAGGAATTATTGACATGGATAAACAGGTACGATGATTACCGTATCAGCGGCCCTGTCCCCAGCCTCTTATCAAGAGAAGAATGATCCCAGTGGTTTTCTTGAATCTGTTTCCGGTTATGGGGAGATTTTATATCAAAGGGGTTAATCCTTTGAAAAAAATCACTTCCATGGTTTTTTCGGTAAATCTTTCATTAGCGGTTTTTCAAACCGTTCGAACAGTTCTTTTGGGGTTGCGCCCCTGTTGACCCATTTTCTGGTGTTGTTGGCTGAGAAGTTGAGCATGTCGTTGAAGTCTGCCAGTGTTTTTTCGCCTTCAAAATTGTAATGCATGCTGTTAATGATTTTAAAAAGGTCTTGTGGTTTAGAGTTGAATTTAAATGCTGTTGCCACCCTGAAGATTATTTCTTCCCTGGCGTTGGGATTTAAGCCGCCTTTATGTGTGTTAAAAAAACCGGCTATCTTTTTATAAGCTGTGGTAGTTTTGTCAATTAAATTGTGAGCGTAAATTTCTATTTCACCCATAGTTGGGGTGTAATAAGGTTTGTTTTCAGCCTGTTCCAGCAGTTCATCCAGTTCATACTCGTCGATGAGTCGGTGAATGATATAATCGCCATTAAACCAATAATGCACCTTTCTTTTGTTCATTTCATCGCAGAATGCGATGGCTTGTTCCTCGGTCATTTTATCTTTTTGATTGTACTTGTTCCAGATGTGTAGAAATTGTCTCAGTGAATAACAGCCATAAAGATTGGCAAGCGCTGTCATGAAGAAATCGATTTTTTCATTGTTAATGGCTTTAAGAGTCATTTCGTTGACTTTCTCAAGAAGATAATCGTTTAAAGGTTTATGAATGATGATATGTTGTTGTTTATCACGTCCGGTTATCAGCAGCAGATAACCTTTTTCGAAAAGCATCTGCCCGTCTTTGTGTTCGAGCTTGTATGATTTTAAAAGCGGAATTTCTTTTAAGTATTCAAGAAAATCTTTCTCATACCAAGTGAAGTAATAATTTACAATAATAGAGACGTAGAACAAAAAATCGTGGATTAAAAAATAGTTGGCGTCATGCTTGAAGTGGTCCTCAAGCACATTACAAATTTCATCGGCAATCTCGTTTTTCTTCATGCTTTGTTTGACATCTAATTTATGTGCTTGTCCTATTTTTAAAAGTTGATTTTTAGTTAGTTTTTGCAGGTTTGTGGTGATGATTTTTTTGTTTTCCATGGGGTTATTATAACAGAAAAAAGAAAAAATGCTATAATCATACATTTGAACCCTACAAAAGGAGTGGTTTGATATGAATAGGAAGGTTTTGTTGTTTTTGTTGTTGATGGGTGTGATTTTTACAGCGACAGTCTTGGCTTGTACGACTTTGATTGTAACGAAGGGCGCTTCTATTGACGGGTCGGTGTTTGTTGGGCATTCGGATGATGATCATTTTATGGATCAGCGGATTGTCTATGTCCCTGCAAAAGATTATCCTGAGGGGGCTAAGCGGAAGGTGTATGCATCAGCCGTTGCTGTAGGGGAATTTCCTCAGTTTAATACCTTTTTCTATCCCCGGTTAGTGGATAGCTTTAGAGCACCTGCTTATGCTTCAGATGAGCATCCGTTAACGATTCCTTTGGGAGAGATTCCCCAGGTTGCCCATACGTATGCTTATTTTGATGGCAACTATGGGATTATGAATGAGCATCAGTTGATGTTTGGGGAGTGTACGAATGGCTCAAAAGTGACGTTGGATCCTTTGCCCGGGGTGCGGCTTTTTTATTCTTCGGAGCTCTCGCGTGTGGCGCTTGAGCGTTGTACAACGGCTCGCGAAGCGGTGGAACTGATGGGTGAGCTCATCGATACATACGGCTATTACGGTACGGGAGAGACATTGCCTGTAGCCGATCCCAATGAAGCTTGGGTGTTTGAGATGGCCCCTTCTCCTGAAGAAACAGGAGGCTTGTGGGTGGCAAAAAAGATTCCGGACGGTGAAGTGTTTGTTTCGGGAAATATCTTTCGGATTCGTGAAGTGGACCCGGAGGATCCGGATATGCTTTATTCTCAGAATCTACATGTTGTAGCTGAAAAACACGGTTGGTGGTCTGCTGAGGATGGTTTGCTGGATTGGCTGCCTACGGTGAGTTTGGGCGAGTACAATCATCCTTATTATTCACTGAGACGTATTTGGCGGTTATTTGACCGGATGGCGCCTTCACTTGAATTACCATCAAAAGTTGAAAATGGGCTCACTCGTGCGTATCCTTTCTCCATCAAGCCAGATGAGAAGCTGTCGTTACAGGATGTATTTGCCCTTTTCAGAGACCATTATGAAGGCACTGAGTTTGATCTGACAAAAGGTGTAGGCGCTGGGCCTTTTGGCAATCCCAATCGTTTTTACGGGGCTTATGATGGTCAAGGGGATGTTGGAGATCCTTCCAAAAAGCTTGAAGGTGCCTGGGAAAGACCGATTTCGGTCAACTACTGCGGGTATGTGTTTGTGAACCAGGGAAGATCACATTTGCCCGATCCAATCGGAGGGGTCATGTGGATGGGTCTGGATAAGCCTTCTGATACCTGCTTTATGCCTTTTTATGCAGGTGCCAATGGTTTGCCAAGTATTATTGAGACGTATAATCCCTATGAATTTGACCATAACAGTGCGTGGTGGGCGTTTAATTTTGCTGCCAATTGGGCGGAGAAAAAGTATTCCTATATGCATCCGGAGATTAAAGCACGCCAGGAATTTCATGAAGAAGCATCAATCAAATTGATTCAAGAGACTGATGAGAAGGCTTTGGCTTTGTTGGATGAAGATCCCGATGTATTGGGAGACTTTTTGAGACAAATCTGTTCTAAAAATGCTGAAACTATCGTGGCCGATTGGTGGGAGCTTTCGGAATATTTGATCGTTAAGTACAACGATGGATATATTACGACTCCCGGTAATGCCGCCCAGCCTGTAGGATATCCTCGGGAGTGGTTGGAAACAACGGAGTGGGTTGATGGGCCTACGGAGTATTAGAAGTCTTATACATAGTCGGTGAGCCCCTTTTAAAAAGGGTGGCTTCTCGAAAAACTGATCAAATATCACAGTTTGCTTCTTTTTCGGGCGGACACACCGGCTCAAAGCAATCATTGAGGTTGGAGTTTCCAGAAGGAAACATCCATGGTCCGCCCCTACAACAGAATAATTGTGACTTCCTTGTTTTATTTTGTTTTGGCGATTCTGAATCCAAGATAAGGCGCCATCAATACAGGTTCAAAACTGTATCTATTAAAAATAATACAGGTTTCTTCAGGCGTAGTCCAGTAACCTCCTCGAGAAGCTTTACGTGTTCCAATTGTAGGGCCTGTGGGGTTTTGGGCTGGGGATACACTGTAATAGGAATCCAAATACCAGTCGTGGCACCATTCGTATAGGTTACCGCTCATATCAAATAATCCAATTTCGTTGGGACTTTTCCCTCCCACCATATGAGTACCTTTACCGGAAACGATGGGATAAGTGGCTTCGTTGGAGTTATCGAGGTACCAGCCAAAACTATCTAGTGTGTTACTACCAGCAAAAAGAAAATCAGTAACGGTTAGATAATCATTTTCAGCTCCCCTGGCGGCGTATTCCCATTCTGCTTCTGTGGGGAGTCTAAAGCCTTCCACTTGGGTGATGCTTCGGGCTTCTCTTGCATCAGATGTGATCAGTTGTCCTGTTGTGACATTGTAAGCTTCATCTAAGCCAAATTCACGGCTCTTCCAGTTACAATATTCAATTGCGCCCCACCAGGATACGCTGTGAACGGGGTAATTCGCCTTTCCCGCATTGATAAGCTGAAAGGTGCCACCCACATTGGCAAATTCGCAGTATAAAGCACCCATGTCGATGAGATGATGGCCGCCATTCATCCATCCGGTGGGTGAGACGGGGTTGTCGTTTAAAAATTCAAGATAATCTGCATTGGTCACTTCCAGTCGCTGCATGTAAAAATCATAAGTAAATGTCACTTCATGAACGGGCCTCAAAGGACTACCAGGAAGAGAAAGCGCTTTGGTATCTCCCATCCAGAAATTACCATCTTCGATTAAGTTCATAAAAAGCACATACGGATTAACCTCGACAACACCGATACCGCCTTCTGATGAACAGGATACAATCAGTAGAACAATTATTACCGTTACCAACAGTACAATAGATCTTTTCATGACCTTTGCCTCCATTGATTAATATTTTCTTTTATGAAAAAAAGTTAGTGTGGATTTTTTATTATAGCATGAAAGAGAGATTTTTTACTCCCCTTCGTAGTAATCGACTTCACTGTTGTTTTTAAAGAAGAAATTTTCGCGGTTATGGATGATGATTCCGGTTTTGTCCGAATCCGGATAATGGATAATGTCGGGAGAATGGGTGGTGTCGAAGTCAATGTAGACCAGGGGTTGTGTTTCGGATGTGTTGATGATCTTATGGGAGGATTGGTCACCGGGGGGACAGACGATGAAGTCTCCGGGTTTGATTTCTTGAGGGCCATCAACCGTTTCCATGACCCCTTCTCCACTGATGATGTAAAATACTTCTGTGTTGTTCATATGGGCGTGGAGGGGGTAATTTGCCTTTTTCGGAGGAATGGAATACATGGCCACATAACATTGGTCGAATTCTCCCCTTGGGGTTACTTCGTATTTGGTGTATGCGTACGGATCGTGTTTTGCCTTTGTTTTGGGGGTGATATTTTTGATATTTTTAAAGAGTATTTTTTCGCGCATGTTTTCTCCTTTTATTTTACCTCCGGTAAAAACTCCATCCATCAATAAAGTGGGTGCGGACTGGTGTGTCCGCCCGGAGATTGGAGTTTATTTAGGCTGTAAAAAAATCTGTGTTCAAAACGCAAAAGGTAGAAACGTGGTTTCCTTTGGTAAATCGCCATTGAGGCTTTTGTCATTTAGAGCCTTGACCCTTCCCATTAAGTGCATTGTTTTAAAATCCGTATAACCGGAAATAATGGAAGATAATGTGGCGATGTCACATTCAAAATCTGCTTTTTCGCTTTTTTTAACGGTAAGC
>CAYUYU010000151.1:0-6244 GCA_964449405.1 uncultured Thermotogaceae bacterium
GAACGGGATATCTTTGAGTTAAGGGGGAATTATCAGTTTTTCTGGAAAGAGTTTGTTAAGTCGGGCCAAATTGATGAAGTAAAACAACCTTTATCCGGACCGGAATACCTTCAAGTTCCTGGAAACTGGAATACCTTTGCGTTAGATAAACAAACAGCTGTCGCTACCGGATACGGTACTTACAGGTTGATACTGAAACTTCCGCAACAAGCTTTAGGTAATGCTTTTGCTTTTAGAATACCCCCAATGGGAACGACCGTTGCCATGTGGATTAACGGCAAACAGGTGTATCAGGCGGGGGAACCTGGAAAAACAGCACAAACATCCCAGCCTGCTTATCATTCAACCATTGTCAATTGGGTTCCTGAACAGGCAGAAAATGAACTGTTATTCTATGTTTCCAACTTTCATCATCGTTCCGGAGGGATTTGGTACCCCATAACTTTTGGATATGCATCAAGCATCTACAGTCAGAAAGAAAGAGACATTTTTTTGTATGCTTTGATTATCGGGTCGGTGCTGATGATTGCAATTTATCATCTGCTCCTTTTTATAACGAAGCGGCAAACATGGCCCTCCTTTTACTTTGCATTGTTGTGTTTTTCTGTTATGATTCGTTTACTATGCACAGAGGATTTACTAATCCTTAATTGGTTTCCGGAGATGCCTTGGAAATGGTTGATTCGTGTCGAGTATCTTAGTCTTTATTTCAGTGTTCCCTTATTCGCAATGTTTATTATTGAGTTGTTTGTCGATAAGTTAAAAAAAATTTTAATCAGTGTTTTCTGGATTGTCCCCTTGATCTTTTCTTTAGGGGTATTGTTCACCCCGCCTATTATTTTCACACAATACATCCGCCCGTTTATGTTTTTTATGGGAGCTGGCATGGTGTTCTTTAGTTTGGTGTTGATCAATGCCATGCGAAAGAAAAAAGAAGGGGCTTTGATCTCCTTACTCGGGGTTGCTTTTTTCTTTCTCACCGTTCTCAACGACATGCTTTATAGTCAGTTAGTTTTACAAAAAGGATATTACACCCCTGTGGGGTTATTCGTCCTGGTTCTTTCGCAATCCGGTGTGCTCAGCCATTTGCTTATCCGAGCACAGGAAATAAGTGATTATTTTTCCAAGTATTTGGAAAAGCAAGTGGATGAGCGGACTCAGGATTTAAAGGAAGCAACAGCTGAAGCTGAAAAGGCAAACCGAATCAAATCTGAGTTTTTGGCCAATATGAGTCATGAGATTCGAACCCCCATGAATTCTATCATTGGGTTTACTGAATTAATGATGGATACTGATTTGGATGAAAGACAAATGATTTCACTGAAGAAGATCAAACAATCAGCCAATTCTTTGTTGGGGATCATTAACGATATTTTAGATTTTTCTAAAATAGAGGCGGGTAAACTGGAGCTGGAAAACATCCCCTTTTCACTGGAAAAAAACCTGGTAGACTTGGTAGAGCTGCATGAAATAAAGGCCAAAAAAAAAGGCATTGCACTACGATTATCGATAGATGAACGAACTCCTTCTCAATTGACAGGCGATCCCTTAAAACTAGGGCAAGTCTTAAACAACTTAATTTCAAATGCCATCAAATTTTCTCAAGGTGGAAGTGTTTGGATTGATGTTTCTCTAAAAGAACGTGTCGGTGATGATTACAGCCTTGAGTTTTCTGTCAGAGATGAGGGTATTGGCATGAGTAGCCAACAAATGGACAAATTATTTAACGCCTTTACACAAGCCGACAGCTCCATTACCAGGAAATTCGGGGGAACGGGGTTGGGATTAGTGATCTCCCAAAAAATCATCCAAGCAATGGGCTCTAAAATTCAAGTGGAAAGTCATCCAAATCAAGGAAGCAATTTTCATTTTAAATTATTGTTGAAAGCTGTTGAAGATACAACGACTGAATTTCAAATGGAAAATGAACGGAAGCACACCGAACAAAAACAATCACTCATTCATATGATTCACATCCTGAGCATTTCCTACAGCCCGATTCGTGTGTTATTAGCAGAAGATAATCCCTTGAATCAGGAGATTGCGATGGAAAATCTAAGAAAAATTGGTGCTCAAGTGATTCTTGCCGATAACGGACTTGAGGCACTGGAAAAACTGAAACAACACGAGATCGACATCGTTCTAATGGATCTCCAGATGCCCGTGATGGGAGGGTATGAAGCCACCGAAAAAATCCGTCAGAACGATTCATATCAGAAGATCCCCGTCATCGCCCTCAGCGCTCATGCGATACAAGGCGTGATGGAAAAATGCGTGAAAGCTGGCATGAACGACTACCTTAGCAAACCATTTCATATAGAAGCGTTAGCTGAAATGCTGATTAAATGGTTAAAACCCCGCAGGAATTTGCCGGAAAACGAAACACCACAAGAAGAGAAATGTGCACAAGTGCCAACGGTTTTATCTACCGAAAACAGCTCCAACTTGCCAGAAAGGTTATACGGGATTGACCAACAAGAAGGAATGGCTAACTGTGGTGAGGATACGGGGCTATATACCAACATCTTAAAGGAATTCAAAACAACACATGCAAAAGATCCTGAACACATCATCGAAATGATACAACAAAAAAACTGGGAAGAGACCGTTTTTCAGACCCATCGCTTGAAAGGCGTAGCAGCCAGTGTGGGGGCAAAAAAACTCTCCGAAATCCTGAAAGAACTCGAATCTTCTGTTAAAAACAAGAATTACGATCAACTGCAACCCCTTTCTGAACAAATGTTAAAAGAGTCCTCATTTATTTGGCAAGGCTTGCAACAACTATAAAAAATATCCCGGCGACATATCCGATAGAAAAGTTTTTTTCAGTGCAATCAGTGAATTATTATCTATAACCCCCTTGAGGATAAAACCCTGCATCCGTGCTATCTTTAACAACTCACCTTCGACTTTTTATTAACAAAAAAACAAGAACCCTTGACCAACGTGGTCAATTTGTGCTATCATATCGTTGACCAAATTGGTCAATATGAAATAAGAGGTTTGGAGTTGATAATTGTGGAAGAGATTTTAAAGAACATGGATAAAGAAAAGAGAGATAAAATCATCAACAGTGCATTGGAGGAATTCAGTAAAAATGTTTTTCAAAAAGCCTCCACAAACAAAATCGTGCAAAAGGCCGGAATATCAAAAGGACTGCTGTTTCACTACTTTAGCAGTAAGCGGGAACTCTATGACAAGCTGGAAGAATATGTTGTCCGCTTAGTTTCAAATGCCATCAGAGAACAGGTAGACTGGACGGGGAATGATTTGGTGGAGCGAATTAAACAAATCACATTGATCAAATTCAAGCTCATGAATCAGTATCCTTACCTTTATGATTTTTCTCTGACAATGGTAAAAAACGGGTCAGTTGAAGAGTTGAAAAGCAGATATGAAGCAGATTTTGCCGATCTAATGACGAAAGTTTACCAGGAAAATATCGATTACGGCCTCTTTAAAGAAGACATCGATTTACAAAAGGTGATTCGTATCATTCAATGGACATTGGACAAATACGGGGAGGAATTCATTGAAAAATATAAACAAACGGGCAAACGGATTGAGCCAAATCAGATTTACACGGACGTTGAAGATTATCTGAATATATTAAAAAGAGCTTTTTATAAAGGAAAAAAAGAGGAGGAATCACATGATTAGTGTTCAAAACCTGTATCATTCGTATACAAAAGATAACCATTATGCCGTGAAAGATATCAGTTTTGAAGTTGAAAAAGGCGAGATATTTGGCTTTCTAGGACCCTCAGGTGCCGGAAAATCCACAACGCAAGGGGTGTTGACGGGACTGCTGCCCCTGCAGAAGGGAAAGGTTGTTGTTGCCGGGTACGATTTGCACAAGATCGACAACAAGCGATTTAATAAAATTGGCGTGTCTTTTGAGCAGTCTAATGTTTACGGGAAGTTGACCGCCAAAGAGAATCTGCAGTTTTATGCGAAACTCTTCGACGTCCCCACAAAGGATCCGGAGGAGCTGTTGAAGTTGGTTGGGCTTTCGGGCAAGGAAAATGACAAAGCGGGAACCTTTTCGAAGGGAATGAAGCACCGTTTGACTTTTGCCCGTTCCATGATTAACAACCCGGAGCTCTGGTTCCTGGATGAACCCACCACCGGACTTGACCCGGCCATTGCCGCCAATATTAAAGACATTATCAAAGGCCAGACGTCAAAGGGCGTCACCTCTTTTCTGACCACTCACAACATGTATATTGCCGAAGAACTCTGTGACCGGGTGGCGTTTATCATCGACGGGGAGATCAAGCTCATCGACACCCCAAAGAATTTAAAACTGCAATACGGAAAAAAACTGGTGGAAATCGAATACATCAAAGATGGAAAAGTGGCGAAAGAAGTCTTAAAAACGATCGATGAAACCGATCAAAAACGCATCAGCGAGATTGTCAAAAATTACGAAGTATCCACCATGCACACAAAGGAGGCCACCCTCGAGGAGATCTTCATTCAAGTCACGGGAAGGGGGCTGGTGTAATTATGAAACTTTGGAACAGTTATCTCAAGGAAATGAAGATTGCCGGTAGGGGTTTTTATTTTTACATCGAAATTTTGGTTGCTCTTGTCATGGTTTTTGTTTTGTTGGTTCTTGTAAATGAAACGCCCGTTTCCAGGCAAAAGGAAATCATGTACTACGATATGACGCCCTTTATGTTCAACATCATGACCAACAAAGAGATATCGGAGGGCAAATTACGCATCAGCGAAGGCAAAACCTTTACACTCAAGCCCATGGAATTTCAGTTGATAGAGGAGGACTCCGGTAAGAAGCAACGTTATACCTATGATGAAAAAATGGAAATCAGTGTGAAGACCATGGAGACACTGGACCCAAAAACGGGTGAAGTCGTAAAAACCGCCTATATCACTGAAAGTGAAGAGGACATGTTCCGATTGGCTCATCAGGAAAAGCAACTGGGTGTCACTGTTGGCATGAATGAAAAAGGACAGTTTTCTTTCAAATACTATTTACAGGGGTATGAAACGGAGCGATTAGTCAATTTGTTGTATGTGGTTCATAACGAAAAAAGTACGATTTTACAAGCGCAGATGAACCGACAACAAGTTCGAGAACTAGAAACCTCACAGACACTCAACAATAGGGAGAACATGGTACCGCTATTTATCACATTCGCCGGTACTTTGATGGGCTTTTTTATCGTCATGGCTTACATATTCTTAGACAAAGATGAAGGGGTCATCAAGGCCTATGCTGTGACACCTTCCTCTGTAGGAACATATCTGCTCAGTAAAACAGGAGTTATCTTAACAACGGTCCTGATCTCCACCAGTATCATCACCATACCGGTAATGGGCATGAAGCCCAATTACCCTCTGATGTATTTGTTCTTGCTCGTGACTACTTTTACCTTTGCGGAGCTGGGACTTTTGGTTGCCAGTTTCTATGACTCCTTTGACAAGGCCTTTGGGGCTCTGTATTTGGTGATGATTGTTCTCATGGTGCCAGCCTTTTCCTATTTGATCCCTTCATTTGATCCCATTTACCTACGATTTTTCCCTACATATCCAATCTTGCAGGGATTTAAAGACATATTGCTGAATGTGAAAGACATGAGTTATGTGTTGAGCTCTTCTCTTGTCTTTCTGATCGCAGGGTTATTGTTGTTTTGGGCAGCACAAAGACGACTGTCAAAGACACTTTCGGTTTAAGGGGTGAGTGATGATGTTTAAAAAAATACTAACCATATTCGGAAGAGACTTACGTTCTTCATCGAGAGATTCCATGGCGGTTTACATCATGGTGATCCCAATATTCCTGGCAATAGGGATTACCCTCCTTGCCCCGGGACTGAACGATACAACGGTAAACATCGCCTTGTTGTCATCCGACAGTCAGGAACATGTTGGCTTTATGAAACGCTTTGCTAAAGTTGAGCTCTTTGATTCGATTGAAGCGTTGGAAAAGCGAGTTGAAAAAAGAGACGATATCGGGGCCATTGTACCCCTTGAAAATAACAACAACCAATACGAAATCCTCTTTCAGGGAAACGAAAACGAATACTTTAAAGAGTATGTGAAGGCGTTGAATGCGTTATACGAAATAGATTCAGATGAGGTGGATACGACAGCGGAAATCTACTCATTTGGATATAATGTGCCCCCTCTGAAGAGCAAATTAGTTAATATGCTCATATTATTGTCAGTCATGTTGGCGGGTATGTTGATCTCTATTACCATCGTGGAAGAAAAGATG
>CAYUYU010000152.1:0-6189 GCA_964449405.1 uncultured Thermotogaceae bacterium
AACCAACGAAAAGGCCTCTTTATACAAAACGCGTTTACCCGGTTCCACTTGTGACGTATATTTGGTAGCCAACGAGAATATCTTCTCCACAGAGGAAGTATACGGAGACGAGGATGCTGCCACTCAGGCGGTTTTCTTTTCTGCTGCATCCCTTGCAGCGATAAAATACATGGAAGAAAAATACGATGTGATCCATTCCAATGATTGGCAAACAGGGCTTATACCAGTATATCTTAAAACTTTGTATAAAGAAGATCATCTCTTCCATTCTGTCTTAAGTGTTTATACGATACACAATTTAGGTTATCAAGGCCGTGTAGCCAGTAAATACTTAAATTATGCCGGACTACCACATTTTCTCTTTAACGTCGATGCCCTGGAATTTTATGGGGACATCAATTTTATGAAAGGCGGTATCTTATTCTCGGATATCATCACCACTGTAAGCCCGACCTATGCCCAGGAAATCCAGACTTATCGCTTCGGTGAACATCTGGAAGGTGTCCTAAGCATCAGAAGTGAATCACTTTATGGCATTCTCAACGGCATTGATTATGAGGTTTTTGGGCCACAAAACGCCAAGATCACACAACATCCCTTTGACAAAGACAACCTAACCGGTAAATCCATAGCAAAGGCAGAGCTCCAAAGAAAATTGGGATTACCCCAACGCTCAGATATTCCCGTTATCGGTATTATCACACGATTGGTCTCGCAAAAGGGATTGGACATCTTCTCCAAGATTTCGGATCTGGTATTCATGCAAAATATTCAAATGGTTCTCCTGGGAACCGGCCAGCCTGAATACGAAGAAACGGCTCAAAGACTTGCTAAAAAATATCCTGACAAGATCTCAGCCGTTATCGACTTTGACATTGAACTGGCCAATCAGATTTATGTCGGCTCAGACATGTTTTTGATGCCTTCCAAATACGAGCCTTGCGGATTGGGACAACTGTTCAGTCTACGAATGGGGACTATTCCCATTGCACATCTAACAGGGGGTTTGGCGGATACCGTCCGGGAATTCAACCCAAAAACCTTTGAAGGTAACGGATTTGCCTTTTCGGAATACAAAGAATCTGAATTACTTTACGCCATATTACGGGGACTTTATACTTACCAGAATAAAGAACATTGGAATGAATTGATTAAAAATGCCATGGATGAGGATTTCTCCTGGGAAAGATCTGCAAAAGAATATTTATACGTTTATCAGGAAGGAATCAATCAAAAAGAGAACTTTTAGGAGGGAATACAATGCCTGAATTGAGGAGAGACCCCGTTTCAAATAGATGGGTGATTATTGCAACGGAAAGGGCCAAAAGGCCGATGGATTTCTCGACGCGTTCCGAAGAACCAAAAAGCAATTTCTGTCCTTTTGACTATGGGAATGAATACACCACACCACCTGAGATATTGTCATTTCGACCAAAAGATACCCAACCCAATACACCCGGCTGGTGGATCAGAGTGGTACCCAATAAATTTCCGGCTCTGGAAAACAACTTGAAACTTGAACGTTACGGTCATGGAATGTACGATGCGGTTACGGGTTTTGGTCATCATGAAATCGTCATTGAAACACCGGATCATCACGCAACGGTGGCTACATTGGAACAGGAACAAATGGAAGAAGTTGTATGGGCTTACAAGGCAAGATATAATGCCATTGCTAGCGATGAAAACATTCGCTATGTCCTTATTTTCAAAAACCACAAAAAAGAAGCCGGGGCTTCATTGGCTCATGCCCATTCACAAATTATCGGAACACCCATCGTGCCAAAAAGGGTTCAGGAAGAATTGGACGGGGCCAGAATGCGTTACAAATTCAAGGAAAGATGCATCTTCTGCGATATCATTTATCAAGAGAGAATGGAAAGCACCCGGATCGTGGAAGAAACGGAAGATTTCATAGCGATTAATCCTTACGCATCCCGTTTTCCCTTTGAAACATGGGTCTTGCCAAAGGTTCATAATCACGATTTTGGACAGATCAAAGAAAAGGAAGTCCAAGGGTTCGCACATATTCTGAGAAATTCACTTGCCCGTATCTACAAAGCCTTGGATGATCCACCCTTTAATTTTATGCTCCACACCGCTCCGGCAACCGGTGACGGCAAAGATTTCTATCATTGGCATTTGGAAATCGTTCCACGTTTGACTAAAGTGGCCGGATTTGAATGGGGGTCGGGTTTTTACATCAATCCCACCCCACCTGAAGATGCGGCTAAATTCCTTAGGAGTGTAGAGCTTTGACCGGTGGTGAGTTAATCGATATCGGATTTAGGACTTACATTGTCAAAAACAGAATACAGGGAATCTTTTCTCCCAGCAATACAATCGTAAAAAAATTCAAGTCTGTTGCTGACAAGGAGCAAATGATACTGAACCTCACCTACGGTAGTGAAACCCAATCTTTTATCATGATGGACAGCGGTCATGTAATCATGACCATTCTTTCGGTAGAAGAATTTCTGCAAAAATACATGCAGACCCTATAGCGGTGATTGACAATGAGTTATGCCATTGTGTATGTGCCGCTGAAGCCTGAGTTTGCCAAGAGCAGAAATCTACCCCTCAAATTACCCGTTCTGGCGGAAGATATACCCCATATAAAAGAGGAAGACACCATCCCCTTGCCGGTTATCCTTAGGGGGTTACGCGCCCAGTGGAAGGCAAAAAGAGATACCTATTATGCCTCTTATTTAAGGTTTTTTGTCTTTGAGCAGTACAAAGAGGCACTAAAAAACAACAGACTTGAAGAAGCCGCTCGTTTGCTTCAAGAATCTCTTGAATATTCCAAAGAAGACTATTTGTACCATTTTTATAATGGGCTGTTCTTTAAACAATCCGGAGATTTCGGAAACGCCGAAACCGAATTCAGAAAAGCCGCAGCCATGAACTTGGCTAACCCAATGGTGACCTTTGAATTGGGACAATTGCTTTTTGAGTTGGACGATTTGGATAACGCCTTGGAAGAATTCACCAACACCCTGGAAAGAGACAACACATTTACACCGGCTTATGTTGCCTGCGGGGATATCTTTCACAGAGTGGGTGATTATAACGGCGCTATTGGATTCTACAAAAAGGCCATTGAAATAGCACCCGCATTCGTACCGCCGTATATCAGGCTGGGTGTCCTCTACAATAAAAAACAGAATTTTGAAAAGGCGCGATTTTATTTTGAAAAAGGTTTGAAAAAAGACGCTCATAATTTTGAACTCCATTACAATATTGCTTTCACGTACATGCGCTTAAAAATGCCCCTACTGTCTGTCGATCATCTAAAGCAGTGCCTTAAGATCGATCCAAAGTGCGTGAGTGTATACAACGAATTGGGAATTCTTTATAAAAATCTCGGCTTTTTTGAAGAAGCCTTATCCATCATAGAAGAAGGCCTTCTCATAGAAGATGAGCTAACTCTCAAATGGCATTTGATGCAATGCTATGCTTTGACTCAACAGTTCACCAAGGCCGAAGAGTTACTGTTGGAAATTGCCGGATTAGACCATTCTATTGATGTATCCGATTACCGCGATTCATTCAACAAGGAATTGGCAATTGACCTGAAGGTTTTTACTTTGAATGAGTTAGCAGCTTGGGCCTTAGACTGTTACGAGGACATTAGCGACCCGCTAAAAAACAGGTTGACGCAATTGGCAAATGGCATGTACCCACCAGTTGATTTAACGGAACCGTTTAGCCTTGAGCCATTGCCCTTGATCCTTGATATGCTCAAAGAGTTTGAAGGTTATCCCTTCACATTGTTAAGGGCGTTGACCGTTACGGCTTCTTGGGTATGCAATTGCTTAGACTGGATCGTCTTTTCAAGATTCTTATTTTTACTCATTAACGAAGGACTCTTTTCAGCAGATGATACACATGAGTTCAGTCAGAATATGGAAAGAATTGCCGATGAAATCATCGACCTTGACTGGTCATTGTCCAATCAATTGGTCCAAATCGATAGAGAGGCGTTCAAGGATATCGAAGAATTGTTGGACCAAGCACAAACGAGCGGTAAAAAGAATAGAATACTTGCACTCAGTGAATGGATTGTTCTGATTTTAAATCTGCTGTGGGTAGAACCTACACAAGAGGAATTAAAAGATATTTTAAAGGTGTATAATAATGCCGAAGAAATCGGGGCGTTGTGTTCATATCTTCTTAATCGAAAGCATACGGCATTTTAGGGGGAATGATTCTCGTGGAAAAAAAGAAAATGAGTTATCCTCAGATTTTTGTTTTAGGTTTCGGTTTTTTTGGTGTCAGTCTTATTTGGGCGCTTTATAACGCGTTTGTTCCCATTTATTTGAAAAGTTTTGCCATCAGTTCCATGCTGATTGGATTTATCATGACATTTGACAATATTTTGGCCGTTATCCTCCAGCCGTATATCGGTTTCTTAAGCGACAGTACGCGAACAAAGATCGGTAGGCGAAAACCGTTTATATTGATAGGCGCTCCTCTCGGAGCCATTTTTTTCATGTTGATTCCCTTTGCAAAATTAACCAACATATTCTGGCTGATTTTAATCATCATCATCATGAACATTGCTATGGCCATTTTCAGGTCACCGGTTATCGCCCTCATGCCGGATATTGTGCCCTCTCGTGACCGAAGCAAGGCCAATGGCGTTATTAATTTTATGGGGGGCTTCGGTAGTCTTTTGGCTTTTTTCATTGGAGGCATCCTTTTCGACTTGTCGGATTCCTTGCCATTTCTGGCAGGTGGAATTGCCCTATTGGTGAGTTCTTCACTGGTTTTGACGTTGATCCGCGAGCCCATTGTCAAAAAACAGGATATCAAAAAGGAACGGGTGAATTTTTCAGGTTCGTTTAAAACGCTTCTTAACAGTTTAAAACACTTGTTCGTGGAAGATGACAAAAGCCTTTTGTTTATCTTGTTGGCTATATTCTTCTGGTTTTGCGGATTTGGCACATTAGAAACCTTTTTCACTATCTACGGTACCCAATACTTGGAAATAACCGCCGGAAGCGCATCGATTGCCTTGGGGTTGTTTTCATTGATGTTCATGATCTTTTCCATACCCGCCGGTTTCATTGGGAGTAAAATCGGCAGAAAAAAAACCATTATAATCGGATTGCTGATTCTCATTTTTTGTCTGTTTTCTGTCAGTTTGATCACCATTAATCCAAACATCACTCAGTTAAATGTATTGGATGAAGTGTATAAAATACCCAGAACGGGTGAATTTATGATGATTCAGATTTTCCTAGTGATTGCAGGCATCGGATGGGGCTGCATCAACATCAACTCGCTGCCGATGGTTGTGGATATGGTCACCGAAGATAAGGTGGGAGGCCATACCGGGCTGTACTATTTTTTCTCCATGATGGCTTCCATTGTTGCGCCACCCCTTGTTGGAGCGGTGATTGATGTGCTTTCATATCCATCGATGATCAAATTTTCCGTACTGGCATTTTTGGCTGCCCTTTTATGTGTCTTGTTTGTAAAAAAAGGAGAAGCAGAGGATGCCCCTGTACAAGGGAGAGTTGCCTAATATGTTTTTGGAATTTGTCCTGTTAATGATTGGAATTGCCATATTGGTGAAAGGTGCTGATTGGCTTGTGGACGGGGCATCTGGCCTGTCTTCAAGTTTCGGTGTCTCTCCGCTTTTTATCGGCTTAACCGTGGTAGCCTTCGGTACCAGTGCACCTGAGCTGGCAGTCAGCATCAGCGCATCCATGAAGGGAGCAGGTTCCATTGCCATATCCAATGTCATCGGTTCCAACATTGCCAACATTGCCCTGGTAATCGGTTTTTCTGCCATCCTGGCTCCTTTGGCTATCAGTAAAACAACCGTTCGAAAAGAGCTTCCCTTTAATATTCTCATCAGTTTTGCCGTCATGGCGATGCTACTGAGAGGAGCTAAATACGGTTTGGATCGTTACGATGGTTTCATTTTAATCATCTTCTTGATTATCTTCATGGAATACACCCTGATGATGGCAAAAGGAGACCGTGAAAAGAAAAAGCTGGAAAATAGTACCTTTTTAATTAAAGAAGACCGTGAGATGATAAAAAAAATAAGAATCAAAAATGGCTTGTGGACTCTCATCGGATTGGCAATGGTTGTCTTCGGTGCCGATTTGACAGTCGATTCAGCAACAGAAATAGCCTTACAGTTGGGTATTAGTGAAACATTGGTGGGATTAACCC
>CAYUYU010000153.1:0-6151 GCA_964449405.1 uncultured Thermotogaceae bacterium
ATGGACACGTAAATATTGCCAACAGTGGAACTTCAGGAACAATAATTGGTAATACTATTTATTGTACAGGTAATGTTACCATTACAGAAAATCAAGAAGCAAATGCTGATTTTCCTTTTGGGATTTTTGATATCCCTGTTAATTAGGGCTTACACCTTCAAAAAAAGCATAGGGAAAAAAGCAACGGACGGCTTTGTTTGCTGTTGATGTTAATGGCATGATAAGTCAGTTCTACTCGTTTAGTTATTGAAGGTTCAGTTGTTTTAGTTTGAAAAAGTCTTTTTTCACTTGCTTTTATAGAGGAGTAATAACCGATTGATTTTTGAAATACTTAGAAAAACTACGAAAACAAGAGCTATAGGGAGTTATTTCCCCCAAAACCAGAGCGGGACGGTTCTGTTTGTTGCTCCAAGACTGCCTTTATCAGCTGGTTTCTTCAGGTTAGTTTTTTTGTCTATGATGTGTTTTTGAACCTGTCTTTTAAAGCGTTTTTTCTACTGAACATTCATTGATTTTTGTCGAATATGCGGGAGGACACGCAGTCCTCCCAACAAAAGGCTTTTCAATGTAGTAGCAAAAAAGTCGGTTTGCAAATTTTATTTAAGTTTTTTTAAGACGATCTGGTTTGTTTTTTTCTTGTTGTGGTGTGCCATAATTTGCTGGTCTTTTTTTGTCGGGTGATAACTGATTTCAATTTAATGGCTTTGAGTCTAAATATACTGAATCTTTGCACAAATCGATCCGATTACTTTAGTGAACACTTGAATCTAAAGTTTTATCAATCAAAAGCAGAGAGGAGGACGGCTCTGTTTATAACGCCTTGGTTAGTTTTAACAGATGTTTTTACAGTTAGGCTGTTTATTTTATCTAGATGTGTTTTTTTATCATGACCTTTTTTAGAGTTATTTTAAACTTATCTTTATTAGTTTTTGTTGATCACACCTAAGAACCTGACTTATCGCCTTAGACAATAAATCAGGTGTTTCATAGTTTCTTTTATCTAAAAACATCCATGCGAATAGTCTTTAGCAAAAGAAAACATGAAAAGTTTTTGAAAAAAATTGGAGTTCTCTCAACTCCTTTTTTTATGTGTAAACACCAAAACACTTTAATCATCTTTTCTAACAGAAAACAAAAGTATCGATCCGTAAATAACATGTCGTTACTTACCCTTCATGTAACATCCATAATTTCTGGTATAATACAGAAAATTTAGCAATGGAGAAGTGTCGATGAATAGAAAAGGAAGTTTGCTTATTGAATCTCTCATTGCCCTCATGATTTTATCAGTTGCCATAAGCTTTATTGGCAGGGGCTTGGGGCCCTTACAAAGAATGACGGATGATGCGGTTATCCAGCAGGATTTACTTGATTTGGGAGCTTCTGTTGCGGACGAGGTTTTGAGTGGTGTAATCTCAGGAAATGCATCGGATAATACAATAATTAACGGGAAAGAATATCAATATCAGTTGCAATTTGAGAATATTCAAATGAGTGGTATCACAACTAATATGGCATGTGCAACATCAACTTTGCCCTCAACGGTGACGGTTGTTGTTGCACATGCAACGATTACAACGATTGATCTTGTTCCCGCGAGATCGCTACACTTCTCTGTATTTCCATACTATTAAGGATGAATAAGATGAGTAAACGAATGGGCTTTACACTGATAGAAATTATGATTGTCATCATTATTATCATCCTGATTGGGGCGGTGTCATTCACTTCATGGTTTAGTATCACGCAGAATATTTGTGGCGAGGGAACGCTTAATTATGTGGGGAAAGCATTGGAAAATAACTTAATTAAAGCACGTTATAACAGTTTTCAAAGTAAAGGCGTTTATACCTTGACCTTTGAAAAGCAGGCATTGGTTATTTCAGATGAAACCCCCTACACTTTTCCGGATGAGGTTTCCTTTAAAAATGTATCATCTCCAATTTCATATCGATATAACCGGGGCTTTTTTACAAATGATTCCAATCAGATAACCTCTGAAGCTTCATTCACCCTCGAGTATAAAAAAGGAAGCATTACAAATGAAAAAGTATTTTACATCACCGGCGGATTGCCTCAAACAGGGGAACAATGATAATGATGATGAAGAAAAGAAGGGGTATGACCATTGCCGAACTGTTGATCAGCATATTGATCTTCAGTATTTTTCTCATTGTCCTGTTTTCCGCTCTCAACATCGTCATCAATGCCATGGAAACGCAGGATATGATTGTTTCAAAGCTCTATACAGCATCGAAGATCAATTTTTTGTTTGGGATTTTGGAAGATGAGTTCAAGTGGTTGGGATCGTTTGGTAAAGGGGTCTCTACTTTGGGGGGAGCTTTTGATGTTAGCAATTCAAAAGGTTTTGAAGTGAAGCCAACTCCTGGGAGTTCGGATGTGATTTTTGATTATCAATATGCGGTGATCGAGAATTTTGTTCTCCAAAAGCAGGAGGACGATGTTTATGAAGTTGTCTTTCCAAATGCTACCGCAACTGTAGTTGGTGGAGAATATTTTGTTATTTTATCCGATGAACAAATGAATACTGCCGCTACTGCAACGATTAACAGCATGTCAGATTTTTCACCCGGAGCGACTGATGCCACTGTAACCATTACACCAAGCCATGACGCCACAAGAATTTATTTTGTCAGAATTAGAGGGGACAACTTTGATACTAAACCAACAGACGAAAATGGCAATCCTGATAATCTGGAACAGCTGGTCAGAGGGAATTTCTTTTATAATCATGAAAAATCTACGATTTATTTAAACACACGAAAGGGTTTTTCAGCGTTTAATTCAACCATGACGGTGTTGGATGATGTGGAGGCCTTCGAAATGAATTTTTATGATTCATCTATAAGCACATGGACCACTACCCCCTCTGATTATGGAGATGTGTCAGCCATTAAAACGATCATTACCGTAAGCATTCCTGTTTCAGAATCAATCAAAAGAAGATGTGTAGACAATCCTGAGATGATTCAATTGACAAAATCCAGAGTATTTTGGTTACCTCCGGATGAAGACCTGTAGATGGAAGTGTTAGGATGAGGAAAAGAAAAGGAACCGTTGCACTGGGATTAGCCATTATTTTCATTGTTTTTACGATCGTGATTATCTTTTTGGTGCAAAATGTATCCAATAATTTTTATAAAACAAAGCTTCAGGTGATCGAAACGAAATCAGAGCAATTTACAAAGGCCTTTTTGGTCTCTGCTGCTAATATTTGGACTCAGACTGCCATTCAATCCGAAATTTCACCCGGTTTGGACTTCAGTGTCTCGCCGGATGGTTCTTCAACCTATTTTTCACTGCATTTGAAGAGCGGCGCAACAACTGAAAGAGTTTTTTATGACTTGGATTCGCAAGCAGGACTTATCTATGACTCACCAGCGGGTTCGAAAACAATTAGTATAGACATCAATACAGTCATGAATTCTCCTGACCTTCCAGGGTTTTATGATGCGGGTTTGGTTTTGGAGATGGAGGATTGAGGGTTCGACTAAAAAAAGACAAAAGTGTAACCCCCCGAGGGGGAATTAAACAAACGTTTTGAGGACGTCTTTGTTAAGCTTGTTGGAGTGAGTGAACCGATTGTGGGGCTATAAAAGATCATGGACTGAGGAGTATTTTGACTTTGGCAAAAACTCCATGCTCATGCAAATGCAACAAAGAATAATATTTAAAGAAAAGTTGGTTATTAACCTTTTTGCAGACGAATCATCGAATGTCATAAGAAAAAATAGGAGTGTGGTTTATGAGAAACATCAAAGGGTACACAAAAGTTCTTATACCATTAATACTTTTTGTTCTATTCTTGTCAAGCTGTACTGTGACCCGATTTGAGTTTGATGTTAAAGCGAAAGATCAGATAAACAACAATATTCAAGGTATTCCATTTCAGTTTGATTTGTCTGAGGAATTACTTTATTTATTTGAATTGAAACATCGGATCAGCCGACAAACGCGTTCAATCATCACAAAATCAAAATTAGAAGGATGGATAACGGGTATTGATTATGATGATTTAGAAAGTTTCAAGGTCCGCCCAAATTTCGACGAAAATCCGGGAACGGGTATACCAGAAGATTTAGTTGAAAAAATCCCATATGGTGATCGTGAAAAAACAAGATCCTGGTTTTATAAATGGGAAATGCAAAGCCATCACTACCATGAGATAACCTTAAATAGAGAATTTCAAGAAAACTTCGATAATTTCTCGGAGCATGATGAAAATTATAATGTTTGGATGTGGTTGTGGACACAGCACAAATGCGAAGTTGAATGTGCAGAAGAAGAAGTCAATCCATCGATTGAAGTCATTCAAGCCTATACGGATAACGGTGTAATATTTAGACAGAGCCAGCAAACAAATCCGGGGTGGTATAACAATGGAGATTCAATAAAGGTTGAAGTGAGCCCCCTGTCTTTTACCGATGCGTCGGGTAAGTTTAAATCCTTCTCTCATTTCAGTGCAGATGGCGCATGGATATCTTCTCAATCTCCTTATATTGAGCATGAGTTTAATCGTCCAATGGCGTTTGAAGCGATTTATCAGCAAAAATATTTAAAAGCACAAGTCAATTGGATTGATTATGTGACAAAAGATATTCTACCAATGGGTTTTCGGTATCATATTTACCATTGTCCTAATGGTGTGTCTCCTGAGCAAGCAGTTGATAATGAAGATAATAAACTATCCAATCCTGATCCGGCATGGACAAGCGAGGAGTATGATTCAATTCCAGCCGGCAAGATCATTTTAAAATATGATGAAGAAACAGACTACTATTCTGATCCGGAATATAATCAATTTGTCCCAGGTGACAATTATAGGTTTCGTGCAGTCCATTGGGGAAAAGACACAGTCATTGATGACCCTTATTATTTAGGTGACATTTTAGAAGACTTTCAAGACATTCCCTTAACCATAAAAACTGAATATAAAGTGATCACTGAACAATATCCCGCAGACGCACCAGGTTGGCCTGTGGGACAAGAAGAGATTACAATAAGGGATGAGGATGGAAACATAGTCAACGATTCATGGCTCATTCAAGGAGAGTATGGATATGAAACGCCTCATGAGTTTTACCACTATAACGACTATGGCTGGCAGTTTAAAGAATGGGAATTGAATGATCAGATACCCTTGAATAATCCTAATCCGCTGGAAGACTATATCAACTTTCCTAAAAGGATTCGGGCACATTACAACCCCTATCTCGAAATAAGAGCGACGACCGATTATAACGATGAACCGGTCTGGATCTCCGGATTACCTGTTAATAATGATATGCATGAGGACCTGTATACTTCCAATGAAAATGGCAATCACAGAAAAGCTTTGGCGTATGAATCTCAGATTTGTTTAACGCCCGATGCGTTAATTGAAGATGATAATTATTCATCAGGTTTTTCTTTATTAAACGAGAAAAAACCTCTGAAAAGATATCGTTTCAATAGTTGGACAGGCAAATATGAGCCTCAAGACGAAGATGAAAGCGCACTGATATTACTCATGGATCAACCCCAATGGCCAATAATGCAATTAACCGACCAAAGCTTGATCTACGTGACTACCAATCATCCATCTGGAACTGAAGTTGTTTCAGTTGTAGGTTCGGATGGATATACTAAAGAAAATGATCATCGCTATTGGAGAGATACTAATCAGCCTTATAAATTTAAAGCTGTTCATACTACGATTTCTCAAACTGCAACTGAAACCACTCATTATGAATTAGAATACATAAACGTCAATGGTGCTGACACTCATTATAGGTATAATGAATCTCTAAATGAATGCTTTGTGCCAGCTGATAAATCAGAAACTTTAATATTGAAACAACCGGTCTATATCGAAGTGCTTTATTCAAATACAACAAGTGGTTCTGGTAGTAATGATAGTTTCACAAACCCCCAAAAAAGACGTTTTATTTTCAGACCATAATAGGAACAGATTCAACGGGAAAGGTGGTGATAGATTAGAAAGAACAAACCGGTGTTGACCAATCGATGGAACGGTTGGAAGGATTTAAGAGGGCTGGCTTCCGTTTTCAGGGACATCCTTTTTTGTACAATTGAAAAGAGCGAACTAACTATTTTATAAGGAGTGATATCATGAAGTCATTTAACCTGC
>CAYUYU010000154.1:0-6042 GCA_964449405.1 uncultured Thermotogaceae bacterium
AACATTACTTTAATAATAAATTAAACAGTGAGGGATATATATGAAAATAGGCGAATTCGCGCAAAAATTCAACATCAACAAAGAGACGGTCAGATTCTACACAAACAAACTGCTATTAAACCCCATTAAAACCCGAACACATTTCGAATACAGTGAAAAATGCGTAGAAGACATGACTACCATCATGAGATTGAAAGACATGGGTTTCACATTACAGGAAATCGCCAAGTATCTTTCATTTTTCAGAAATTCAACCAAAAGAACCCTGTTTATGAGAGATGAACTGTTCCAATTCTTTGACCAAAAAATCCAAGATATGGAAGAACAAATCGAAGATCTCATTCAAGCCAAAGAAGAACTCATCAACAGGCGTGACGAAATAAAAGAAAAATACGAAATCGTACAACAAAAACAAGAAAATATCGGACTCCCACTTGACTGTTTAAATAAACTGGCTTGCCCAAAATGTTCAGCCAACCTCTCTATCGAAAACGGAGACATCGCTCACAACTACATCATGAACGGAACCCTACACTGTGAATGTGGGTATACGGCACAAATCAAAGAAGGCATTATTGTCTTTGACGGTGTGATATATGAAAACCCCATTTACGATCAACTGAATCTCCTGAAAGGTGATGAAGTTTCTCCACCCGAATACACAAGCATCGTTTCAGGAGCCAACAACTGGGTGCAACAGCAACTAGTCAAAGAAAACCTTCAGGGTAAAATCATGTTCGATTACATGACACAAGGCGGCGTCCGAGATAATCAAATACTGGAAAGACTGATGGAAAAAGATGAAGTGTTTTTATACATTGCAATGGACCTGCATTTTGATCAGATTCTCAACTTCAAACGCATCCTCTCTATGCAGGAAAAAAGCCCGAAAGTCATCTTCCTTGCCGGCTCATACCAAAATGCCCCCATTAAAAGAAACTCATGCGATTACATCACCTCATTTTTGGGACTGCAAACATACAGCATCAGCCATGGACAATTCCCAATCAAAGGCATTTTGGATTTTCTTAAACCCGAAGGAAAATGGTTCGAAACTTTCGCCTGTGTAGCAGACCCGAAAATGGTAAACGAAAAATTCCGAGACAAAAGAGACACACTACACTGTCAATATGTCAAAAATAAACTTTCAGAAGAAATGAAAACCTCATTCGTCAGTGCCGGAGAAACACAAGAAAAAGGAGAACTATCCTTTTACCTAAAAGAGGATGCACAACTGGCATTCTTTTCATTTATTGGACAAAAGAAATCTTAAAAGAAAAGGTTCAATGGCATCATACAGACAGAAAAACCTATTATGCCTTTTTTAGCAGAAATAGTTTTGATGCAACGTTCAAACCCTTTGCAAAAGAAAAAGAAAACGTCTTCTTGTTTACTCCCTATTGAGAGTTCCAACAATTACTTCAATGTGTACAATTCAAATAATCCCTTTCTTTCTCAAAATGGTTTCATACTCCTCACGGGACATTTCCCCGTCGATAAGCCTGAGAAGTTCTTTCTTTGTAAGATAAAGCTGATAAGCCATTTTTAACAATAAATCATCGCTGTAATCTTTTGAGCCATGACTTAAAAAGGTTTTTGATGGTGTAGGATCGCCTGAAACCGCTGTATACCTAAAACGTTTATGATGTGTATTCTCCTCCGAAAACCCAATTGACTTCAAAGACTGTTTGATCTTTTTACTGGGCCTGCTGGTCAACAGCGTGCACCTCCCAAGTTCGGAACTTTTCCTTTAACGCTTGGGCTCCTTTTGAAAGCGAACCTGTATAGAACGCAAAATCGTCATATTGATCGACAATCATCATAAAAGCGTTACCAAGCGCTTCGTCAATGGTTTTACCGCCTTCTCTAGCTCCGACAGAGTCATCTGTCACTGAAATCCAGTTTTCAGGCTCCTCCTTGATCACAAACTTAATCTTTTCGCTGGGTTGGTAATGTCTTCCGCCGTATACAAACCAGCGAACTTCCAGTAAACTGGAACCGTCTTTCTGTTGTTTAAAAGTTCCATCATAACTGTACTCGCCAGTATAAAGTTTCATTTCACTCATTTTCTCAGCTCCTTTTATGCAGCTGATTCCATTATACTACAGCCCTTTTAGTTTTTGAGGTATTTTTTCAAGATTGCAACGCCCACAAGTCCAATTCCGGCATAAGTCCAGAGAGTTGCATTGATTTCATTTGAATAGATCGTGTTTATTTTATCTTTAAAAGCAACTTGTATCTTTTCCGCGTTATTCATGGTGCTTTTCATACTACCGGTGTATACAATAGCGAGTGCTTCAACATGGCCTTTGTCAACCTCATTCTGAATTTCTTGGATCATCTTCTTCGTGGCCTTGTCAATACCCCTCGCCTTCAATAGGGTATAAATAATACCTTCTTCATTGATAGCCACTATGGGCTTTATGTTCAACACCTCAACGATTGTACCAGCCACTTTGCCTATTCTCCCACCCTGTATGAGATATTTCATAGTGGGGAGAACAAACATAATTCTGGAATGGGTTGTAACCATCGCCCTGATTTGTTTGACGATCTCATCAAAGGATTTGCCTTCCTCCCTCAAGCTTGCAGCTTTTAAGGTTAGAATACCTGCTCCCATGGAAACACTCAGAGTATCTATGATCTCAATCCTGACATCATCATTCTCTTTCATTACTTCTTTCGCAACGAGTTGAAATATGTTATTGGTGCCACTAACCTGATTGGACATAGTGAGTCCAATTATTTCATGACATCCCTCTTCAATCAGTTCGTATATCAGTTTTTTAACATCCTGAAAAGCGACTTGGGTTGTTTTTGCAAAATGCTCTTTGATGTATTCTTTAACCGCATCCAAACACCCTTCTTCACCATCACGATACTCCTTACCTTCAATGATGATACGAATAGGCGCAACTTTAATCGAGTATTTTTGAAGGTTATCCTTTGAAATATCATTTGCAGAATCACATATAATCCCTATCATACTATCACCTTTCGTTACTTAAAACCACAGTAACTCTTTATTATACACCACTTGATGATTTGATTTTTCGATTTCAAGCCTAAAAAGCGAAAACTTCTAACTAATATACAATGTGATATACTATTATATAGAGAATATTATCGACTTGGAGGCGACCATGAAAGATAAAACAATAACGGTAAGAATCGATGATGAAACCAATCAGGTGATCAACGATATGTCACGTATTTTGTCAAAAACAAAGAAAGACATCCTAAAAGACGCCGTTCACCAATATCGAAAGATCATCTTTTTCAAACAGGTGGATGAGGAGTACGCTGAACTCCAAAACCACGAAGAAGAATGGGAAGAAGAAGAAAACGAACGTAAAGATTGGGATGCAACCATCGGTGATGGCATTGAGGGATAAAACGCCACAGCGTGGCGAAATCTGGCTCGTTGATCTGAATCCGGGAATCGGTCATGAGCAAAAAGGCAAACGACCTGCGTTGATTATCTCTGATAATGCTTTCAATGAAACCCGAGCGGGTATGGTCATTGTCCTACCTATAACCTCCAAAGACAAAGGCATCTCTTTGCATGTACCCCTGACTCCGGAAAAAACAGGAATAGATGTAAAAAGCTATGTCAAGACCGAAGATATCCGGGCCATTTCCAAAGAAAGACTTCATAAACAGATTGGGAAAGTGAAAACACCCATCATGGATAAAATTAGCGGGATTCTTAAAATGCTACTGGGATTTTGATTCAAACACGAAAACCAAACATTTGTATAAAATCACTGAAACAGGTGTTACACTGATTCCCCCTAGTTTGAAGCAGAAAGTACAGTAGAGGGGGACAGGTTCCTTGATTAAGGAATTTGCTTTTCAATTCCGTGTATCAAGGACCCTATCCCCCGGATTTAAATATTTCGCCTTGCCATCGAGTAAAGTTTTTCCAAAAGGAAAATACTTAAAGGTTAAGAAAGCTTAAGGGCACACCCCCTTATCTTCACACTAAATACTTTTCAAGCGTTTCCTTTAATTGGTTCAAAGTAACCGGCTTTGTGAGAAAGTCATTCATGCCGGCTTTTAGGATGGCCTCTCTGTCTTCACTATAGGCTTTGGCCGTCATGGCGACAATGGGTATCTGTTTATCTCGATCTCTAATCATGGAGGTAGCCTGATACCCGTCTATTCCGGGCATGATGATATCCATGAGAATGAGGTCTGGTTGGTGTTTCAGATAGAGTTCATACGCCTCTTTTCCGTCTTTCGCCTTGATCACATGAATATCCTTAGAAAATATAGAGAGCGCTTTGTCAGCATAGCGCATATTGATCTGATTGTCTTCTACGACAAGAATCGTCTTGTTTTTGAAAGGTATACTATTGGAGTGTTCTTCTGTTTCTGCTTGGTCAGGGGTCTTTTTCTCACTCTCTTCCCCGCAGGGTAATACCAGCACGAAAGAAAATTCACTGCCTTTCCCATACGTACTGTTGAGTATAAGAGTGCTCCCCATCTTCTGCAATAGATTATGTGTGATGGTAACACCCAGCCCGGTCCCGCCGTATTGCCGGGAGTTGGACATGTCAAGCTGGTGGAAAGGTTCGAAGATAAGCCCCTGATCCTCTTCCTTTATCCCAATGCCCGTGTCAGTAACCTTGAAGAGGAGTCGGGCTTGCCGCTTTTGTTGCTCTAAAAGGTTTACCGAAAGTTTCACATCACCCTCATCGGTAAACTTGACGGCATTGGACAGCAGATTCAAAAGGATTTGCTTCAGTCTTGGGCCATCGACCTCAATGGTTTGTGGCACGTTATCCAAGATATCCACGGAAAGCTTTAAGCCTTTTTGGTCGGCATTATTCCGGATCAAAGAGAGGATTTTCTCGATTAATGCCCTTAGTTTGGTCTTTTCAGCGCGCAGTTCAATCTTGCCAGCCTCTATCTTGGAGAGGTCGAGGATGTCGCTGATAATCTCTAACAGATGATGTGCTGAGTAGAGAACGATGTCTACATATTCAAGTTGATCAGGATTTAGTTCTGTGCTCTTGAGAACCTCGCTGAATCCGATGACCCCGTTCAAGGGAGTGCGGAGTTCGTGGCTTATGGTGGAAAGGAATTCCGATTTTGCCTTGTTGGCCTTTTGTGATTCTTCAATACTTTCTCTAAGCTCCTCGTTCATCGCTTCAATTTCCTCATTAAAGGCTTTCAATTCTTCTTTTTGAGCTCTCAGACTGGCTTCCAATTCTTTCTGTGCAGTGATATCAGTGGTTATTGTTGCAAAGCGGTTTGTGCTATGAGATACCACAGATATGTCAAAGTGTTTGTTCATGGGTTCAAAGTAGGTTTCGTAACGGTATGGCTCGCCGGTGATCACTACCTGGGCGAATTCTTCCAGGTATGGCGGGTATGGCGAGTCGTATAGTTCAGTCGCCAGTTTGCCCACAGCATCCTCGTGGCGAATACCGGTGATATTCGTAAATGCAGGATTGCAATCAGTGATACGATAGTCTAACGGTTTACCGGCATCGTCAAAGACCACCTCGTGCAGTACGATCATTTCCATCATGGATGCGAACAGGGCGGAGAGTTTGGCCTCGTTTTCTCTTAATTTATCTTCCGCCTTCTTACGCTCGGTGATATCTTCGAAGACAGCGACGATCTCTCCATTCGGCAGTTTGTAGACCTTGATATCACGCCAGCCTGAATTGCGCTGATCTTTATAAAGATTATCTAAATGTTCCTGTGTTTTGCCTGTTTGATAGACATTTTTTAGGACCTCAAACAAACCATAATCCTGAGCATCAGGAAAGAGTTCCGTTACTTTTTTGCCGATAAAGGCTTCTTTGTGGATATTGTCGATTCTTTCGGCCGCTTTATTGAGGTCAATATACACAAAATCCTCTCCGTTGTCAACCGGTTGATAGATAGCCACACCGCTTTTGATGTTATCAAACAATTGGAAATATTGTTCTTTACTTTTTTTTATCTCTTGATGTGCTTCTATTTGCTCTGTAATATTCTCAAAACTTGCATAAACCTGATACGGTTCGTCTTCTCCCTCATGATATT
>CAYUYU010000155.1:0-5800 GCA_964449405.1 uncultured Thermotogaceae bacterium
ATAAATCAAAGATACAGTAATCTCCTCCAACAAGTTTAAAGTGGGTGAAACACTTGGACAAAAAACAATGGAATGAAAAGCTGAAAACCTTAAGACAACTGATAAAAAAGGAAAGAACTTATGAACAGGCAAAAGAACTATTCTTTGAACTGCATAGTATGGTTCATGCATCGTCTGTTTCAGATAGCAAAATAAAGACTTTCGAAGATGAGGTCTGGGAGGATTTGACGGGAAAAGCTGCAAGAACCGGGTTGAATAAAAAGAAACGAACGGTTCTGTACGGTATGTGGCATTCTGCACGAATAGAGGATATGACGATGAACCTTCTTGTAGCTGAAAAGGAACAGATTATCGACCGTGAAGGGTGGAAGGATAAACTGAATGCAACAATATATGACACAGGTAACGCCCTTAATGCTGAACAGATTTTGACATTCAGTCAAGAGATCTCAATCGAAAACCTGAAAGGTTACAGAAACGCAGTTGCAAAGCAAACAAGAGCTATTGTCCGGTCACTGGCTTTTGCAGAATCAAAGAAGAAAGTTTCCCAGGAGGGACTGAAAAGAATCCTGGAACTCGGAGGCGTTGTGAGAGATGATGATGCAATCTGGCTGATTGAATTCTGGGGAAAGAAAACAGCAGCCGGTATTATGCTGATGCCCTGTACAAGACACAACCTGGTCCATATCAACGAATCTTTGGAAGCAAAAAAGAAAGCCCATCAATACTCAACTCAACATCATCAACGGTAAATATGTACTTTCATTCAAACCCGTTTACCGTTCCACTCTTTGTTTTATCATTATAGATTATGGCCATACTGTTGTCAACAATTACAATGTACAATAAAACAGAGACAGCGAATGAAACAAACTCAATAAAATGGAGGGATTTTATGTTTACAATCTATATTTACGTTCTTGATACGTTAGCCGACTGGGAGCTGGGGTATGTTACGTCGGAGCTGAATTCCGGTCGATTCTTCAAAAAGGGTGCGCAATGTGTTGCGCTCAAAACGGCTAGTTATTCTAAAGAGCCAATTCATACAATGGGCGGTATGGCAATAATACCAGATTGCTTAATTGATGATATTGTTGTGAGTGAAACAAGCCTGTTGCTATTACCGGGCGCAGATACATGGAACGACCCAAAGCATGGCGCTATCATCGAAAAAGCAAGAGATTTTCTCTCTTCAAATGCTACAGTGTGTGCAATCTGTGGGGCTACCGCTGCACTTGCCAACTTTGGGCTATTGAATAAGCGTCCACATACCAGTAATGGACCGGGATTTCTTGAAATGGTTTCTCCTGGTTATAAAGGGCAAAGTTTTTATATAGACAAGCCATCTGTAGCGGATAACAACCTTATTACTGCAAGCTCCACCGGAGCTTTGCTGTGGACGAAACAAATTATTGAACGTTTAGGCGTTTTTCAATCAAACACACTGGAAGCCTGGTATGAATATTTTAGTACCGGTAAGTCTGAGCATTTTTTTGCTCTCATGCAAAGTTTGCCTTCCAACGAAGAAAACTAAAAAACTTTTGTCAAAAATTGAACTTTATGTTTTTAATTTAAAATTCAATTCAGTCCTAATCCCAATCTTCTTCATACCACACTTCCTATAAAACTCTTTTGCCGTATCTGCACTTTCTGTTATTAAGTAGGCAAAGTCTATGCCGTCATCTAATGATTGTTTAAGCAGTTTCTTTAGTACTGAAGTTCCATAACCTTTTCTTTGATGGGATTCAATAACATCAAAATCCTCTATCTTTACAATGTCATGATTAATAAAATACTCACAGTTTCCTATTGGTCTATCATCTTCATATACTACGTATAAATCTAAATGACTGGCCTCATCTTCATAGGCTTCCTTTTTTCTTAGTATACGCCTAACAGCAAAATCTAATCCCATATTAGGGGTGTTAGCCTCTATATCTACAATAACACCATCTTTCAGAGTGTTTTGGTTTAATGCTTTCACTATTTTGGCATTTCTGCTATTGATTTTTGAATTTTCTATGGTATCGATTCCGTAATAATCATACTTTTCAACTTCAAAATCATAATCAAGCTGATTAATGAATTCATCTGTAACTTCAAAGTCAAATTGAATCATCAGGAAAGGCTGCTTCTCCTTTTTTCTTATATCCATTTCGCTCTCAATAATTGCTTTCAGTTCATCTTCAGATACTTCTTTCGTCAGTACAGTACAATTGTGCGTATACATATCAGGAAGTTTAGCGTCTCGAAACCTCACAAGTTTCTCTTCTTTTTCATAACTGGAATATCTCTTCAGATATTCGAGTTCAGTATTTAGTATTTTATCTAGCATCTTTTATCCTCCCCCGAAACTTCTATCTATCCTTGAATCTCTCAACTCCGGATCTGTGCTTCCTATAAACTCAAACATCGCTGGTGTTAACTCATTCGCTTCATCTTTGTTTTCCAATTTAAAGTTCTTTTCATTTAATGTTTGTTCTGTCATCTCTTTTATCCCCCTATCGAAGTATTGATTCATTATCAAGTTGGTCAAATAAATCATCAACGGTATCAAAAACTGGTTGATCTCAGATTTTTATTTTCTTCTTAATCTCAAATAACTCAGCTTTTATGCCTAGTTTGTCAATCAATTCCTTAGGAACCGTAACTTGAGATTTTTTTCTGTTTTTTGTTATCATAAAATCACCTTATTTTTCGGAACCTCTAACTTTCCTGCTATATTATATCCTATTTTTACTTTGAGACCCATGTAGTATAATGGATTTAACTGCACGAAAAGGAGCTGATTAAAATGAGTGATATGAAGCTTTATATCGGCAATTACAGTTATGATGGAACTTTCAAACAACAACAAGACGGTTCCAGTCTACTGGAAATTCGCTGGTTTGTATACGGGTGAAAGCATTATCAACCTAGCGAAACGATTAAGTTTGTGATCAAGGAGGAGCCTGAAAACTGGATTTCAGTGACAGATGACACCGTCGGAGCCAGAGAAGGCGGTAAAACCATTGAAGAAGCACTTGGTAATGCTTTTATGATGATTGTTGATCAATATGACGATTTTGCGTTCTATACAGGTTCGCTTTCAAAAGGAGCACAAGCGTTAAAAGAAAAGTTCCAAACTTGGGTGGTGCACGCTGTTGACCAGCAGGCCCAGTAAAAAGATCAAACAGTCTTTGAACTCAATCGGGTTTTCGGAGGAGAATACGCATCATAAACGATTCAGATATACATCTGTTTCAGGCGATCCTACTCCGGCAAAAACCTTTTTAAGACATGGTCCAAAAGATTAGGTGATGATTTGTTGTTGAAAATGGCTCATCAGCTTTATCTTACAAAAAGAGAACTCTTAAGACTTATCGATGGGGAAATGTCACGTGAGGAGTATCAAGGGCACAAATCGTACCATTAACGATAAAAGCTACACGATCACAGAGTTCTGTTGCATCATGCATATTATGTGTCGTCAGAATAATCGTCTTGCCGGCTGCTTTTTCTTTAAGAATCAAGTCTTCATCTGTCAATAGAGAAATATCATAGAAGAATTTTAACAACAAAATAAACAAAGGGACGGTTTGAGGTTGACCCAAAAGGCTGTGTAGAAAGGACAATCCAGACATATTTTTTCGTGATATAATTGCTTTAAGAGGTGATCGTGAACGCATGAAAAGGCTGCCCATTGGGATTAGTGATTTTGAGAAGTTGGTTAAGAATAATTATTATTTTGTCGATACAACTCATATGATCGGTGATGTTTACAGAGAACCTTCGGATATCATTTTGATTACACGCCCAAGACGTTTTGGCAAAACGCTGAATATGAGTATGCTCTCTAACTTTTTTGATAACCGGAAAAAGACATCGGTCCTATTTGAGGAGTTAGATGTTTCCCGTGATGTTGAAGTGATGAATGCTTTAAATACTTATCCCACACTTTTCATTTCTTTTAAGGATGTAAATAACAATAATTGGCAAACGACTTCCGATAAATTGAGGTCGTTGATTTCTGATTTGTTCAATCAATATAAGGATTCTTTTAAAACACTTTTGGAAGATGCATATGAACATCAATATTATATAGAAATTTTGAACGGTAGTGCTTCTGATGCAGATTATCAGAGGGGATTTTTTAAATTGACGGAGTATTTATATAAAACATACAATCAGCCGGTTATGCTCATTATCGATGAATACGACGTTCCCATTCAAAGTGGCTGGAGTTATGGCTATTATGATGATGTGATTGATTTTATGAGAGGGTTGTTGTCGGGAGCTTTAAAGGATAATTCTTTTTTATTTAAAGGGGTTTTGACAGGAATCTACCGGGTTGCGAAGGAGAGCATATTTTCTGGTCTGAATAATCTGAAAGTTTATACCGTATTGGATGAAAGGTATTCTCAGTATTTTGGTTTTACCCAGGAAGAAGTTGATGAGCTCGTTGATTCGCTGGATTACGACAACAATGATGCTCTTAAGAATGATTTGAAATCCTGGTACAACGGCTATCAGTTTGGAGGAAGAACGATATACAACCCCTGGTCTGTGATCAACTATCTTTTTGACAGAGAACTTCAACCCTATTGGATCAACACCTCTTCGAATAATCTCATTATCGAACAAATTGAAAAGAATATGCAAAGTGATGAGTCTTTTAGAGTTTCTGTGGAAGACCTAATAGGCGGAAATAAAATTGAAAAAAGAATCGATGATGCCTCTGCTTTAAGGGAGTTGGATTATGATCCGGACAGTATTTGGACACTGTTTTTATTTAGCGGGTATTTAAAGGTTGAAAATAAACATTTTAAGAAACAAACAGAGGAATATCTTTATGACTGTTCCGTGCCAAACACAGAAGTCTTGAGATTTTATAAAAAAACTGTGATTAATTGGCTGCAAAAACCTGCCAGGAATATTTTATATGATTTGGCGAATCCGTTAATCACAGGGGATGGTGAGGCCTTTTGTGAGAAGTTGAAGCAATATGTGATGAATACCTTGAGTTACTATGATTTAAAGGGAGAACCCGAAAACACCTATCATATGATTTTGTTGGGGATGTTTGCCCATTTAAGTGGGGGTTATTGGATTTTATCCAACCGGGAGTCTGGAAAAGGTAGATTTGATATTGTTTTAAAGGCAAAAAACCAGGAAGATTACAGTGCGTTGATTGAGATTAAACCCAAAGGGACTCAAAAGGCTGCAAATGCTGGCATGGAGCAAATAGAGGAGAAAATATATATTCAGGATTTAATCTCAGAGGGATATAAAAAGATTTTGGAGATTTCACTGGCTGTTGATGGCAAGGTTATTGAGGGAATGGTCTCAAGAAAGGATTTTTAGACCACCTACATTTATTCGGACGAATATTTGTTATAATATACACTTTTTCGGCTGTAATTTGAAAGTTATGCCCATATATTCGCTCTAAAAAATGGCTCACCTCTCCTTTTTAGCGGTCCCCGACAATTTTCCAAACACTCTTTGTAAGCCGACTTCATGGCTTCTTGCTTGGTCTCAATCATGAGGAAACCACCTGCGCCAACTCATCCACCAAATCATTGTCATTACCAAAATCCACATGGGTATAACAAGCCCCCCTGACCGGATCATAGCTTTCAAAGGGAGTCATGGCGACAGCATTACTCACGCCTTTGTGCTTATCACGTGGGTCATATCGCCCCTCCAAAATCCTTTTGGGCGTATCCGCATCCTTGATCAACCAGAACAAATCCGCTTGCCAACCGTATTTATTATGCCCACACAAGAAAGTGCTTTGAGCCACCTTCCGAAAATAGGC
>CAYUYU010000156.1:0-5689 GCA_964449405.1 uncultured Thermotogaceae bacterium
CCCATCAACTCGGAAAAGACAAGAGAAGTACTGGAATACCTTAAAGGCTTCGCAGAAGAGAACATCGCTTTGGTCACAGGAGATTACGAAGATGGCCCATTTGGCGAAGGAAGAATCGCATTCTACATCAGTACCATCGCCGGAAAATCCTATGTTGACCGCTCATGTAAGGGTAAACACGAATGGAACTGGACCGCCATCCCAAGAGGAACCAATTTCGAACCACCTTTGGCAGGAACAGATGTTATCATGTTTGAATCAGCTACAGAGGAACAAAAAGATGCCGCATGGAAATTTATGAAATACCTTATCGATCCAAAAGTTACCACATACTGGTCTATGAAAACAGGCTATCTTCCTGTTAGAAAGAGCGCACTGGAAACAGCTGAATGGAAAACCTACACCAAACTCGAACCTAAAGCAGCAGTCCCGGTACAATTCCTGAACGACGCCTATTCCGATCCGAAGCCGGCTACATGGAATGAAATCAGATATGCCGTTGGAGACATGTTTGCAAATATCATGTACGACAAATGGACCATCGAAGAAGGCCTGGAATGGGCTGAAAAAGAAATCGCAAAATACCTGGCAGAAGAACAATAATAAAAAATTAAGGGAGGGCACATATGCCCTCCCGTTTTTAAAGCTTTTATATCCGGCTATTTCTCGTATACCAGCAAAAGCTACTTCACCAATAACCAAACCAATCAATTTCTTAACTCTTCCGGCTTTTCCGAAGTAAAAAGATAAATATCGGCGCACCGATAAGGGCTGTTATTGTCCCTAAGGGCATTTCCGAAGGCTGAAAGGCGGAACGGGCGATGGTATCGCATGTTGTCAAAAAAATCGCACCAAGAATGGCGCTGGCAGGAACGGAAACCTTATGATTGGGTCCGACTAACAACCGGGCGGTGTGTGGCATGATCAAACCAACAAATCCAACAATCCCAGTGGCAGTTACCGTATACGCTGTCATCAAAGTACCAGCGATAAAGATAAAAATCTTCAACTTTTCCACATTTACACCAACATTCATGGCTTCTTCTTCACCCATTGATATTGCATTCAAGCTGTTAGAAAGTGCTATCCCCATAACAACACCAGCAATAGCCACAATACCCATACTGTAGACTTTCTCCCACATAGCTCCCGAAAGGCTTCCCATCAGCCAAAAAGAAGCATGTTGTACATTTCTCCAGCCATAAACAATAACAAATGTAGTACCTGCTGAAAAGAGAAAGTTCATAATAACGCCAGAAAGAATCAGATCAACTACGGGTATTTTCCCGTTTTTCTTTGCAATAAAATAAGTTCCAAATGCAACAATAAGCGCAAAGATAAACGCCATAGCCGGTAAGTTATAAAAAATACCGGGAAGGATACCACCGGTTCCAAACAAAGCAATGGTTAAAACGGTACCAAAGGCTGCTCCTGATGAAACGCCGAGTATATATGGATCTGCTAATGGGTTTCTTAGAAGGGCTTGAAAAAGATTACCAGCAACAGCCAATATAGAACCCGAAAAAATCCCCAAAAGGATTCTTGGGAATCTGATATCAAATAAAATGGCTTTATAGATGGAATCGTTCAATTCTTGAAATGTAAAAAAGCGAAGCAGTTCAACAAAAGGAATTCTTACAGTACCGATTGATAGGTTTATAAAAAGCAACAAGATAAAAACGAAGATAACAAAGAGGAAGGAAAGAACTCCTGCCCCTTTTCTAAGCGCAAAAAAATTGACCTTTCTGTTTTTCAATTCTTAATTTCCCCGTATAAATGTGAATAGATTTCCTCTAAGAGATCTAACAAATCAAAATTGGCATAACTCGCCTTATTTCCATCTATTCCGTAAATGGTTTGGTCTTTAACTGCGTTGATGTCCTTCCAAGGAGAAAAATCTTGAATAACTTCTTTGGAGGCTTCTTCACCACCTTCGTAATAATAAGGAACGAGAATGACATCAGGATTTTTACTGGCAACAAATTCTACACTAATGGGAAGCCAACCATTTGCACCGGAGTAATTACCGGTAATATTAACCCCACCTGCGAGTGAAATCATTTCATTTAAGAAAGAACCTTGTCCACAAGTCCATAAATCCTTAATTTCGTTCCCGGAAATCATGGCATAAAAGATCGATTTTCTTTCATCAACAGGAATTTTATATGACTTATCTCTGGAAATACTGAGTAAACGTTCATTTGCTTCATTAACAAGTTGTTTGCCTTTTTCCTCAACATCAAATATCGTAGCAAAAATTTTCATCGTTCTGAATATTGTATCGACGTTATTGGGATTAAAGCAAACAACAGTCAAATCAAATTTTTCCAGCTTATAAGTTTCTGGAGCTTGAAATCCACCTGCAACAATGACAATATCAGGCTTTAAAGAAACTATTTTTTCGATATTCAATGGTGTCAATTGTCCGATTTTTTCAGCATCAAACATATCATATTCAGTCACACCGACTATTTTGTCTGAAACGCCAAGCCGAATCAGATAATCCGTGAAAGCAGGAGCTGCAACCACAACCCGTTGAGGTACTTCTTCAATTTCCACTACTCTGCCCAAATCATCCACAATTGAGAAAGAAAAAACACTAACAACAGCAAGCATAACAAAAAGCGTAAGTAAAAACTTTTTCATTGTAAAACCTCCTAAATATTATGAAATAACTCCCGGATTCGGAGAGTCTTTTTCCATCCTATTTAACAGGTCTCCTGACTTATGGATCAACCCTTGAATCAAGCCTTCCCATGAGGTTCTCTCACAGTGGCTCTGAACTTGCCAAACAAGTCCTACAACGATTCTCAGTCCCCATTTACAGTGGCGTCCCCGTACCGGATTCACACCGGTTTCCCTTGATAAAAAGGATGGAGGTCAGCTTGATTATAACAAAAATCCATGTATGTGTCCACTATGCTATAATCAATGAAACTCGACGAATTTAATCTATTCAAAAAAGGAAGTGGAAAACAGTGACAAAACGACTAACACTAATCATTATGTTCACCATTTTTTTAGGAGTCCTCTTATCTGCAGCACTCCCCAAGATATTTGTTGTTTACAGCTATGATAAATACTACGCCTGGAATACGAGTTTGGCAAATGCAGTTCAAGAGACTTTAGAGACTGTTGAAAGCGAAGTCCAATCCTATTACATGGATACGCGTCTGAGAAATGACGAACAATGGAAAATCAAATCTGGCCAAATAGCACTTGAACAGATGAAAGACTTTGATCCGGATGTCATCATCACCTGTGATGATAACGCCCAGCAGTATTTTGTCAACCTGATCCCTGAAGAAAACAACACACCCGTTGTTTTTTGCGGGGTGAATAACGATCCTTCGATATATGGCTATTCCAATGAAAAGACCACCGGTGTCCTGGAACGTCCCTTCCCCTTAAAATCCCTAAATCTGGCTAAAGCAATTGATTCCAATATCAAAACTGTAGCCTTCATTGGTGATGATACCAACACCACGGATGGATTCATTGAGTTTTTAAAGAAGCAAGATTTAGGAGATTTTCAAAATGTAGGCTTTTTTCAATATGATCGATTTGAAAAAATGTTAAAAGACATCAAGATACTGGAGAAATTTGCTAACGCCCTATACTTCATTCGAACAACAGAATTTAAAGATGCCGAAGGCAACATCATCAACACGAAACAAGCCATGGAAATGATCAATCAGGTAACAGACAAACCCATCATCGGAATAAACGATTACATCATTTACGATGGGGCGCTTTGCGGTGTTGTTCCCGATCCCGATTTTCACGGAACCTTGGCCGCACAAATGGCTTTACAAATAGCCGCTGGCGAAAAGGTTCCCTCGGATTATCCCATCATCACCTATCACTCTACTTTTAATGACAAGGAAGACGGCTTGAGCATCGTCAACTTGAATACAGCACATGACAAAAACATCCAGGTTCCCGTTGAGGTAGCTAACAAAGCTGATGTTTTAGTCAGCTCCCTGGATAGGCTTGACCGGATCGCCTTGGATTATTATCAACTCATTGCAGGTCACTTCTTCACAGATGTCAACACCTTTTTCAATGACCTGTCCTCAAAACCTTACAGCAAAAAGGGTGACTGGCCTTTAATAAAAAAAGACATGGAAAAGCGATTGGAAACCATCAAAAGGGATAATGAAGCGTACAACTATCCTGGAATCTACCTGTATATAAAGCCCGATGGCAGTTATTACTCAAATATACGAAACTTAACGGGAGAAAACATCTCGGACAGACCCTATTTTTATACCCTTTTAAAGGGTAACCCAGTAAAAGGATTTCCCATTATAAGCAGGAGCACCGGTGTGAAATCATGCCTCTTTGCATTTCCTTCTTTTGAGGACAGTAAACTAACAGGGTTTGTCGGGATGTCATTGTACATGGAGCCATTAAATGCCCATCTGAACAAAAAGATGGATCTATCGGATGATATCGTTTATTTCGCTATAAAGGCAGATAAAATGGTGCTTTCAAGTGATGAAAGTTATCTCTTCTCACCCATCGAAGATTACATCGACGGTCAAAAGGATCAATTCCTTTCAAAAATAGTAAACACCAAAACGGGAACAATTGCCTTCATTCACGGAAAGGGGCTATACTATGGCATCTTCGATACGCAGGATGTGACTGAATGGAAATACGTATACGCCAAAAAGATTTATGATTTCTCTCAAAACTCATCAAGTATTGACATGCGCAGAAACCTCTTAAAAGTTTCGGATGCCTTAAGCCAAAAAATCAGTCAGATGGAAGAAAACTTATTGGAAGCCAGCAACATCTTTGCAAACAGCGAAGACTTACCCGCAGATATCAGGGGGATTTTAAATAGCTTATACAATAAATCCCCAGATATCTTTGATGTCGCCTATGTCAACACAGACTTGGTTATGCAGTACATGGCGCCTGAAAAATACAGACATCTTGAAGGTTCTGACATCTCCCATCAGCAACAAATGCAACAAATTGCCAAAACCAAGAAACCACAGGTCAGCAAACTCTTCATGACCGTTGAAGATCTTTACGGAATCGACGTAGAATGGCCGGTATTCAACAAAAAAGGAGACTGGAAGGGTTCTTTAAGCATGCTCGTTGAACCACACGCCTTTTTTGGAAAAATCATCCAAGAACACCTCAAAAACACAGACTATGAAATTTGGATCATGCAACAAGATGGCACCATCATCTACGACATCGACCGCGAAGAAATCAACGAAAATATTTTTGAAGAAGGTATATACAGCGATTACAAAGAACTTCAAAGGTTGGGAAGACAAATCATTGCACAAAAAGAAGGCCACGGGTCTTACACCTTTCTGGAAACCGGCAGTGACATCCCGGTTAGCAAAGAAGCGTATTGGAACACTCTTGATTTCCACGGCAACATCTGGAAAGTCGTTATTACGAGAATGTTCAAGTAAAAAGGTGTTGAAAAATGCAAATATGTTGTACAAAAAAAATTATATAGTTTCACTGAAAAAACCATTTTTTTGTGATTATTGCCAAAAAAAACGTCTCCGCTATTGTTATGCGGGAGCACACATCGGTGCTCCCCTACGTCTCTATTTAAGGTATTTTCACGCATTTGTAGGGGCGGACACACCGGTCCGCCCCCAAGTGAGATGATACTTGATTTTGCGAATATGTCTTCAAAATTGACCTTTTTTCA
>CAYUYU010000157.1:0-5654 GCA_964449405.1 uncultured Thermotogaceae bacterium
TAACCATACATTTGAGAGAGGATGGCAAGGTATAGTATCCTGGAAAGGATGATGATGGAAATTGTTTTCTTTCAAATTTTCTTCATTTTAATCGTATTCATAGACAGTCATCCCCTTCTAATACACAACATTAGAACTGAGCCACTTGAACTGAATCAGGGCCAGAGTGACCAAATGGTTCCCATGACAAGTGAATACAAAATAGCGGGCTTTAACAGGGCTATGGTAATCTTCCTGAAAAACTGCCAGGAAGTTTCCCCCTCAATTTCAGCTGCTTCCAAAGCTGCGGTAAGGTGTTTCTGCATTTCAGACCAAGGTAAAGACTGTGAACCGAAGAATGCCATTCCATAATCTGCCATGATATTAGCAAATGTATCTACTTGAGCTTTCATATAGTTGTGCATTCACAGCTTTTCTTGATGGCAGATAACTTAATGATTCAAGCAGTGCCATTGTAAATAATCAAGCAAAGAGTTTTTCCTGAAAGGAAAACACTTCAAGGTCCGTGTATTTTCTGACAATACATCGGTGCTCCCTTTTATTTATTTTTTTTCTTAGAATTCGACTCAAATGCCTGAATTAATTTTTGAGCCCCGGTCGCGGGGGTGATATCTCCGGTTTTGACAGCAGCTTGTACATTTCCATAACAATCTTTCACCGATTCGTCTTCGTAGAAAATCTTCTTTAAATATTCCTCAATCATGGCTTTCATCCATTCGATGGCTTGTGTATGCCGTCTTTCATCAAAAAAACCATTATTTTTCGTATGCTCTATAAATGACTCGATCACTTTCCAGATTTCTCTAATACCTGTTCCGTTGATTGATGAACAAGTATACGCCTTGGTATCCCAACCAGGAGTGGCAGGCTGAAGATAGTGAAGGATTCGGTTAAATTCTGATTTTGTGGTTTGTGCTTTCTTGATGTTCTCACCATCGGCTTTGTTGATTAAAATGGCATCCGCCAGCTCCATAATCCCTTTTTTCATCCCCTGCAATTCATCTCCCGCACCGGTGATGGCCAATAGCAAGAAGAAATCCACCATAGAACGCACCGTTATCTCGCTTTGACCCACGCCAACGGTTTCCACCAAAATGACATCAAACCCGGCAGCTTCGCATATGATCATCGTCTCTCGGCTTTTACGGGCAACACCACCGAGAACACCTCCTGAAGGTGATGGACGTATAAAGGCTTCCGGGCGGGTAGAGAGTTTTTCCATTCTGGTTTTATCTCCCAGAATGCTACCCCTTGTCAAAGAACTTGAAGGGTCTACTGCAAGGACGGATACTCTGTGCCCGCTATCACATAAAAGATTTCCCAACGACTCAATAAACGTACTTTTACCGGCTCCAGGCATACCTGTTATCCCGATTCTAACGGATTTACCTGATTTCGGAAGCAATGCTTTGATCAGTTCATCAGCCATTTCTCTATGCTTGACCGAATTACTTTCAACCAAAGTAATAGCACGTGCCATGATGGTTCGATCGCGTTTCAAAACGCCTTTCAGATAATCATCCAGTTCCAGTTTTTTTCTTTTGTGAAAGGTCTTTTTTTCTTTATGATCATGTTGAAACCCATCATGAGAAGAATGAACTCCATCCATAACGGATGTGGTAAAACCCTCTTTCTCACCATCCGGAGTCCATTCGGGTCTTTTTTTTTCTTTTTTATTCATCTTCGAAGCCAAGTCTCTCTTCCAATTCTTTAATAACCTTTTGAGCAGCGACCGGTAATACCGTCCCGGGCCCAAAGATCAAAGAAGCCCCGTTCTCTTTCAAATAGGCATAATCCTGTGCCGGGATAACACCACCAACAACGATCATGATATCTTCACGATTGTGTTTTTTCAACTCTGCTACCAGTTGGGGCAATAGTGTCTTATGTCCTGCTGCCAAGGAGCTCATACCGATGATATGTACATCATTTTCTACGGCCTGCAAAGCAGTTTCTTTGGGAGTTTGGAACAAAGGTCCAATATCTACATCAAAGCCCATATCGGCAAAAGCTGTGGCAACGACTTTTGAACCTCTGTCATGACCATCTTGCCCCATCTTCGCCACCAGTATACGTGGGCGTCTTCCCTCCTTTTCCTCAAATGCATCGGCCATTTGTTTGACCTTTTCAATCTCTTTATGTTCCTTGTACTCACTGCTGTAAACGCCTGAGATTGATTTAATAATGGCTTTGTGTCTTCCCGAAACCTTTTCGATGGCATCGGAAATCTCTCCCAATGTAGCCCTTGCACGAGCTGCTTCCACGGAAAGTTCCAACAAATTGCCTTCACCGGTTTCTGCTGCGTTTGTCAATGCCTCTAACGCCTTTTGAACGGCTTCATTGTTTCTTTCTTCTTTCAATTTCTTCAACCTCTTTATTTGAGATACCCTGACGGCTGTATTATTTACTTCCAGTATGTCAATGGGTTCCTCTTTGTCCAGTCTGTATTTGTTGGTCCCGATGATTTCCTCACGGGTTGAATCGATTTTTGCCTGTCGTCGGGCTGCGGCTTCTTCAATTCTCATCTTTGGCACACCCGTTTCGATGGCTTTGGCCATGCCACCCAATTCCTCAATCTCTTGAATATGAGCCCATGCCTTGCGTGTCAGTTCATCCGTAAGTTTTTCAAGGTAATAAGAACCGCCCCAGGGGTCAATCACATCGCAAATGCCTGTTTCAGTCTGAAGGAAAATCTGAGTGTTTCTGGCGATTCTGGCTGAAAAGTCCGTAGGCAATGCAATGGCCTCATCCAAAGCGTTGGTATGCAGTGACTGCGTATGACCTAAAACTGCTCCCATTGCCTCAATACAGGTCCTGGCAACGTTGTTGTAGGGGTCCTGTTCCTGTAAACTCCATCCCGATGTCTGGGAATGAGTCCTCAAGGACATGGATTTGGGGTTTTTTGGATTAAATCCTTTGATAATTTTTGCCCATAACAACCTGGCAGCTCTTAACTTCGCCACTTCCATGAAATAGTTCATCCCGATTCCCCAGAAGAAGGAAAGCCTGGGGGCAAAGGCATCAATATCAATTCCAGAATTCACACCGGTTCTCACGTACTCCAAACCGTCAGCAAGGGTATATCCCAATTCGATATCCGCCGTAGCGCCTGCTTCCTGCATATGATAACCGGAAATACTGATACTGTTGAACTTGGGCATCTTTTCTGATGTGTACTGAAAGATATCTGCGATGATTCGCATGGACATCTTTGGGGGATAAATATAGGTATTTCTGACCATGTATTCCTTGAGAATATCATTTTGAATGGTTCCCTTCAGGTCTTTTTCATCCACACCCTGTTCTTGTGCAGCAACGATGTAAAAGGCCATAATGGGTAAAACCGCCCCGTTCATCGTCATGGAAACGGACATATCTCCCAGGGGGATCCCATCGAAGAGCGTCTTCATATCAAGAATACTATCCACAGCTACACCGGCCTTTCCCACATCTCCTTCAACTCTTTCGTGATCTGAGTCATAACCCCGATGCGTGGCCAAATCAAAGGCAACGGAAAGTCCTTTTTGCCCAGCGGCCAAGTTTCTGCGATAAAATGCATTACTCTCTTGTGCTGTGGAAAAACCAGCATATTGGCGAATCGTCCATGGCCTGAACACATACATGGTGGCATAGGGACCTCTCAAATAAGGGGGAATACCGGCAGTAAAACCAAGATGTTCCAGTGTTTTGTAATCGCGTCTGTGGTAAAGGGGATTCACCTCTATCTGCTCGTTAGTAAGCCAGGTGCAGTTTTCTATCTCTTTTCCAAGTTGCTTCGTTGCCTCATTTTTCCATTCGTTATATGTCAGAGTATCGTTTTTTGTTGAAAATGATATGTTTGTAAAATCAGGTTTTTTTGTCATCTTCCCGGACTATTGTAGTCCTTCACCTCCCTGTTCTTTTACCCATTCTTGTGCGCTTTTAAGAAAATCGTACACATCCGTTTTCACAAAGATAAAATCATCCAATCCCGCCTTTTCGTAATCTTCAGCCAGGGTTTTATCCGGCCTTCCGGCAAGAATGACTTTGATGCTCTTATCTTTTTCTTTGATTTTTTTGGTAAAAGGAACAACGACTTGAGGATACACTTTGTCCGATGAGCAAATCACCACGATTTTAGCTTTTGAACCTAAAGCCTTGCCAACTGCTTCTTCAACGGTTTCAAAGCTGTGCTGGGCAAGAACATCAAAGCCCCCGACTTCAAAAAAGCCCTTGGTGAAATCAGTTCTGGGTTTGTGTACTGCCAATTTTGAAAAATTGGCACAGAAAACTTTCGGCAATTCGCCTGTTTTATCCTTTATTTCACAGGAAGTTGCTCTTAATCGTTCAAAGAGTTCAGCATCACGATGAACTTCAAGCCGTTTAACAGTAGTATTTCCCTTAAAGATTCCTGTACGTACAGCGTGTAATGATGCGCCGCTTTTCAACGCTTCAGCTATTTTTTCGATTTGGATTGGGGGTTCAAACGACACGGAGTCTTCTGACTTATCTTTCATCCTGCTCATCTTTTCAAAAAGCTGTTGTTTGATCTTTTTTTCCTGTTCTGTGTCAACGGACAAAGGCGTTTCAAAAAGATTGGGATACATGTTATTTCCAACAATCCCGCGTTTTCGAGTGGTGAATTCCTTTTGTCGGAACAATCTGCTTTCCTCAATATCCTTTTCTACAAGGCCTTCGCTATAATAAGGGATGATTCCTCCCTTTCCCACTATCTTCTGGAACCTTTCCCAAGCCTTTTGACTTAGTTCATCGGTTACTTTTTCAATATACCAGGTTCCCCCCGTGGGATCGATGGGCATGGTAAGATGACATTCCTCTTTTAAAATCAGCTGAACGTTTTTGGCAATTCTTTTTGAAAAATCGCTAACCACGCCTTTTCTTTCTTCAAAAGGAGATACATGCAGTGAATCAACACCGCCAAGTATCGCTGAAAATGCCTGAGAAGTGTCTCTCAACATGTTCACATACGGATCGTAAATCGTTTGCGTTCTGGCTGATGTTCTGGCATGAATAGATATTTTTCCCGATTCCTTTTGTCCGCCATACGCTTCTACAATATTAGTCCAGAGGATTCTGGCCGCTCTTAATTTGGCAATTTCCAAAAAGAAATAGGAAGCAACAGAAAAAGAGAAAGTGATTTCATTTGTGATTTCGTCAATAGCCAATCCCTTGTCCAGCAGTTCGTTGATGTAGTAAACAGCCGTTGAAAAAGCGATGGATAGTTCTTCAACCGCACTGGCTCCTGCATTGTGAAAAGCGGTTGTGTCAATCAGGATGGTTTTTAACCCAGGCGCTTTATCCCTCTTCCATTTGATAATCCTGGCCATCGAATCAAAGACTTCATCTAACGAGGCTTCTATCTTGCCTGTCTCAACTAATCTTCCCAACGGATCAGTGCCAAGAGTCCCTTTTAACGCTTTTATGTCCTCCCCCTTTAAAGCGTGAAAAAGTGCCAGATACACTTCAGAATTAATGCCACAATTCATGAACAATGGATATTCCATTAGTGGAATCGAATCAAAAGCCTGTTTAAAATCCTCAAAATCTTTCAGAAAGAGTCCACTCAAACAACATTCTTCAACATTTTCAGACAATCGACAATCTTTACTTTGCGTATTCAGCCGAACGTTGATCCCGTCTACACCTTTTTTTAA
>CAYUYU010000158.1:0-5552 GCA_964449405.1 uncultured Thermotogaceae bacterium
CGGGAGCTGGTGCAAATGTCCTGGCACAAGAGCAAGCAGAGGATTATATATATGGCGCCGATGCTGATTTCGCTGTAAAGGTTCATGGGGACAGCATGGAACCGTTAATCATCAACGGAGCTATTGCACTTATCAAACGCATACCCATTGAAAGTTTCAGAAACTCTGATATTGCCCTTGTCATTGTCAACAACGATCAAGCATTGTTAAAGCGGTTGCACCTAACAAAGAACGGCATCTGGCTTTTGAGCGAAAACAGCGCTTATCATCCCATCTTCTTCAAGCCTGAAGAATGGGAAAGAGATTGTCTTTTCGGGGGAAAGGCCGTAGAAATTCGATTTACTTTATAACTTTAAGAGATAATGGGTATTTGAACCGGGCAAACCCCTTGGTCTTCTATCTCTCCCCTTAATAACTTGATCAAAGACTTCTGATTCGGTAAAGCGTATCCATAAGAAAAGACTGCATTTTTTATTCCTGTAATTCCTGCATCGTATGGATTTCTTAATGCAATTAGTAAAACCCGCTCATATTTATTTGTTAATAGCTGAACGAGCTTCTTTTGCCCGGCAAACAGATAGGCGTTTTCAGTCATGACAATGGCGGTTCCTCCTGATTTATCTTTTATGATTTGTCCCACCGCTTCTTCTTCTATTTTGGCATCAAAACGAATATAATCCGCTTCGGGGAATCTATCGTGCAAAAAGGCGGAAACATATGTACCCGTTCTTTCTTCTTCTACCAAGGATTGACGCAAAGGCTTAACCGAACAGATCAGATCGCCTTTCCCAAGTTTTTTCAAGGGTACCAATTGGTCTTGGTTCTTATATATTGTAATGGACTTATCAGTTATCGATTGCATCTGTTTGATGTTGTCTTTTGATCCAACATGAACCAAGTCAATATCAGAAAGAGGTACAGAAAAACGGTTAATGAAACCGTCAACCTTAACAAATGATCTGTTTACAGCTTCCATAACATCCGCATTGGCAGAAGCCTTTTCAATTAGATATTTATAGGCTCTGATCATCTTTTCGCCATCATGACAAATATCAATCACATCCATACCCGCCATAAGGGCATGATAGGAGGCTTCCTCAACATTATAAAAATTAGCCACTCCGCCCATCGTCAGGTCATCACTGATTAAAATCCCTTTAAAAAGAAGTTTTTTCATCAAAAGTTCTTCCATCACTTCCTTAGATATAACAGAAGGGATTTTATGCTTCATAATCTGAGGCAGGTACACGTGCGAGATCATCACCGATTCGATTCCCTTATCTATCAATTGCTTAAAGGGAATCAGTTCATGAGCCATTAACTCATCTAACGATTTGTTTAAAAATGGCATATCCAGATGTGGATCGACTTCTATACTCCCGCTTCCAGGAAAATGTTTGGCGGTTGCTGCACATCCTTCTTCCTTCAAACCGTTGTAAAAAGCTTGCGAAAATTCACAAACCCTTTCACAAGTATCTCCAAATGCCCTCACCCCGGTACTCCTATTTAAATAATTATCGTTAATATCGACAACGGGCGCAAGGTTCCAGGTGATTCCCATGGCGCGCATCTCTCTCCCTAATAATCTTCCGACCTCATAAGCATTTTTTGAATCGTTTGTCGCACTTAAGGCCATTGCTCCCGGCGAGATGGTAAAACCTTCTTCAAGGCGTGTGACAATACCGCCTTCCTGATCGATTGCAAAAACAATTGGCCTGTCAACATGATTCTTAATGTCTGTTACAAGTTTTTTCAACTGAGATTTTGTTTGTATATTCCTTTGAAAAAGGATTATAAAACCGGGTTTGATTGTATTCAATAATTGTTTCGTTTCATCTGTCAATTCAGTCCCAATGATCCCTATCAAAAATAAACGACCTACCTTTTCTTCCAAAGTCATTTGAAATCCTCCTTAAATTTAGAATTGTTATAACATATATTCTTTTAGGAATTATTATAGCAAAATATAACAATTAGTACAAATGTCAATTCTTGACATATCAAGAGTTTTTTGCTCCTAATCGTGAATATTCTGGAATTAATAGCTTTTATTGTCTGTTTCATGAATTGTGTTTCTTTTTCGTTTACGCTATAATCATTTACGCTATTTAACGTTAACTTAAAATTCTGTATTCAAATGGTATGACTATAAGTCATTATAATTAGTAAAACTCTTTTTTATAACATTCGATATGGCTTTAAAGGTTTCACAAATCTTGGAGGTGTTTTTATTATGAAGAAACTTATTTGTTTGTTTACTTTGGTTTGGTTCGCCATTTCATTAATGGCTGCTCCTGTCGTTGTTGATGAATTATTAACCCCTGAACAACCAAAACTTGGAGGAACATTAACGCTTTCGTTGACCAGTTCTCCTCAATCTTTCAACTTTTACGGCACATTAGACGGAATCGCTTATACGATTGCCGGACAATTCCTTAACGGACTTGTTGAAATGCATCCGGTTACCAACGCTCTGCAGCCTGCATTGGCGGAATCTTGGGAAGTCAGTGCTGACAACAAAGAGGTCACATTCTATTTGAGAGATGTCAAATGGTCAGATGGAGAACCGTTTACCGCTGATGATGTCATCTTTACCTTTGAGAATTTCCTCTTGAACAAATATGCCGAAGGAAATTCCATCGCAAGATTTACCATCAACGGAGAAATTGTCAAATTTGAAAAAATTGATGACAAAACACTCAAGGCTCATCTACCCGAACCTTACGGTCCTTTCTTTACCGTTTTGTCCCACGCTTCTATCTATCCTTCACACATTTTAAAAGATAAAATCGATGAAAACGATCCCGGTTCAGTAAATGAATTATGGACAACAGACACACCTTTGAATGAGATTGTTGGAACGGGACCATTCGTTTTGGATAAGTTTGTCGTTGACCAAAAGGTAACTTTAAGAAAGAACGAACATTACTGGAAAGTTGACCGCTGGGGTAATCAATTACCTTATTTTGATCGGCTGGAATATCTTATTGTCAAAGACGCACAGGTTCAAAGTGCAAAATTCAGATCCGGTGAGATTGATTATATGACCATTGAAGCCACGGATTATCCTGTGCTCAAACAAATGGAACTTGATGGCGGTCCCTTTGTTGTTTACAGGGCACAACCCATGAATCCAACCCCAAGCCCCATCCACATCACTTTCAATTTTAACGCAAAAAATGAAGAACTTGCTGAATTGTTTAGTCTTAAAAAATTTAGAGCCGCTATGGAGTTTGCCCTTGACAGAGAACGAGTAATCGAAGAGGTCTTTAACACATTAGCCGTTTTAGGTGGTGTACCCGTACTACCAGCTAATAAAGCCTTTTATAACCCTGCAATTGAAGATTTGAGAAGACCTTATGACCCAGAAAAGGCTAAAGCATTGTTGGATGAAATGGGTCTCGTAGATAAAAATGGAGATGGCTGGAGAGATTTGGAAAGTGGTAAAGCATTAGAATTTGTCCTGATCTGTTCCACTTATCAAGCGTATCAGGATACCGCTTACATCTTCTCCGAAAGTTTGAAAGACATCGGTGTAAAATGCGAATTACAAGTGATTGACAGTTCCTTATTAGCTCAAAAAGCATTAAGTGGAGAATTTGAAGCTTGTCTATGGGCATTTGGAAACCAACCTGATCCTCAATTAAGGAAAGCCATCTGGTCACCAGGTTATTCCCTTTATTATTGTCATTTCGATACCATGAATCCTGAAACCAAGGAACCTTATGCAGATCTGAGAAACATGACCGATTGGGAAAAACAAATCCATTACGCATTTGAAATCGGACAGACAGCGATGGATCCAAGAGAAAGAAAAGTACAGTATGGCATTTGGCAAGAAATTTACGCTGAATATGTCCCGTTCATCTATGTTTGTAAAGGAATGGACTTAATGGGTGTCTCCAAAACCCTTGGTAATTTCCACCAAACAGATAATGGAGCTCTTGCTTACGCGGTTTATACAATGTTCAAAAAATGATTTATTTCTAAGAACCTGCACCAAAAGGAAACATGGTAAAAAAAGCAGATTTGATACGGGCGCCTTTTATTAGCGCCCGTTATCTTGTGGCAAGGAGAGTGTTAGATGGCTTCTTTTATTATCAGAAGGATTTTAATTATCATTCCTATGATGTTTATTGTATCATTTATATGCTTTTTTTTAACAGAACTGCAACCGGGAGATTTTGTTTCACAGTACCTTGAAAACCCAAGAATTTCGCCTGAACAGATTGAATTGATTAAAGAAAGGCTTGGTCTTGATCAACCTCCCATGACAAGATATCTATTGTGGTTGAAGCAAATCATAACCAGAGGTGATTTCGGTTATTCCTTTGCCTTCAAACGACCGGTCATTGATCTAATCTGGGAAAGAATGGGCTGGACAATCAGCATTGCCTTATCAACCATTTTATTTCAATGGATTGTAGCCGTTCCTCTGGGTATTTTTTCCGCTTTACATCCCTATAAAATGTGGGACTATATCCTGACTTTCATTGCATTCATAGGCATATCTATCCCAAATTTTTTCTTCGCATTGGTTTTAATGTATCTCACTAATTCAAGTGGAGGCCTTTTCTCCTCTCAATTCATTGGAGAACCTTTGTCATGGGCCAAATTCTATGATTTACTGCAACATGTCTGGCTTCCCATAGCTGTTATCGGACTTTCGGGACTCGCCGGATTGATGCGCGTCATGAGGGGTAATATGTTAGATATGCTTGGGGCGCCTTTTGTTAATTCATTGCGTGCAAGGGGATTACCTGAAAAGAAAATCCGAAAACACGTCATCAAAAACGCATTGAATCCTATGATCAGTATTGCTGGTATGGAATTGCCCAATATCTTCAGTGGTACTGTTATTACCGCTATAGTTTTAAATCTTCCAACGATGGGACCTTTTTTTTTACACAGCCCTGCTAAACCACGATCAATATCTGGTTATGACCTTTTTGATGTTTATCGCTTTTATTACACAAATCGGTAATCTTCTTGCGGATATTCTATTGGCAGTACTTGATCCAAGAATTAGGATGAGTTGAGGTGGGTAAATTGAAAGGAAATACAGCTGTTAGAGTTCGAAAGGCCTTTTTTAAGCATAAATTGGGAATCATAGGAATAATCATTTTAATACTTTTGTATCTCATGATACTTTTTGCTGATTTTTTGGCACCATACAACTATAAAAACACAAAAAGGGAATTCACCTTCAGTGAACCGACAAAGATCCATTGGCAAAAAGAGGGAAAATTTGTTGGTCCATTTGTTTATGGGATGAGAAAAATTCGAGACCCTGTTACTTTTGCGGTAAAATATGTGAGAGACGAGGAAAAGGTTTACCCGATTAAATTCTTTGTTAGAGGAGATTCGTACAAGTTTTGGGGACTTTGGGAAACAGATCTTCACCTGTTTGGAATCGGACAGCATGATGACGCCGTTTTATACTTGTTCGGCGGCGACCGGTTTGGCAGAGATTTGTTCTCACGAGTTTTGATTGGCGGAAGGGTATCTTTGACGGCCGGACTGATAGGTACATTTATAGCCGTTATCATTGG
>CAYUYU010000159.1:0-1084 GCA_964449405.1 uncultured Thermotogaceae bacterium
TTCCATTTCTTGGATACCTGAATCCGTTTGTTTTGAAAGTGTTTGTTTGCCGCCTTCCAGAAACTCATGAAGTGTTTCCGTTGTTTGATCCACTTTTTCAATCATATCTTTTTCAGTTACTTTGATCGTTGCTTTTATGCGATCCATTTCATCAGAAGTCAGGGTATTAATCTGTTTTTGATACGCTTCCTTAAAAGATTGAATCGTTTGTTCGAAATCATCACTGATTTTTTGTGCTTGGTTACGTTGTGAATAGACGTATTTATCAAATTCTTCCATGGCCTTGTCAATCATTTCCCGAATATTTTCATATTCTTCTCTTGTGTCCGCTATGAACGCATTCATATTCTCAGATTGATCCTTGATTTGCTGTAAATTGTCTTCAGAATGCTGTATCGTTTCTTGAACATTTTGGGCTTGGGATTTTTGACGATCTATTTCTTGCGTATTTGAAATCAGAAAATTTTCTATCTCTGATTTTTCAGTCATGAATGCATCGATCTTTTCAATTCTTTCTATATTGTATGATTCTTCAAGTTTATGCAGCCTGTTTTCCAATTCCCCCGCATTGTCAGCGGTTTTTTTGAGATTAACTTCTAAGGTTTTTCGTTGTTCTTCCAAATCCCGGATCTGTTCTGCTGCTTTGGTTTTTGTCTCTTTCGTTGCAGTCAAACTCTCGTTCATGGTAATTAAATCCTCTTCACAAGACACATCAAACGCCAGTAATTTGTTCTCTATTTCTTCAATGCTTCTATTGATCTTTTCAGTCAGGCCTTGAAAACTGGACTCAAGCCCATCCCGTTTTTGCTCATACTCATCGATCCTGTGAAGTTTTGTGATCATTTCCTCAACTTGCGATTTATAGCCCAAGACATCTTGTAAGGTATCGGCATATTTGGTGATTTGATCCAATAAAGCAGCACTTCGACCATTTAACTGTTCAAATGCTTCAGTCTTTTCATCTATCTCCGACTTGATTTTCCCCCTGATGTCACTTACATGCTCCTTCATATCAGAAAAGAGCTGTCTTAATTGTTCCAGTTCATTTAAAATTTTTTCATCAGCTTCCATGGTTACATCCCCC
>CAYUYU010000159.1:1184-5540 GCA_964449405.1 uncultured Thermotogaceae bacterium
CTTCAAAAGGCTCAGCAGCTTCATCCTCAGAAATAATCTTCACATCATCCGGATGAATCTCGAATGTCCTGGGGGCTTCTTCGTATAAATCCTCTTTTCTTGTTCCTTTTTCATCCATGATGTTGGCTCTCCTCTTTGTGATTTCGTCTTATAACTTATTATAGCAGAAATGAAAGGCTCGTTTTAATGGCATTGGGTCGCCCACACCGAAAAGAACGTCCCAGTGGTTTCTATTGGTTTATTTCTTTTTCCCTTTAAACCCATAAAACGTCACGGGCGCATCATCTTTAAAAAATCTGGATACTTGTCCTTTATCGAGAATTTTGCCGGTAATGACAAACTCCTTCTCTTCAAAGTCCTGAAGGGACTCCTTTATCCGAGAGCAACATAGACTGTCGGCGATATTCTGATATGCTTCAGTAATGGCCACTTGTTTCTCCGCACAAAAAAAGGCTTCAAACCATTTGCCCTCCCGTTTTAAAAGAGGCACAACGGTGTCAAATGGGAAGGTGCCTCTGTTTGCAGCATCAGCCTGTCTTGAAAAGGGTAAGGTTAAAAAATCACAGGTCCCCTTTTTCAAAGGGGCTTTCTCTATTTTCCCTGCCAATAAGACTATTTTTGGCAGGCCGGGGTTTTTTGACAAACAGCCTTTAAAACGCTTTAAAAAAGCAAAATGGGGGTCAAGACCGATGTAAATAAAATCGTCTTCTTGTTTGACCAATTGTTTCACCAACAGATTACTGATAAACCCCTCCTGTACACAGGGATTGAAAATGATTTTTCCTTTAAAGGGTTCATTGGCCAAATTGGTATTGATCCATTCAAGCGTGGTCATCGCTGTTTTGAAAAATGGCGGTGGTAACTGGCCATCCTGGTATAACTTTTCCGGTGTCAAAACAGCCAGTTCCTCCTCATTTACGCCCTCAAAGGTGATGATGCCCTCCTTCACTTGTGCACGATACCCGCATTTACATTTCAATTCACCTGAGATGACCTTATTGTTAACCACTCTATTAGCATCCATCTCCAGCTTTTTTTCACAATCAGGACATGCCAGCTCTTGGAGGAATCCAATTGGCACTCCTATCTTGTCAAAATTACTTGCCTGAGGTACATGATCCGTAAATTCTTTTTTAATTTCTTCATAGTGTTTACTTAAGGCCTTCTTGATGTCCCTTAGATCATCAATTTTTTGATTAACCATTTCGATCTTTTGGCTGAACATTTTAAGCCGCTCCTGTTTTGAGCTATAGATGTTGCTGTAATCCATTCTCAAAAAGGACATGTACTGAGCAATCTCAACCAATGAAAACTGCATCTTTCTCAGTTCAAGAATGGTTCGCATGTCATCCACACAGGTTTGATTATAATCATAGTAAGTTCTCTTTTTCAGTGGATTTAACAACCCTTTCCTGACATAGTACCGGATCGTTCCCTGTTTCATCCTGAATTGTTCTGCAAATTCACCAATCTTCATGATTATCGCTCCGTTTCCTGCTTTTTTCAACTTACAACCTTATAGCCGGGTATAGATTTTAAGGTTATTATAACATTTCAAGGTCTTTCACCCTCTTGACTTGAAGTCCACTTATACCAGTAGAATGAAAAAAGCAAGAAACCAGATTCAAGCACTGTACCATAATTTGTAGGGTAGTCCCCGTGTGGGCTCCCAGATATAGGAGGTTATAACATGAAAAAAAGCAAGCAAACCCTGTGGCTCATACCGATCATCTCAATCATCGTTGTGTTGCTGATCGGTTGTTCCACAACGGATTCAAAGCAAGCGACTCTGATCATTCCGGATGACCCTGCCATCATCCAAGATGGGGATGAAATCCCACCGAATGCCATGATACGATTGGCTTGGAATGACTCAGAAGGACTTCCTCTTTTATGTGATGTGGTCATCAAAAAGGGGGATGAAATCATTCAAGAGTATCAAGGTGTCAAAGAAATTGAAACCAATTTCAGTGACGAAGGGCATTATTCGGCAACGATTACGCCCATCCATTCAAGAAAAAGCAAAACCATCCAATTTACCGTTGCTGAGTTTTACAACCAACTGTATAACTCAGATAAAGGCCTTTACTATATTGAAGAAGCCTCTGAGGATTTTAAAAACGGATTAGGTGTTTCAGGCGATCAAGCGGTGACATTTTTCACAAAAATGACTAAAAAAACGGTTGAAAACGAACATCCTGAAGAGACCAACGTGGAAGTCTATCTGATTCCTATAGATCAAAACGATGACGGGATCATCGACGCCTGGGGTGAAACGGAAGAACAGGCTGAGGCGGTTCCATATATCGGCGGCCTCAAACAAACCCCTTCCGGAAAGGCCGTCTTCAACCGGCTCCTTTATACAGAAGATGAAATCCTGGTTCTTGACCTTGAACTCATTGAAGGCGAACAGGCTGGACAAATTATTCAGCCCGACCATCCCATCACGCTAGCTTCTGTGGGGTTTGATTTGAACACGGAATATGCCCGTATGACCATAAACAAGGAAAAACCTAAGGAGTATCATTTCAGGCATATCATGCTGGCAGAACGATACAACTCTGACGAGAAACCGGTTTTCAGCATAGAATTGGAAGAAGTTCCCGATGATCTGAACAAAATGCGGGTGAAGATTAACGCCCCCAATGTTGCTGAGTATGCTGAGCTATACAAAACCCAATACATGCAACTGGCGGTAACTTTTCCTTCCGGGCTGGCCTTAAACAACGTAGAATTTCCCAATTTCTTTGAGGACCACGGAGAGGTTTCAGGCCATCAAGTGATGGAAATTCCTTCCGCTGATCAAAGTGTAGCCATGCTGTTCAAAGGGATTACGGGTGATCAGGCTGAGTCGGGGCAAGTCTCAGATACCTTCGCCATTTTGCATTTGGAAATGATAGCAGAACAAGGGAGCGGTAAAATCGGACTGACTTACTCTTCCGAAGAGGAATTGGCAGCATCAAAGAATGCAGGGATAATCGGTCCGCTGTTCAAAGATACAAATAACCGGAATGTGGACGGGTTCATTGTAGATTACGAAAGCGCTTATACCTTTAGCTGGATCAAAAGAGGTGAACAAGAATGAAAAAACTTATCGTATTGCTGCTGATGTTCACGGTTTCAATGACTTTTGGAGATTTGGTTGAAGAAGCCAGAGAACAATTTGAATCAACCCCCCTGCGTAGCGGTACGCAATTTAACCGGACGTTTTGGGAAGATAGAAGCCGTTTCTTCAACTCCTTTGAAGCGTTCAAAGAAAAGATGACAGCTTATTATATCCTGCCAAAAGACATGAAAGACCGGCTTTTTAACCCTTCAAACCAATCACGGATGAGCACCACCATGGATCTATTAATCTCATCTTATACGGATATTGAACCCCAAACCATTGAAGCAAGCAGTTTCTACCGTCTCGAACCTATCCGTGACCAACTCCAACACGGATCCTGCTGGGCCTTCGCCACTCTTGGAACCTTTGAAAGTGCCTTGGCCGTTCAAACTCTTGGCTTTCAGGAAAAAGGAAACACCGGCAATGACTTCGATTTTGCGGAACGGTGGACGGCTTATCACAACGTGGATATTGAAATATCCGAGTTCTCCAATGACTTTGTTATCCAAGATGAAAATCGTTTGGACGGAGGCTTTGCCTTAATGGGTCTGTACAATTCCATACGCTATGGGGAAATGCCTGAAGAAAATGCTCCCTACTCAGAAATCGGCATTACCACAGAGGACAATCTCGCCCTTCCGGCATCCGCATACACCGCCCCACACACCCATTCAAACAAAAGCATCATGATCATGCCCGCCGCTTACAGCCGGGCTATGGGCTATTCCTACTCAGAATACATCCAAATGATCAAAACCGCCCTGTATCATTACGGGTCCTTGGCCGTGGCATTCCAAGTTCCTGATAAACTCTATCACTATCAAAAGGGTATTCTATATCCGGATCATGTCCCTGCCCAAATCGGCGGACACGGTGTCACACTAATGGGATGGGCAGCGGTAGAAGATCTGGATGACATCATCCTTGCCGGCAAAACCAACCCAAACGCCTCTGCGGTTTTAACCTCGCAAGAGGCCTCAAGCGGTACTTACAGCTACACAGACCCATGGACAGCCGGCGGGCAATCCGTTGAAAAAACCACAGACCTCTGCTGGATCGTCAAAAACTCCTGGGGGTACAATTGGGGCGATGGCGGCTACTTTGTTATCCCTGCCATTTCGGAGGAAGAATACCAAAACCCAATGCAAATCGGCCCCTGGCAACTGGAAAGCGAAGCCATGAAAGTGCCCGTATTCGACGATGTTCTCAAACACACTCAACAAACCCTGGACATCAACGAAGATGGC
>CAYUYU010000160.1:0-5510 GCA_964449405.1 uncultured Thermotogaceae bacterium
AAAAAAAAAAGAGTAAAAATTAGAAAAAAAAAAAAAAGAAAATTAAAATGAGATGAAAATTTATAAGAGTGGGGAAGATTAAAAGGGGAATTAAAAAAAAAATTTTTTTTTTTTTCTTTTTTTTTTTCTTTTTTTTTTGGAGTGAAACGATTTGCCTTTGAGCTTTTTTATGCGTACATTAATAATCTTCTGCTTAACAATATCTTTGCAGTTTTTACCCTTAATAAACGTTTTTAAAGTAATCGCACTTTTTTTCCTTCTATTATACTTATATGAACTTTTTTTCAACCCCTGTTTTTTGGATTTGATTGAGGGTGGCATTATCTACAAGAAACAACTCTATCCATTTGTTTTTAGTAAAATAAATATAAAAAAATTTGGTCTCTTCAAACTCCTTATGGTAAGATTAAATAATAAGATTTTTTTGCTATTTGGGGATGTCGAGTCACGTTATGACTTGATTAATAAATATATGAAACATTATACTCCTGGAGGTGTCAAGAATTGGTGAGCCCAAAGAAACACTATCTTATCAAGATCAGCATTGACCTTTGTAAAGCTTGCGGTATTTGCTACACTGTGTGTCCGACACAATCAATCAGAAAAGGGAAGGACAATGCTCCTGTTGTAGCAGATGAAAAGGCTTGTATAGGATGCAGACAATGTGAGAGATTGTGTCCTGATTTTGCAATAGATATCATAGAAAAGGAAGGAGAGGGCGATCGTGTATAAAGCCGGTGACTATGTTCTCATGCAAGGCGACAAAGCCTGTGCGCTTGGCGCGATAGAAGCAGGGTGCAGATTTTTCGGCGGCTATCCCATCACTCCTGCCACAGAAATTGCTGAGACAATGGCAGAAGAACTACCAAAAGTGGGCGGAAAATTTATACAAATGGAAGATGAAATCGCCAGCGCTTGTTCGATTATCGGAGCTTCTCTATCCGGAACAAAATCCATGACCGCTACCAGTGGTCCAGGTTTTTCGCTCATGCAAGAGGCTATTGGGTATGCTGCCATGACAGAAACACCCTGTGTTTTTGTTAATGTTATGCGCGGAGGTCCCAGTACCGGAATGCCTACAAGAATATCACAAGGGGATATCATGCAGGCGAAATGGGGGACCCATGGTGATCATCCCATCATTGCCCTTTATCCAAGCACAGTAAAAGAAACTTATACATTGGTAATCAAGGCTTTCTTTTTAGCAGAACATTTTCGAACACCTGTTATATTTCTAATGGATGAAACTTTGGGCCATATGAGAGAAAGTTTTGAAATTCCGGAAATCGATCAAAAATATATTGTACCAAGGCTTTCTGGTGAAGATTTGGAAGATGAAGAGATTTATCATCCATTTGAAAGCGTTAATGATACCACAACACCACTGATGAGTATGGGCAAAAGCAGATTTCATGTATCAGGACTTGTGCATGATGAAACTGGATTTCCCATGGGAAGTTCGGGAATGGCGGAGAAGCTTCTCAGACAATTAGATAAGAAGATCAGAATGCATAGAGATGAAATAACTACATATGAAGAATATATGACAGAGGATGCTGAAATTTTGATCGTCGCTTATGGAACCGCTGCACGTGCGGCAAAACGTGCAATAAAATTGGCAAGAGTAGATGGAATGAAAATTGGATTATTCAGACCAATCACTATCTGGCCATTTCCAAATGCCAGGCTTGTAAAACTGCTTCAAAAAGTAGATGCCGTTTTGGTCGCTGAATTAAATCTGGGACAAATCTTTCAAGAGGTGTCAAGACTCAACAAACAGAAGAAACTGTTGAGATTATTAAGCCGAGTGGACGGGAGTCTTATTCCTCCTGAACAAATCTTAGAAGCAATTACGGAGATGAGAATAGAACTTGATGAATATTGATTATCCAGCATAAAAAGGCAGGTGTAGGATCATGGCCAACAGAATCGAGATAAAAACAGATGCCAATAACTTAAACGCGTTTTTGGTATTTCGATCTATAGAAGGTTACGATAAACCTATCACGCGCGAAGAAGTGGAACAGGCATTGACAATCTGGAAGGTAAAATACGGAGTCGATGAAGCGGCGATTCAAAGGTTCATCGAGTTGAATACACCTGACATTCCCTTTCCATTTGCGAAAGGAGTTCCGCCAAAGGAATCCCATGATGCTGAGATTGTTTATAATTTTGATTTTGAAAAACTAAAAAAGTATTCTTCAGGAAAAATTGATAAGTTACACGGGAATATCTACAAGAGTTTTATTGTGAAAAAAGGACTTTTAATCGCTAAAAGGATTCCTCCTCAAGAGGGAGAACCTGGTATTGATGTATACGGAAAGAAGATTATGCCTAAAAAACCAAAAGATGCCAGTTTAAAGAAACTACAAGGTGAAAACACCATTGTTGATCCTGATGATACGAAATTAGTTTCCTTAAAAGAAGGAATCTTGAGATATGAGAAGGAAAAGATAAACGTCGATCAAATCTTGATAATCTCAGGTGATTTGGATGCCGGAGTCGGTAACATAGACTTTGAAGGCACAGTGTTAATTGAAGGAACCGTTAAGCCGGGTTTTATCCTAAAAGCCCGAGAAGATATAAAAGTCAATGATATCGTGGAAGCTGCAACGCTTATTGCAGGTAGGGACATTGAAGTACAGGCTGGTATCAAGGGCAGGGGAAAAGCCTTTTTATCAGCAGGCAGAGATATCAAAGTACGATTCGCTGAAAATGCTGAGTTTGAAGCGGGAAGGGATATAATAATCAATTCTGCTGCTGTTAACTCAACCTTAAAGGCAAAAAATTCTTTAAAAATAGAAGGACGCCCGGGCGAATTGGTGGGAGGTTATGCGTCTTCCGGTCATGAGTTGATCGCCAATCAAATCGGTTCAAACATGAACCTCAAAACAAGCGTTGAAGTTGGCATTGATCCCTCTTTAAGAGAAAAGATCACATTATTGCAATCACAAATCAAAATCGATGAAGAAAATATACGAAAACTTCAGTTGATTGTCAAAAAACTTAAAACATTAAGAGAGAAGATGAAAAATCAATTCCCCAAAGATAAATTGGAAATGCTGCTTAAGAGCGTTCAAACCATTAATAATCTAAATATGGAAATACCCAAATTAAAAGATGATTTAGCTGAAACCGAGAAAAAAATAGAATTGATGGTATCCGGTGCAAAGATAATCGCCAAAAATCTACTTTATGCAGGTACTGAAATAACCATAAGAGACAGGAAATTTTATGCCAACAGAGATTATAAAAAGGTCATACTTGTACTTGAAGAGGGTGAGATCAGAATTGGAGGCTTTAGTGGTTAAGAAATAAAAACATTATATGATATAATACCATTCGTTTGGTAGGAGGCGTGTCCGAATTGGCTAAGGAGCCGGTCTCGAAAATCGGTGGGCATATTTGTCTATGTGGGTTCGAATCCCGTCGCCTCCGCCATTGTGTTGTAAAAATACTTATAAAAAGAAGAGGTGAAACAAATGGAATTTTTATTCAGGGCATTTGGTCCTCCTGATTCCACTGCCGCACCACAGACAACAGAAGGTGCTGCAGATGGTTCAGCTGGTGTTGCTGGCGGAGGTGCCATGGGAATGATCATATGGATCGTTATATTGTTTGCCATGTTCTACTTTCTGATCATCATGCCACAGAGAAAAAAGGACAAAGAGTTTAAATCCATGATGGGTAAGCTCAAGGTTGGAGACAAAATCGTCACCATCGGCGGCATAATTGGAAAGGTAGTTTCGATGGAAGAAACTACATTGGAGATAAAGTCCGGTGAAACAAAAATGGAAATATCCAAAAAGTCTATTTCCGCCATACTGGGAAAATCTAACAAAGATCCAAATAATGCTGTGGAAAGATAAAACCTGCAATATCTAAGATTATGAGAAGGAAAGTGAGGCGAACATTTTGAGAGCAGACAGAATCAGACTTATTTTTGTAATAATCGTACTTTTAGCTGCTTTTATTGGCTTGTTCTGGCCCACACCCGGAAAAGAATATTCTTCCTTTTTTGATAGAATGTTCGGAAATATCCGGTTGGGATTGGATATAAAAGGCGGTTCAAGACTCGATTATGCAATTAAACTGAATGAAGATTCGGATAAAACCATATCTGAAGTAGCTGACCAAGTCGTTGTGGTCGTCAGACAAAGATTGGATAGCGCTAATTACACAGAAGCAACGGTTCAAAAAGTTGGAAGTGGTGCTGACACAAGACTAAGAGTGGAGATTCCAGGTGTTGAAGATCCTGCAGTTGCCGAAAGACTTGTTGGTAAGAAAGGAAAACTTTATTTCGGTGAAATTTTGGAATCACAAGAATCTGACACAAAACCGGCAAAAAAAGTGGGAATCAACTATGTTGATACTCAGTGGCTAAAATATAAAGACCCTGTTAACAACACCACACTTTGGTATCTGGTAAGAGATTACGTTAAAGTAGGAGCACAAAAATACTATCTTGATGGTTCCTCTGTTAGAAACGCTTCTGCTGCTGCTGACACCCAAAGAGGCGGTTTTAAAATACAATTAACATTTGATAACGAAGGTGCAGATCTCTTTGCGAGAATCACATCCAATTTCGTAGAAGAACAGCTACCCATTGTCCTTGATGATGTTGTTCTCGTTGCGCCGGTTGTTCAAACACCAATCCGTGACGGTCAAGCTGAGATTTCCGGAAGCTTCACCGCTCAGGAATCCATGGAACTGGCAGCGCTTATCAAAAGCGGAAATCTTCCTGCAGAGCTTGAAAAACTTCAAGAACGAACGCTTGGCCCTACCCTTGGAAAAGATATCATCAGGGCAAGCTTAATAGCCGGTTTATTTGGACTGGGAATTGTACTCGTTTATATGATTGTCATTTACGGTTTATTCGGTATTGTAGCGGATATCGCTTTGCTTTTCAACTCCCTTCTCCTTTTCGGGGTTATGGCTGGAGGAAACTTCATTCTTACGTTACCGGGTATTGCCGGTATCATATTAACCATCGGTACAACCGTTGATGGAAACATTATTGTCCTTGAAAGAATTAAAGAAGAAATGAAAATGGGAAAAACCCCTTTAAACGCTATCGCTGGTGGTTTTTCAAAATCATTCTCGACGATTCTTGATGCCAACATCACCACGGTATTGGCAGCCATCGTTCTGTATTACTTGGGAACGGGTACCATTAAGGGATTCGCCACAACTTTGATCATTGGTATTCTTGGCAGTATGTTTACCACATTGGTGGTGTCTCGTGTTATTTTAGATGCAATGTCCGGATCGATAGACAATAAATGGCATAAACCAGATGTTGAGGCAGGTGATAGTGTATGAGAAGGGAATTTGATTTTACAAGCAAGAGAAAGATGTTCTTAATCATCTCCGCTGTCTTGATCATCGTTTCAGTAATATCCATGTTCACCAAAGGGTTTAATTTTGGTGTGGACTTTGCTGGTGGTACCGACATTGTATTCTCTTCAAAAGAGGATCTATCAGTTTCTGAAATAAGTGAAAAACTTACA
>CAYUYU010000161.1:0-5490 GCA_964449405.1 uncultured Thermotogaceae bacterium
GGACAGGTACAGCAATACGATCGTGCTGAGACACTGCCTTTGATAAATAGAATGTTATAAACAAATCCTCTTCAGTTTATTCAGAACCCCATAAATCAATGTTCTTGTCCCCACTCTTTTTAATCGCGAGTAAAACTAAATCTTAAATTTCTTGACAAGCTTCTCCAATGTTTCCGAAAGTCTGGTTAATTCTTCCGCTGTGTCGCTCATCTTTTGTGCCGAATCGGCAGTTTGTTTAATACCGTTTGTAATCTCTTCCATCTGCTCTGACATACTGGCCATTGATTTGGCGCTTGTGTCCATGGCAGATGCCATTTCTTCTGCAGATGCACTTTGTTCTTGAGCGGCACCGGATAAGGATTCCACACGATTATTGATGTTTTCCATGTAACCGGTGATCTTGTTAAATTCATCCACCAGTATTTGCGAACCTTTGTTGAGCTCATCATAAAGTTCGACAGTCTTTTTGACCGCAGTATTTGCTTTGTCTGAACCCTCATCAATTTCATGAAGAATTTTTGCAATATTAGAGGAAGCACCTTGACTCTCCTCAGCGAGTTTTCTTATTTCATCTGCTACAACGGCAAACCCTTTACCGGCTTCGCCTGCTCTAGCAGCTTCAATTGCCGCATTCAAGGCAAGTAGGTTGGTTTGCTCAGCAATAGAGGAAATGGCATTAACAATTTCTTGAACATTGTTAGCTTTTTCGGCCACTGTTGTTACAAGTTGCGTGGCGGTTTTGCTTTGTTGTCCCACAACCTGCATGCGCTCACCTTGTTTTTGCAATTCTGCTTGACCACTTTTAACGGCTTTTTCAGTTTCGTTGATATCATTGGCCAGCTCTTGAGAATTCTTGGATATTTCCTGTGCACTAGCTGCAACTTCTTGTACACCCGAAGTAACCTCTTCAATGGAGGCGGAAGTGTTTTGTACATTTGAATCGACACTTTCAGATTGGGAGAATAGTTCCTCAGCTGTCGCGCTTCCTTCTTCAGCCATCGCAGCTATATCATCTGCAGAAGTGTTGACGTTGTTAGTTGCCTTTGTAATTTCGATCATCGATTCTCTGATTCGTCTTCCCATTTCTTCTAGATGATTGGCCATTTGTCCAATCTCATCTTCAGCTTGAATTTCAAACTCGGTTGTCAAATCTCCTTTACCAAATTTCTCTACATTAAGTGCCAGTTGCTGAATTGGTTTGCTGATAATCCTTCCCAAAAAATATGAAAGGACAACAAATACCAAAGCAATAACAATAACTAAAATGATAATAAACAACAAAAGCCGGTTTGTATCAGCATTGAGCTCTGAAAGATCAACAGCAATGCCAAGAGACCAATCTGGAGTGTTGGGGATGGTGGTAAAAAAGAAGATTTCCTTGTTACCCTCCGGTGTTGTACCAATTCCATTGCCCGTTTCACCGTTGATCATTTTCTTGCCAACCTTTGTTAAACCTTCATAACCATTTTGATCTGAATCCAATACATTTGATTTCATAACATATGATTTATTCGGATGAGCAATAATTAAACCAGTGCCATCTATGATGAAGCCATATCCCAATCCAGCGATGGAAGCTTTTGTAACTATTTCCGAAACATCATCAAGCGGTATAACACCTCCTACTAAACCGATAGTTTCCCCTTTGTTATTAGATATCTTACTGCAAACGACAACAGCTGGTTGTTGACTTTCATTAGAAATTAATGGATTGGATACATAAAATTCTTTTCCATCAGTCATAATGGCTTGAAAATAATCTCTTTGTCTTAGATCAAACTCCATAGCAGTATTTGATATAGAAAGTCCGTTTTTATCAGCAACAAACAGTGTTTCAAACTCTGCATCTGTATTTTTTATTATTCTTGACAAAACTTCAGGTAATCTGTCTTTTTCCATATTTGCTGCTACATTGAGCGTTGATATAACTTGCATGGTAGCAATATTTTTTAATACCCATTCACTGATCTGGTTTGCTGAGCCTTGTGCAATTTCATATGAATTAGTATTCATTAATCTGCTAACTGTGTTTTTTATTTGTGAAAAACTAAATAGCGCAAGAATTAACAATAAGCAGATGGATGTTATTACTACTGAGAACATGATTTTTGTCTTGATACTTTTGAACTTAACAGTCATTGAATCTCCTCCATATAATTATTCTTTAGTATAAAGACAGTCTACCATTTAATTGTAACACATATACTATTCTAACTTTATCAAAAATAAAATATAAAATGTCTTATCTGTGAAATATTTATAAATTTAACGATTAAATCTGTAAATCTTTTCATCGCTTAGATGTTATAATGTTAAGAAAGAAGTATAATCATAAAAAGGAATAAATGAAGATCTGGTATATACCAGATACCTCTGAAAAAAGCCAGTTTTTCTCCCTAAAAGGATTTATTCATGAATAATCAGACTTTAACCGTTCAAATCGGAATTGAAAAAATAAAAAGTATCATATAGAATGATTGTGGTGGTATATACCAGAGGCCGCTACGGAATGGAGGAAATATGCATAGTGCTTATTATCTGTTGCCGAAATATCATCAGATAAAAGAGATGATCATTGAAAAGATTGAGAAGAAGGAATATAAATCAGGAGATAAGCTCCCTTCGGAAAGAGAGATTAGTGATATTTATTCCGTTAGCAGGATGACAGCCAGAAAGGCATTGCTTGAGGTTATAAACGATGGTCATGCTTATTCAGAACCGGGAAGGGGAACTTTTGTGAAGGAAAGAACAGTAGATAATTACCTAACCAGACTTGAAGGCTTTTCCTACATGGTAAAAAGAAGTTCCGGTAAGGAGACTTTATCCAGAGAGATTGAGAAGAAGATCATAGAAGCGGATAGTATTTTATCCGAGAAGTTAAAAGTACCCATAGGAACTCAGATAAACATGATAGCCAGAAGCAGGATTGTTGATAAAGAACCGATCGCATTTGAGTATTCATTTACTAAGGTATCAGATTTCCCCGGTTTAATCGACATTGATTTCAGTCAAAATTCACTTTTTGAGATCATGACCAAGCAGTATCATGTTGAAATTGTACATGCAAAGCAAACTCTCGAGATTGTTTATGCGGATAAGGATGTTTCAAGGATTTTACAGGTACCAAAGAAAACGGCTTTATTCCTTTTTAAAGATGTTAGTGATGATGTTAATGGAAGGCAAGTAGAGTTTTGTGTACGCTATGTTCGAGCGGATAAGTGTCATTTTCACAATGAGATAACAACAGTAAAATAATATAAGAAAAGAATTACTGCCTCATCAATAAACAAAGTAATAATCGTTTAGAAAACGGATCGTAAGTTATTTTGCGTAATCTTGTAAGCTACAGATATAGTTTTTAAGCCTTTTTCGTGATAAAGGGGAGATGTGAGTTGAAAGTCATAGGTATAGGAGATAATGTAGTTGATAAGTATATTCATCAGAAGAAGATGTATCCGGGAGGCAACGCGTTAAATTTTACTGTTTTTGCAAAAAAAATGTCAGTAGACGCCTCATATATTGGAATATTCGGAGATGATGCAGCAGCTGATCATATAAAGAAGGTATTGGATGAGATAGGTATTGATTATTCTCACAGTATTTCTTTACATGGACAGAATGGATTTGCAAGAGTCAGTCTTGAAAATGGTGAAAGGATTTTCCTCCCCGGTAACGGTGGTGGAGTGAGTAAGAATTATTCCCTAAGCTTTGATAAAAGTGAATTAGCCTATATCAGAGATTTTGATATTATTCATACAAGTTGTTACAGTTATATAGAACCGCATTTAGAAACACTTTCGACAACCGATGTGCCAATTTCATTCGATTTTTCTGACAAATTAACCAAAGAGTACTTGACGGAAGTGGCAAAGCATATTAATTTTGGTTTTTTGTCCTGTGGTGATATGCCAGTGAACGAAGTGAAGGAGAAACTAAAAACAGCAGTTGTAGCAGGATGTGATTTTGCTGTTGCCAGTAGAGGAGACAAAGGTTCTTTGTATTATAACGGTGAAATTTTCATTGAACAAGAGGCCTTTTTGGTTAAACCCATTGATACCATGGGGGCCGGTGATTCTCTTATTACCGGGTTTCTTATTGATTTATTGAAACAGGATGCTTTGTTCACAAAGGATGGAAAGGTTATTAAAGAATCATTGGCGTTTGGGGCCAAAAAGGCTTCGGAAACATGTAAGGTAAACGGAACATTTGGCTTTGGAAAAGATTATTAAACCCTCTGAATGACAGAGGGTAATCCCTTAAGGAGGTAATCAAATGAACAAGAAAGTATTCGTTATTTTGTTGGTCGTTGCTTTTGTTTTCAGTAGTTATGTATTGGCAGAAACAGTCAATTTAAAGTTTTTACACAGATGGACACAGGAACCGGACAAGTCTTTCTTTGAAGATGTTGTGAAAGAATTCGAAGCGATGCATCCAAATGTAAAGATTGATATCCAGACGGTATCTAATGATGCGTTTAAGGAAAAGATCACCGTAATGTTGGGTACAGAAGATGCACCGGATGTTTTATTTACATGGCCGGGAGAATTCACCAACAGGTTTATTCGAGCCGGAAAAATATTGGACATCACATCTTACATGCTTGAAGATGGATCTATGTTTGAGTATGTGGGTTCACAGTTAATTCCTTTTGTATTTGAGGGAGCTCTTTACGGACTGCCTTACAGACTTGACGGTAAGGTTTTTGTTTATAACAAGGAGATATTTGCAGAAGCTGGTATACATAATCCACCTGAAACACTGGACGAATTCATGGAAGATCTTGAAAAACTATCCGCTTTGGGTATGAAACCAATCGCTTTCGGAAACGAAAGACCTTGGGCAGTATCCCATTACATCGCTGCAGTCAACCAAAAATCTGTTCCTGAAGATGTATGGGAAGCTGAAACCAATCCTGCAGAAGGGACATGGTCTCATCCAGGATATGTGGAAGCACTTCAGATTTATGAAGATTTAATCCCCTATTTCAACGATTACACAAATGCCATCAAACATGACCAGGCAAGGGTTGCCTTTATGCAAGGCCAACATGCCATGATGTATTTGGAAATTGTAGAAATTCCGGAAATTGAAAGAAGCGGTCCTGAAGGTTTTCTCGAAAAGATTGGTGTTTTTCCCTTCCCGGCAACAGATGGACCCGGGGATCAGAGCTACCTTGTCGGATATCCTGAAGGTTTTGTTGTTAACTCAAACACAAAACATCCAGAAGAAGCTGTGGCTTTCCTGAAGTTCCTGACAGGACGCGAAATGGGAAGGCTTGAACTCGACATGCTGGGTTGGTTCAACGGTATCAAGAATCTCGTTTCACCAGATGAAGTGAAACCAATCATTTACGACACCACTCAGTTGATTCTTGAATCTGATAAGATGGTTAACTGGCTTGACTCTTCACTGCATCCTAAAATTTGGGCAGTTTATTCTGTAGAACTTCAAAAGTTAACAGACCAGGTTACCACACCTGAAAAGGTTATG
>CAYUYU010000162.1:0-1397 GCA_964449405.1 uncultured Thermotogaceae bacterium
CTATTCCACCCATTTGATGTGTGAGAAGACTTGGGCTACACTGAGTCCTATCAGTACACAATCCAGATCTTTAAACTTGTCGAATCTCTTTTGAAAGGCGTAAAATTCGGTGGTACAAACAGGAGTGAAATCTCCCGGATGGGAAAAGAGAATAAACCATTTTCCTTTGTAAGCCTCCGGCAACTTCATCTTTCCGTGTGTGGTGTTGACTTCTACATCTGGGAACAAATCCCCCAATAGTGGCATTCCTTTTTCTTCCATAAATAATCCCTCCATATTAAAATTTTAGTAAGCTTATTATTTAGACGGAAAGTTCATTAAGTTATTCCAAGCTTATAAAATCAGCTTCCTCTTAACAAAAATTATTGAATAAGTATTATTAAATTGATGCCGCTGAATAACAATCAGTTCCATCTATATAAAAATGGATAAAGTTTCTATGAGTGGAGGGGATTTTGGATTTGAAATGATTTTTGTATATCCTTAATTAGATTTTCATGGACGCAGGATCGGCTTCATTAGCAAACCAATAGTCACGAATCAGTTCCATGATTTGTCCTTTTTCTTTTCTGACTAAGGAGACGGTTTCAATTCTTAAGTCGTGTTTGAAGGTTTTTGGCAGCAGGTATTCCATTACCTTTCCGATGTTGGAGGTATCGATATCTTCGATGGCAAGGCTTATATGTGGGATCCAACGGTCTGGGACGTAAAACTTTTTAAGACCATCCGAATGGTCAGAAAAGGTTGCGTACAATTCCTTTTGAAATTCCAGGATTTGGATGGAGGGCTTGATTTGGATATAAACGGCGGGCCGTTTGCCGGTGAAAATGCCAATGCCGTTGGTGCTTAGCACAAATGGAAATGTTTTCTTTCTGATGATATTGAGTTTTTCATGTACAAGATTTTCATCAGATTCTTTGGCTATGACCCAGGTTAAATGGGGAAATGAGGTGGTTTTGATTCGGGATATTCCGAATTTCCGGTGAAAGTCATTCCAGACGGTTAAGACTTCTTCTTCAAAAAATTCCGGTAGTTTTGTGATGATTCCGTTGATATCAATCCCCTCCCTCGTAATGGCTCTTATGAGATTTTATCATATATTACTTCCTGGGGACAGGCGGAACCGGAAGCTGGCGAATACTATGGGCAATTCGTAAATTGCCCCTACAGATAGTAATGAGAGCTTCATTAGGATTTGAATCTGGTATAATGGTGTCATATTTTCATCTTGGGTACCCACAAGGGGCAACCCTACATAAAAAAACAGAAAGAGGGCAACCCCCATATAAGAAAAGAAAGGGTTTTATGAGGAGGTTTATTGTGAGTCGAATACAATTAATGATGGGTGTCTTGTTTATCATTTTTATCTCTGTTATTTTTTCTTTCCAGATATTGGA
>CAYUYU010000162.1:1407-5449 GCA_964449405.1 uncultured Thermotogaceae bacterium
ACAGATAGTAATGAGAGCTTCATTAGGATTTGAATCTGGTATAATGTTCTCATATTCATTCAGGGTGCACACGAGGGGCACCCCTACATAAAAATTTTATGTTTTTTTAGGGGGTATACTGTGAATCGAACATTTATACTGATTAGTGTCTTTTTTATAATTTTTATCTCTGTTATTTTTTCTTTCCAGGTATTGGAACGAGATGTCCTTAAAATAGCCGTTTTTTCAGATCCTCATGTGATGTCCCTTTCTCTCAATCCTTTCGGTGAAGCGTTTGATATCTATATGGCAGCGGATCGAAAGTTGTTGGCTGTGAGTTCAGTCCTTTTGGAAAAGGTGGTTGATGAACTCCTTGAAACCGATGTAGAAATAGTCATAGTGCCCGGTGATTTGACAAAAGACGGGGAATTGGTTTCTCATCTTGAAGTAGCTTCACAACTTAAACGGCTAACGGATGACGGTCGTCAGGTTTATGTCATTATCGGTAATCACGACATCAACAACCCTCACGCGGTCAGCTTTGATGATTCTGTCACTTCTCCTGCGGAAACGGTATCTCCTGAGGATTTTAAAGAGATTTATGATGGGTATGGTTATGCTTCTTCCATTTCACAAGACAAACACTCTTTGAGTTATGTCGTCGAACCCGTGGATTGGTTGCGTATTATCGTCATGGATTCGTGTGTATACGCCGATAACATGATAACGGGATATCCTTATACCGATGGTCATTTTTCTGAAGCGTCTTTGAACTGGATATTGGAGTCTATTCAAGAGGGTCGTGAAAAGGAACAGCTTGTATTGGGGATGATGCACCACTCGATTGTTCCTCATTTTAGTTTACAGGAAACTTATTTTGATGCGTATATTTTAGACAATTGGAAGCCGGTTGCTGAATCCTTTGCCGATAACGGCATGCATCTGATTTTTACCGGACATTTTCACACCCAGGATGTCTCCATGCATCTGTCTGCAAATAACAACATAATTTATGATGTTCAGACTGGTTCATTGATCACTTATCCCAATCCTTATAGGATTGTTGAGATTACCCGTGCAGGGGAAGTTGAAATCAACAGTTATTTCATCGACGCTTTAGAGGGTTATGATGATTTTCAATCGTATTCTCAAAGCTTTGTCAAAGAAGGAATCAGCGGGCTGCTACCCGCATTGTTGAAGGAACAGATGACACAGATGGGGTTTTCAAGGGGGATCATTTATTCTATTGATCAGTTATTAAACAGGGTTTTTGGGACTCAAACCCTTTCACAACACATCGCAGATGTGATGACGGACTTTTATTCCGGGGATGAACAGCTTTCCGAAGAGCAGGCTCAGGTCATTAAGTCGTTGAAACAGAATCTTTTAAATCCATTTCTGTTGCTCGCAGGATTGGCTTTGGATTCGCTTTCGGAGGATGCGCCGCCTGCAGATAATGATTTGATGTTTATACTTCCTTGACGATATCGGCCAAAAAGGGCTTTCCGGGAGCCCACACGGGGACTCCCCTACTTTTTTCTGGGATTATTTAATGTACTTCATATAAATTTCTCATATCTGACACCCAGAAATTCTTCCAGGGTGTCGTAGTAATCACAGAATAAATGTTTATTACTTTCAGATACCATCTTTTTAAGATAATTCACAACACGTTTATCCAGCTTATCTTCATCCACCAGTTCGTCAAGGATTTCTACCGCCTTTTCCGGGGTCATTTTTGTTCGATAGGGCCTTTCTTCTATAAGAGCGCTATAAATATCCGCGACTTGAAGGATTCTTGCATACAAGGTGAGGTGTTCCATACTCAATCCTGAGGGGTAACCCGTCCCGTCAATACGTTCATGATGGGCGGCTGCTATTTTGGCGATGGTTGTTAAACCGCTTCGTGAAAGCATCTGATACGATTCACTGACATGTTCTTTCATGATTTCCCATTCGTCCTCTGTCAACGCTTCCTTCTTATGAAGAATCTTCAAAGGCACTTTAAATTTTCCGATATCGTGTAAAAGAGCTGCCAGTTCAATGACCTTTGCATCCGTTTCACTCATCATTCTAAAAGCGATTTCAGAACTGACTTTTGAAACAATGGTCGAATGATTTCTTGTATAAGGGCTCTTGGCATCCAGCAAAAAGGCTATTCCCTTAACAAACTGAACGGACTGTTCCAGATCAAATGAAACATCATCAAAGTCCCAATGAAGATCCATATTCATCGCCTCGGAAATGTCTTCATTTTCCAGAATATCTTTCACCTCCGGTGTGATTTCTCCGCTCACTGTGTTTTTCTCCACGATTTTCTTCACCAATGCCGCCTTGTCCTGACTTTCGTCTTTCAGTAACTCGATGGAAATTCTGTCAGCAAGCTGTATACTGTTAACCGCCAAAACAAGATTTCGATCCCTTTCACCGACTCTTTTTAACGATGTGTGGTGATAAATCAGTAACTTTTGATATACTTCGGGAAAGTCTATGCTCTTTAAAAAGTACGCCCCCAAAAAGGAGTGTTTGTTTTTACCGTCAAATTCAAGGACGATTTGTTCAATATCCGGTTCTTCTCTGATAAACGCCGTGGCTTTTTCATAGTCGTTTAATATGGCAATCATAAGTAGGGTGATATCGTGAAAGAGACCGGTGAAATAGATGCGCCACCCCTCATAGTCCAGTTTTAAATGCTTGATTAAAAAACAGAAGATATTGGCAACGGATGTGGAATGCTTGATCAACGTGCTGTAACGACTATCACCTATTTCAACAAAGATCTTCGCCAGTTTTAGAACTTCGATGTTTAATTTTAAATCATGTTTAGACAATTTGAAAACGCCCTCCAGTCTCTTTGTTTTTATCAAAATAATTGTACTGATCTTTTAAAAAAGGGTAATTCTTGAATGATCCCTACAGTCAATGATTAGATAATAAACCGCTGTGTGCAAAAAACATCTTTAATTATAATAATGTTAACCAATAATTATCATTCTTTTTTTGATTACTGCTTGACTTAACGAACATTATCTGATAATATTCTATCATATAAAAATCTAAAGAAAGGTGGCGAGAAGAATGATGAAGACAGTAATCGTTTTAAAGAATCAAACCGTTGTATCTGCTGCATGTCCAAATGCTGTCGTTTCAGCATTCGACTTTGTTGACACCTCGCCGGGCCTTTTTGAACAGATTGTGATGGGGTAAACCTAATCCATAAGGTTTCTTTAAAAAGGCTGTGGTGAATTTAAAAAATCCACAGCCTTTTTTTTATCTCTATTGAAGGGGGGGAGAGAATTGCAAGACTCAAACGAACATCAGCAAAATGAGAAAGAAGACATTACTAACCTAACAGACACGAAGATTTATTTATCATTTTTTATCTTTAAAAGGAGGAAAAGCGCATGAAGTACAGGAAAATCACCAACAACTTTAAAGAAGAGCAGAAGAAATTTCTTTACAAACACAACCACTATGACAAGTTCAAACAAGAGCAACTTGAAAAAATGGCTGTTAACGGTATTCATCCTTTCAGACCCTTTTAAGCAAGATGAAGTAATATGCAGCGCAGGCTAATTTTTTTATTTTAAACTATACTGTGAAAGGAGGGATTGTTATAAAACCGAGGAATATTCCAATCACACTTTTTGATCGGCATTTCGAAGGTGTTTTTTTGACTAAGATTTTGAACGAACCTCTAAGGAGGTGAAAAGAGATGAAAGCTTGTAAGACGAACGTAATGAACACATTGTTAGATACTGAAATCACAGAAGATAGAACGGTAAGGATTTTTGACAACGCAATAGGCAACACAAAAAACATGAGTATTGTACTTTAATTCAAAACAAATAAGGAGTGAATGATAATGAAAAACAGCAAATTTAATTCAACAATGGCATATTTGGGTGATTCCAAGGGTACAACCGGCAGGTGTATTTCATCGAAGCAAGATTATTATACCTATGTGAATTACTGGACATGACTAAATTAAGCTACTGTTGACATACTCAAAGGTGGCTGAATGCCACCTTTTTCTTTAGGGGGACGGGCTGAGGTGGACCCA
>CAYUYU010000163.1:0-5430 GCA_964449405.1 uncultured Thermotogaceae bacterium
TTTTATGACCACAAAAGTTCAAAAATGGGGAAATAGTAATGCGATAAGAATTCCAAAACCAATTATCAAAGAAGCTCATTTAAGCGAAAATGACCAGGTTGAAGTAAAGGTGGAATCCGGAAATATAATTATTTGCCCTATTAAGAAGCATAAAACTTTAAAAGAAAGAATTAAAGGGTATGAGCCACAAAAATGTTCTGAATGGGATACTGGTAGCCCCAAAGGTAAAGAGATTCTGTGAGTGATTACATACCAAAACAGGGTGATATTATTTTCTTGGATTTTGATCCGCAAAAAGGTCATGAACAAAAAGGACAAAGACCGGTGCTAATTATCAGTAATGATGCTTTTAATCATTTCACAAAATTGGCTTTAGTTTGCCCCATAACAAACACAAACAGAGGTTTTCCTCTCCATGTCAAATTAAACGCTCAAACACATACAACTGGTGTAATCATGTGTGAACAGGTTAAATCACTTGATATTTATGCTCGAAATGTCTCTTTTTCGGAGAAAATCCCTAAACATATTTTGGCTGAGGTCTTGGATATTATTTCAGGTTTTACTGAAATCCTTCATTAGAGACTAACCGATTCTTAAATGCAAAAATGACAATCTGCGTCCGGTCCCTCAACCTAAGCTTTGTCAATATCTTTCCAATATTATTTTTAACCGTTCCCTCAGATAAAAACAATTCTTCGGCAATCTCCCTGTTCGTCAAACCATTGCAAACAAGTTGAATCAATTGCAAATCTTTTTCAGTCAGTTGATATTGTTCGATGATTTTATCTGCAGCAGGAGAACTAGATGAAGAATCGGCCATGATCTGGGCAATCTTTGGCGTCATCACCACATTGCCGATAGAGGCGTTTTTAATGGCCTCGTATATTTTATCGCTGGAACTGTCTTTTAACAGATAACCACTGGCACCGTTTTTGATGGCGTTGTGAATATACTCGTCATCCATAAAAGTAGTAAGGATGACAATCTTAATATCACGATCCACCTCTTTGATCAAACGGGTCCCTTCCACACCGTCACATTGTGGCATTCGAATATCCATCAACACCACATCCGGCTTTTGCTTTCGGCAAAAGCGCACAGCCTCCAGCCCGTTATGGCAGGTTCCAATCACTTGAACATCTTCATAAGTGGACAAGAGCAAAGAAAGCCCTTCACAAATCAGATTTTCATCATCTACAATCAATATCTTAATCTTCATAATTCCTCCAGTATGTTCAAATATGTTCAAACCCTATTTGAAATAATAGTTCAAATCATTGCTTCAAATTATATAGAAGCTTCAGATATTCTTCTGGGAAGTTTAATGGTCACCTCGAAACCCTGATCGCGTTTTGTATATATATTCATCTCCCCTTTCAAAGAATCCACCCTTTCTTTGATCCCACTGATTCCCATTCCATATTGAATCTGAGTACACCCTTGTCCGTTATCTTTGATTTGGGAATAAATGGAATCAGATAAAAACTGAATAGAAACTTGGATCATCGAAGCCTTGCCATGTCTGAGACTATTACTCAAGCATTCCTGGATAATTCGATACAGTTGATGACTTTGATCGGAATTCATAGGATAGGAAACCTTTGAGACAATCAACCTGACATCAACCCCCGTTAGTTTTCGAAATGTTTTAATCAATTCCTCAATTGCAAAAATCCCCTCATAATGCTCAAATTCGATGGGGCGCAGTTGCTGAACCGTTCGCCTGACATTGTCTAAAGCATCATGAGAATAGGCACTTAAATGTTCAATCATCACTGCTGCCTTTTCAGGATCTTTCCCAATAAGTGTTTTTATTGCCCGAAGTTGAATACTCGTTGTGGATAAGGCATGACCCACACTGTCATGAAGTTCCCTTGAAATCCGGGTCCTCTCCCTCAAGAGGGTCAGCTCTTCGATGGTCTGGGAATAATTTTCAAGGGTTTCATAGGCTTCCTGAAGTTTTTCCTCTGAAACTCGAAGCTGATCATATAACCTTTGTGCCAATCGCTTACGGCCCAGTTCCTTGGCAAGAAAAATACTGAATGTCACAATTACAGTTAGAATGAAGAGATCGCTAATGATGACATTTGGTATAAACACTTGAAGATTCTCTTTTTGATTGACTTGAACCCAATACATCAAAGGAAGTCCCGCAGCTATCAATCCAACAGGAAGATAAGAACTTATCTTTTTTTCAGTTAGAACAATGTCAAGAATAACGGGCATCAAAAAAACCGAATAAAATCCGCCATATCGATAAAACATCAAAACCCCAACGACACTTTCAACGACAATGGCTCCCCAAAAAAGCTTTCCCCGAGTTGAAATATAATTCGCCCGGTACTGAGAAATTGCCAGCCATCCAAGAAAGGCTAAAAAGCCTATTGGAAAAGCTTCAGACCAAAACACAGCATTTGAAAAAACAAAATAAGCCGAAAAGGCATATGAAATGTATTTTAGAATGGTAATGTTCATTTTCTTTCTCCTTATCTTTTATAGGCTGAATAAAACAGACAGACAAAACATGATATTCTCAACGGGGACAGTAGCGGCGATTCCTGGAGTTTCAAAGAAACTCCTAAAGAATTTGTTTCTCAAATTCCACGTATCGTCGGGACTGTCCCCCGGAAGTTAAAAACTCTATCAATTCTTATTCTCTCATAAACCAACACCTTATGCAAAACCAAATGTAAACTCTCACTTTCTCCAACCCAAACCCCAGACCATCCACCCTAAACCCTTGCTTTTTTCAACCCCAGCCTTTCTCCGCCCACGCTCTTCTCCACCCCAGACCCTATACCACGTACTTTTTTGTAACATATGTTACTGAAATAACCTCCAAAAACCGATATCATAAACATGTAAACACGAAAGGAGGAAAAGCATGAACAACATCAACAAAGAAAAAGAGATTCTAAAAGATTTGATAAAAAAGCTCCACGAAAACCCTAAAAAGAATCTGGAACCGGTGAAAGAGCAATTTGCAAAAATCGTTAAGGAACTGACACCCGTTGATATATCCATGATTGAGCAGGAGCTGGTGAATGAGGGCATGTCCCCGGACTCCATTATGCTAATGTGTGATGTGCATTTGGATATGTTCAAAAAATCCATCGTAGATGACGAGATAGACGTTGAACCCTGGCATCCTCTCCATATACTGATGGAGGAGCACAAGGATATATTAACAACATTGGGTAAATTCAGAAAATCGCCTGATCCTTCAAAAGCCGTCAAAGGATTGGGATACTATTTGAAAGAAGTGGAGAAATATTTCTTGAAAGAGGAAAACTGTTTGTTCCCATACCTGGAAAAACACAATATGGTACAACCCCCGCAAATCATGTGGAAAGAGCACGATCAGATCCGGGAAATGCGCAAGCAGATTTTTGAAGACAAAGTCAACGAAACACAAATCAAGCAATTCCTGATCGGAATAGAAGAGGTTTTTGCCAATCATATTTACAAAGAACACAAGATACTCTTCCCATCAGCTCTTAAATTAATCTCAGCTGAAGAATGGGGAGAAATCAGAAGACAGTTTGACGAGATCGGTTATTTCTCATTTATTCCAAAGCCTGTTGTCATAGAGGGAGAAAACACAGTCCAAATGAAGGAAAGCGAAGTTTCGCTTCCCAGTGGCATCCTCAACGGTGAACAGTTGATGCTGATGTTGAACACACTCCCCGTGGATATTACATTTGTAGACGAAAATGACCGAGTTCGCTATTTCAGCGAAACCAAAGACAGAATATTTGTCCGTTCTCGGGGAATAATCGGCAGAAAAGTTCAGAACTGCCATCCCCCAAAAAGTGTGGACACCGTTCAAAAAATTTTAGATGATTTCAGAGCCGGAAAGAGAGATGAAGCAGACTTCTATCTGCATCTTGGAGACAAGTACGTCTACATCAGATACTTTGCAGTACGATCGGATGACGGGCGATACAAAGGAACACTGGAAGTCACCCAGGACATCGCCCCAATACAAAAAATCAGCGGCACCAAAACTTTGGATGATGAAAGTTGAAAACACAGAAAACTCGACAAAATCACAACAAATAAAAAAATCACGGAGGTGTAAGAAATGAACATGTTTTGTTTCCAATGCAGCGAAACAGCAGGAGGAACAGGCTGCACAGTAAAAGGCGTATGCGGAAAAGAGCCCGATGTAGCAAAATTACAGGACTTGCTTGTCTGGATTCTGAAAGGGGCGTCCTATTGGGCCGTTAAGGGAAGGCTTTTAGGAATCGAAGACGAAAAAACAGACAGCTTCATCGCTGAAGGACTCTTCACAACCGTTACCAACGTCAATTTTGATCCTGAAGACATTGAAAGAATGATCCGAAAAGCAATACAAATCAGGGACGAGATGCACGAACAGGTCAATAAAAAATTGGGAAAAACACAGGTCGAAAAAGGCGTTCCGGAAGCAGCCGTTTGGAATGTTGAGGGCGGTATTGACGTACTGGAACTCAAAGGTGCGGAAGTTGGCGTCCTTTCCACAAAAGATGAAGACATCCGATCCTTGAGAGAACTCATGACATATGGTTTAAAGGGAATCGCAGCTTATACCGACCATGCTTATATATTAAAAAAGACCAACGATGAAATTTTCAAATTCATAGAAGAAGGACTGGCCGCCACATTGGACGATTCAAAAACCGTTGACGAACTCATCGGACTGGTCATGAAAACAGGAGAAACTGCGGTGAAAGCCATGGCATTACTGGATGAAGCAAATACCACCATGTACGGCAATCCTGAGATCACGGAAGTCTACACCGGAACTGTTGAAGGGCCCGGAATATTGGTCAGCGGACATGACCTGTTAGACTTGGAAGAAATCCTCAAGCAGACCGAAAGCACCGGCATCAACGTCTACACACACGGAGAAATGCTCCCGGCCAACGCTTATCCGGAACTGAAAAAATACGACCATTTGATTGGCAATTACGGAACATCCTGGTACAATCAGCAGGAAGAATTTGACCGATTCAATGGCGCCATCGTCATGACCACCAATTGTATCCAAAAACCCAGAGAAACATACAAAGACCGAATTTTCACCACAGGCCTCGTCGGATGGCCAGGAGTCAAACACATCCCCAACAGACCCAAATTTGGAGCAAAAGATTTCTCAGCCGTTATTGAGAAGGCAAAAGAACTGGGCTCTGTGAAAGTTATTGAAGGTAAAAAGATACCCATTGGATTTGCACATGTCCAGACTGCAAAGCTTGCAGACAAGATTATCGATGCCTTTAAAGCAGGCGCTATCAAACGATTCGTCGTTATGGCAGGCTGTGACGGACACGCCCCGTCCAGAGAATACTACACTGATGTGGCAAAAGAACTCCCCAACGATGCGGTCATTCTGACAGCCGGCTGTGCCAAATACCGATACAACATGCTGGATCTTGGAGACATCGG
>CAYUYU010000164.1:0-3031 GCA_964449405.1 uncultured Thermotogaceae bacterium
GCTGTTATTACTGAATGTACAGTTGTCAATGGTGCCTGAGATGCCAGTAGGTATAGAGGAAGTTTGATTATTAACGAATAACCCCCCTCCGTTACTGCTAGAAGTGTTGTTAATAATTTCAGAGTTTTTAATCTCAAAGGTATCCTTGCGATTCTCGTTGGCGAATTTCACTATTGCAATGCCACCACCGTTATAAGAGATATTAGAATCAAATGTGCAATCATCAATGATAATCGAAAAGACATTCATTGATAATATAGCCCCAGAGTAAGTACCGCTAGAACCATTTTGAAAAGTGATCTTATGAAAACGAATCTCGGATGAATTATTAAGATTAAACAATCGATGACTGTTATTACCATCTATGACAGCAGAGACACCTTCAGCCGCTTTAAATGTCACTTCAGCTTGCATTCCATCAAGTAGAATCTGTTTGCCTTCCTGATACATCGTGTCATTCAAAGTGATAATTGCCACATTGGCAGCATCATTGAATAGGTCTGAGACGGCATCTGTGATGTTGTTGTATTCACCGTAAGGAATAGGGCCTTTTCGCTGGGTCAATGTGACGGAAAGCGTTGTTGTTTCTTCAAGCAGTCCGTTTCTGATTTCTTCCGATGTAGGACTGCTGTCGTAACGATAGATATCAACAGAGTAGATGTCTCCTGATGGCACAAATAAATAACTGCTTCCATTGATCGTCAGTTTGAACTGCGCCACGCCATTGTATCTTTCGGGTAACTTGGTGCGTTCGAAAGAAACCGTATAATAGGCCCCATGATCTGTTATTGTGTACACATCGCCTTCTTCTCCCAAATCAAGTAAACGATAGGCGGTTTTAAAGATTGAAGGCTCACTGGTTGCCTTTTTTTCATTTTTGCCAATGGCTTGAACGTGCCAGGTATAATCCTCTGAGTATGATAAAGCGGTGGATGTGTGAGATTTTTCTTCGGGGTTATCTGCCGTTTCGCTGGCCCATTCTCCCGCTTTGTTTTGGAATGCCACAATATAGCTGTCTATGCCCGCTTCTTCCCTGGAGGAAGCTGAATTGATCTGACTTCCGGGTGTGGCTTCCCAAGTGAAGGTGATCGTGGTCGTGGCAAACTCCGTTCCATCAATCGGTGACTTCACAGCTACTTGGGGAGCCCCGTATTGTGGTGGAATCTCAAGGCTGTCTGTCGCTGCATCAGAAACAGTATAAAGGGTTCCCGTACCATCTGCATCACAGGTTAGGCGAAACTCATAAGTGCCTTGAGACAGTTCACCCCTATGGATAAAATCGAAGACGATGGTTTGATCCTCTGTTTCGGTTATGATGCCCGACAACTGTACAGTTTGTTCATTTTGAATCTCTTGAAGCGTTAACGCTCTTTTAGCTTCATTGCCAATCGTGACTGAAGCATCTGTTGTAATGGTGCATTCGTTGGGAAGCTTGAAGGTTATGGAACCGTCGTAGGTATATCCGGTAATGGTAATGGTAGCCTTCATGGTAATGGGCTCATCAGCGTTGCCGGTAGCTGTTGCCGGTGCGATTTGCAACGTTCCAATATCAGTTTGGATCGGGCCTTCAAAGCAAATATCCTCGCCTTCTTCTTCACCATTTCTTGAAGAAGCCCCATCAGGCCATAAGCTATTACCCGAGTAGGTGTTGTTGTATGAAGAAGGATCGTTGTGTTCCACAAATGCTACGGTCGCATTCGGCACGTTGAATCTTTTCCAGGGGTCATTATCTCCATTGACGATCACGGCATTTTTGTGAACAAAGAGCCCCCCACCCTTTAAGGCTTTATTGTTGTTAAAGACATTTTTATATAAAATGGTTTGAACATCCGCCCTGGCCATGCTTGTGGAAACTTCACTTCCAAGACAGATGCCACCGCCATAACCTCCGGATGTATTTGACTCGAAGATGTTGTTTTGGATGAGGGGATTACCCCATTCAACAAAAATCCCCGCTCCATCTTTATAATCAACTTCTCCCGAAGTATCGCCCGTGTCATTAAAAGAAATGTTATTGTTCGTAATGGTAACTGCCTGAGAGGTGGCTTTCATATAAATTCCCCTTGCCCCCCCGATGGTATCCGTTCCGTTTTTCGTGATAAGGTTGTTTCGAACCACTGTGTTCACCGTGCTAATCATGATCCCTGCACCAATTTCCGGTGTGGGTCGTTCACCGGTAGTTGACGGGCTGCCCATGGCATTGGTAATGGTAAAGCCTTCAACGATGACTTGTTGAGTGATTCCCCTTTGTGAAGAAGTGACCGGGCGTTTAACTTCAAGAACAAAAGCGCTGGTGTTTCCATCCAGAATGGTTGTTTGCCGTATCGTTTCATTGGTTGGATCAGTACTCATCAGATGGATGGATTTGGTTATTGTAATGGTTTCCCTGTACGTTCCGGGCCAAACCGTGATGGTGGACATTTCAACGGTATTGGCACTGGCAACAGCATCAACGATGGTATCATGCCAGGTTGTCTCATAACCGGGACGTTTGCCTCTACCCCCACTAATAGATGTAGTGGGATTGTAAAGTTTAACAAAAGGCGTTGAGTTGATGACAATGGCATATTCTTTTTCATAAGGGGCACCATGCTCGGAAGTGACAACAAGCGTCGCTTCAGCTGTCAGCTGAAGAGTTTCCACAAGCCCGGAGGGGTGGTTGGCGTTACAAATCTTATAAGTTTGTGTCTTACCATCCACATTGGTGAGGTTATTCAAAACCGTCTGCACAGTTGTCTCACTCGCCACTTTCAAGACCGTTGCAGGATCCGTTGACTCATACTGAATCAATTGGGAGTCCTCTCGGGTCAATTGGAAGTCGGTGTTAGTGGATAACGGACTGGTACTGAAAATAGCCGGTGTGGGGGATGCGCTTTGCGTATCATTTTGGAAAGCCTCAACCGTCCATTTGTAGGTAGTGCCGTATGATAGGCCCCCTTTTTGGAGGGAAGTCTCCTGGGTTTGTACGGGTGCGGGAAAATCGGATGTTTCCGTGGCGAAGTAGACTTGATAAGAGGTGATGGCCAAGGTG
>CAYUYU010000164.1:3131-5365 GCA_964449405.1 uncultured Thermotogaceae bacterium
TGGCCAAGGTGTTGGCCTCTCTTCCGCCATCTGTTTGGGCATCTTTTCGGCTTCCGGGTGTGGCGTCCCATGTGAGGGTCACAGATGTTTCACCAACACCGGTTCCGTTTGCAGGTGTTTATAGACGAATCTCGGGAGCATGGTAAGTGACGGCTTCGAATCTGGAATTAAGGATTAATTCCGTACTGAGGGCATCCGTGTAAGCAATAATGGTTTCAAAGCGATTGCTTTCATTCGTTTTGTCAAACCAGCAGACGGTGGCTTCTTTGAGCTGGGTCTCCCAGATGTAAGTATCCTTATAGGTAGCCGGCAAGGTGGCTTTGTGAATGGACAGGACAAATTGCTGTTGGGTTGGATCATCCACAATGTTAAAGACATGGTTGCCATCCAATGGCCCCATACTTCCCAACTGCCGGATGCGCCATCTGTCGTCAGGCACTCGCAGCTCTGTAGAATCTCCTGTAACTTGAAAGTGGTTGGGATTTTCCATGATGATGTATTGTTCATAGTTGTCCACATCTTTCAAGAATTGAAAAGCCCCTGTGGCGGATTCGGTGGTAGCAACGGTTCTGGCATCAAAGTAGGTGTTCACGGTGTAGGCATTTTCCTCGTTGGATTTCACGTGGGAGGGCCGGATGAATTGCCCGTTATCATAAGCGAAATTGTCAGTGCCCGCACTGTATAAAGTGGTGTAATCTTCAAGACTGATTTGGTTCAAACAAGTTCCATTGTTCTCTTCTTTTGTGATGTATATATATTCAATGGCCAGTGAGAGATCATTTTTCATCATCCCGTTCTCTCTGGCATCAGTGGTTTTGATAACCAGTGAGCCTGGGTCTTCGGGTTTTAATCGGGAGGGCAGGAGGAGTTTCAGGATGTTGGGGTTAAGGGGGTTGGGTCTCAATTGATATGCTTGTCCGTTCACCATCACCCAGTAAGACTGAGAAGAATTGAAATGATCCTCCAATCGGTCCTTCTTAATATACAAGGTCCAGAGAACAAAATCCTTCAACTCCAAAAATTCCCAAGAAGTCTGAGGATCATGGATGCTACCGGTTATTCCTGTTTCATTAAGTATAATTTGATTAGACTGAATAGGGTCGGGCGTTTTTTTCTCCGTACATGAAGTGCATAAAATAAAGGTAATCATCATTACGAAGAGAAGCGTTTTTTTCATAACAACCCTTCATATGTAAATGGAAATTTTACTATTTTTACCTTTTATTCATTATACTACTTTTCTGGGTAAAAATAGCACAAAAAGATATGAAAAAAACCAAATGGTTACCCCTCAATCTTATATCCGGAAACATTCCTTTTCTCATCATCAATCTCAATACCCACGAGGAAAAGATTTTTGTTCGCATATTTCATGCCATACTGCTTGTTTTTGATTTGACTAAGCGAAACTTCCGGGGGTTGTTTTTTTAGTTCTATAACATAAACATCATTTTCATATTCCAAGATTAAGTCGCTTCTCCCCATAGCCGTTAGTTCTTCCGCTCTTACGTTCACTCCAGCTGCCCAGAGCATGGTTAATAGGACCGAGTGATAAAACCCTTCCAGGCGTTCAATATATGCCCTTTTTGTTTCTTTTGTTTCCTCTTTTTTTCTTGGTTCAAAGAGGGTGTAGGGAATATTTGAAAGTGTTCGCCTCATCTGTTCATATAGTCTTTCAAAGTTTCTGTTTTTAAGGGCTTGCCAGATTTCTTCGCGGATATCATTTGTCTCTTGGAAATCATGGTTGTATTCAGAAACCATCAGTAATTCAGAAAAGCTATCTCTTACCTCTTTGTTGGGATAATCGATTAAATAGCCTTCGTTTGGTTTGAAGTCTTTAAAGGTTAAATACCCCGCTTGGATCAGAAAGCTCACCGGTGGGGCTTCTTCGATTTCATACGCTGATAGAATCGTTTTTTGCATGTACTTCCCAAGGAATTTGTCCGGTTGGATGTCATGGCGTTTGGCATATTTGACGATAAATGATGGCGATCCGCTTTCTACCCAGTAATTATCAAATATGTGTTTATTCAAAAAATTCAAGATAGAAAAGGGATTGTACACAAAATGTTTTCCGTCAAAGGAAAAGCCGTTGTAATGATTTTTAATCGAGTTAAACAGTTCTTGTTGATTTATTCCCATACTGTTGACACATTTTTCAAGATATGGCTCGAAATCACTTTCCAATTCTTCCTGTGTGTAGCCCAACATCTGTGAGACTTCATCCCATGTGG
>CAYUYU010000165.1:0-5336 GCA_964449405.1 uncultured Thermotogaceae bacterium
ACATCATTGAGCATCGCCTCAAGCATTTCTTGTCTTCCCGATTGAGGCAGCTCTATCTTCCTCTCAATGGCGTAGCTCTCCAATTCCTTAAGTCCAATTTCACCTCCCTCAAATTGTTTTGCTGTTTCCCCCTCAAAACTCTGATATCTCTCTTGAATAAATTGATCAAATGTTTTATTTTCCAAAAGTTTATTTGCAGCCTTCAAACCGAATGCAAAGGCATCCATACCGGCAATGTGTGACAGGAACAGATCTTTCTTCTCATAAGAGCCTCTTCTAACATGGGAGTCGAAATTCAAACCGCCCGGTTCAAGTCCTCCATTTTCAAGAATTTCGTACATGGCCAATGTGGTATCGTAAATATTGGTGGGGAATTGGTCAGTATCCCATCCCAGTAACGTGTCTCCCATATTGGCATCCACACTGCCCAGTGCGTTGTTGACTCTGGCATATCGTAATTCGTGCTGGAATGTATGTCCTGCCAGTGTTGCGTGGTTGGCTTCTATATTCAATTTAAATTGATCCAATCCGTTGGCTTTTAAAAAGGACAAAGCACTGGCACAATCGTAATCGTATTGATGCTTAGTCGGTTCCTTTGGCTTGGGTTCGATCAGGAAAGTGCCTTTGAAGCCGATTTCTTTTGCATATTCTTGGGCTGCTTTGAACATGGTCGCTATATGAGAGAATTCAAGACCCATGTTTGTGTTCAATAAGGTATCATAACCTTCACGACCACCCCAAAAAACAAAATTCTCACCATTCAGTTCTTTTGTGATTTCTAACATCTTCTTTACCTGTGCGCCTGCATAGGCCAGAACTTCAAAGGATGGAGAACTAAAGCCACCGTGCAAAAACTTGGGGCTGGTAAACAAATTGGATGTTCCCCATAAAAGTTTGATGCCGGTTTCTTTCATCAAATCCTTAACATGCGCAACAACTTTGTCCAAAAGGGCGTTGGTTTCTTTGAGCGTATCCAATTCCGGGGAAAGATCCCGGTCATGGGTACAAAAATAAGGAGCCCCAAGTTTTGAGATAAATTCAAAGGCGGCATCCGCTTTAGCAAGTGATTGATCGAGGGGATCAGAAAACTTGTTCCAGTTTCGATCAAAAAGATCCGCTCCGAACATATCTTTACCTTCAAAACAGAATGTATGCCAATAGGCCACTGAAAATCTAAGATGGTCTTTCATCTTCTTATCTCCAATCATTCTTTCAGGATCGTAATGATGAAAGCTCATCATGTTCTTGGAATCTCTACCCTCGTAGGTTATCCTTTGTGTTCCTTCGAAATATTTGTTCTGTGAATCCATATGAAGTCACCTCTTTATCATTAACAATGTCAGGAATAAATAGTTCTCTTTGCTTTGATTAGTTAGTTTTATTTAATAAATCAATTAATTAAACTCGAAAAAAATTAAGAGGCGGTCACATAAGAGACCGCCAATAATTTAAGTTAAATCAGAATATTGATTCTGGTTCGTAATATTCTTCAGCGTTTTCAGGAAGGATCAATTCAGCAGCGAGGATGATCTTTGAAGGAATCTGATGCTGATAGAATCCGTTCAGTTCTTCCCCTCTTAAAGACATAACCGCCATGCTGATTCCCGTGGCAATCATGGATGGTGGATAAGTAACATCCGCTTTGACGAGAGGATCGTTATCCATAACCTTTTTGATCATTTCCTTTGAACCCGCTCCGCCAAGGAAGAATTTGATATCATTTCTTCCGGATTCCTTATATGCTTGAAGTACACCTTTTAAGACGTCATCGTCTTGAGCCCATACAGCGTCAATTTCATCGTATTTTTGGAGATAATTTTCCATGATTTCCAATCCTCTTTGCGTGCTCCAGTAAGCGGGTTGGGAATCAAGAATTTCAATACCAGGATATTTTTCCATGACTTCGTTGAAAGCTTCAACCCTTTCCGTGTTGATGACACAGGGAATGCCTTCGAGAACAACGATTTTTCCTCTTCCATTCAGTTCATTTGCCATCCATTCAGCAGAAACCCTTCCCATACCGGGATTGTCTCCTGCAACATAAATGTCCTCTACAGGTTTTGTTAAACCTCTGTCGACTGAAACGACAAGGATTCCTTCATTATATACCTGTTCAACAATGGGTGTTAGTGGAGCTGAATCATGTGCCAGAATTACCAATGCATCAATTCCCTTGACCATCAAATCTTCTACATCACCAACCTGCTTTGCGGGACCATCTGCGGTGACAAGGAAGAATTCCACATCCGGGTCCTTTTCGTTCCAATCCTCAATGGCTTTTTGTGACCACCATACAATTCCTCCGGTCCATCCGTGGTCTGCTGAGGGGATGGAAACCCCGATTCTGAGCTTTTCCGCTGAAAAGACTGTGATCGAAAACACCATCAACACCATTAAGACAACGCTTAATAACATGATTCTTTTTTTCATGAACAGCACCTCCTAAGTTATCCCTTTTTAGGGTGATTACTTGTTGTTTTTCCTCTGTATTAAAACAGCTGCGATGATGACCAAACCTTTAACGGTACCTTGAAGGTAAGGAGAAACACCGAGCATGTTCAACATGTTGTTGACGATTCCAAGTATGATGGCACCAATCACGGTACCAAAAATCGAGCCGCTTCCACCGGACATGGCCGTTCCTCCAATGATAACCGCCGCGATGGCATCCAATTCGTAATTTTGACCGGCATTGGATGAACTGATTGAGTTCAACCTGGAAGAAAGCAACACAGCGGTAACCGCGACGGTAATGCCAACAATGACATAGGCAAAAAAGCGTATTTTGTCTATTTTGATGGCTGAATACTTTGCCACTCGTTCATTGGATCCAATCGCGCACATATACCTGCCGTATTTCGTATGATTCAGGATGAGCCAGAAAAGTACAGCCAATCCAATGAAAATCCAAACCGGGTTTGGCAAGCCCAGAAAATAGCCCATTCCCACCTCGGGAAAAAGAGAGCTCTGGGATCTAAATTCACCAGCACCGCTTATATAAAGCGTTAGTGAACGGAAAATAGCCATCGTTCCCAAAGTGACGATAAACGGTGCCACCTTTCCTTTTGTGATGACAAGACCGTTTGCAGCTCCAAATCCGGCACCCAAGGCGATTGCTGCCAGAATCGCGACCAAGATTGCCCAAGGTCCGCCTCCCATGGCATTAAGAACCAATATGCCTATTCCGCCAACCAGTGCAGTCATAGAACCGACTGAAAGGTCTATCCCGCCTGTGATGATGACAAAGGTCATACCCAGCCCGATTATCCCGGTGTATGACACTTGCCGGAGAATGTTTAACAGATTCCTTGTTCTTAAAAAATACGGGCTGGCAAAAGCCGAAATAAGAAAGAGAATTGCCAGAGCCAGAAGTGGCCCCCATTTATCCATACTAAACCCTTTAAAGAATTTTGAGATTTTCAAATCAAGCCACTCCTTTCAAGCCGGTTGCGTAAAGCATGATTTCTTTTTCTGTCATTTCATCTTTATCAAGGATACCTGTGATCGTTCCTTCTTTCATAACCACAACCCTTGTACACATGCCTAATATCTCCTCTAATTCAGAAGAAATAAAGATACAGGAGATACCACTTGAGGCAAGTTGATTTAAGAACCGATAAATTTCGCGTTTGGCATTCACATCGATACCACGTGTGGGTTCATCAACTATTAAAATCCTGGGTTGGGTATCAAGGCTCTTTGCAAGAGAAACCTTTTGTTGATTGCCACCACTGAAAAATTCCAGTTTGGTTTTCAGTGAAGCCGCTTTGATGTTAAAACTCTTCACATAACTTTTCGTGGCTTCGCGTTCTTTCTTATGATTGATGAGCACTTTGCAATAATCCTTTAGGGAATTCAAGGTAATATTACCCGTCATATCAAAAGATGTAATAATTCCCGTTCCCTGTCTATCTTCGGAGAGATAAGCAATGTTGTGTTTTACAGCATCTGAAGGGTTTTTGATATGGGCTTCATTCCCATTGATGTAAATTTTCCCTGAGGTCATTCTTCGAATACCAATAAGGGTTTCTGCCACTTCAGTTCTTCCAGCGCCTACAAGACCTGCAAACCCGAGAATTTCTCCCTTTTTCAAATCGAAATTGATGTCTTCAAGGACCCCTTTAACCGAAAGATTCTCCACCTGTAAAACAATTTCTTCATCGGGTTGGTTTTTTTCAGGAAATATTTGAGAAAGTTCTCTACCTACCATTGAAGTCGCCATTTTGTGTTCATCCATATGTTGCGTGTTTTCAATCTCTATCTGTTCACCATCCCTCAACACCATCACTCGATCACAAATTTCTCTGACTTCTTTGAGTTTATGGGATATGTAGATGAGGGTTACACCATTTTCCTTTAACCGGTTCATCAGATTAAAAAGCAATTCGATTTCCGAACCGGTTAAAACAGTGGTAGGTTCATCCATGATCAATAACTTGCTATCATAGGCCAATGCCTTTGCGATTTCTATCATTTGCTTTTTTGCCACGCTTAAGTCCTGAATCTTATCCGTTGGTTTTATCTGAGTATGTAGCATGGCGAGAAGTTCTTCAGCTTTCTTGATCATTTTCTTTTTATCTAACAAAACAGCCTTCTGATACTCTTTTCCCAAAAAGATGTTTTCAAAAACGTTCAAGTCATTTATAAGATTAAATTCCTGCGGTATTAGACTGATTCCAAGCTCTCTGGCAGTTTGAGGGGTGAATTCTCTCACCTTTTTATTTTCGAAGTACAACTCCCCTTCAGTTGGAATATAAATACCGCTGATTATTTTTATCAGGGTGGACTTTCCGGCGCCATTTTCTCCAATGATGCCAAAAATCTCCCCCTTTTCGATATCAACATTGATGTTGTTTAGTACCCTAACTTTTGAAAACTCTTTGCTGATTCCTTTTAACTTCAGGATTTTTTCAGCCATCATATCCCCTTTATGTATTGTCACTCGCTTTTCATTGAATCGTCAAACGAAATGCCTGAAGGCGGAAAATCCACCTTTTTAACAAACTCCAACGCTTCCTTTGCGCCCGCTTCGCGGTCCATTCCCGAGTCTTCCCATTCAACGGAAAGTGGTCCCTGATAATCCATGGCGTTGAGTTCACGAATGATCTCTTCAAATTCAACATCACCGTGTCCCAATGATCGGAAGTTCCAACCTCTGCGATTGTCCCCGAAATCGATGTGAGAACCCAGGATACCGGATCGTCCGTCAAGCCTTACTGCCGCATCTTTCATGTGAACGTGATAAACCCGGTCGGCAAAGTCCCTTAAGAATAAATGGGGTGTGACGCCTTGCCAAATCAAATGACTGGGGTCAAAATTGATCCCAAATGCCTCTC
>CAYUYU010000166.1:0-5313 GCA_964449405.1 uncultured Thermotogaceae bacterium
AAATGTTCCGCTTACGACTGCGAATTCGTTGCCCTGGCTCAAAATCTCAAGCTGCAGTTGATCGCCATGGACAACCCCTTAGGCAATTTCCATGGTGTCTGGGGGAGGCGTCCATAAGAGTGGGGGGAGATCCGGGTTATTTCTCACAATTCAAGGGCAAGGGCGCTCAGCATCAAACCAGTAGGGAGTTATCCTCCGCCTTTGGAATCTGCGGAAGTTTGATCACCAGCTGAAAACGTGACGGCGTCGAAAAGCTCCCGGACTTGTTCGCCGGAAAAAAAGAAAAAGGAGGAAAAAGACGTAGTTGATGTGCGCCCAGGCGGTATATCCCCGGGGAAAAACCACCCGGGGGAGAAAGCTTGGTTCGAATTGGAAACAACCGTACTTTTGACGAAACTTGGCAATCGTTCGCCCGAATCCGGGTAGGCCGTTCGGGACGAGGTTTTTCAGGCATGATTTTTTGTTCCCGCTTGATGTACTCCATGGGAATTACCATCAGGATTAGCTTTATTCAATTGTTCGCAAATTTTAACTAATTCTGATTTCTCAAATGAATTTTCTCCTTCTTTTAATCTTTTCTCAAAATCCCTTAAGCTACCATCCTCACCATATTGAATTTCAAAATCAGTATTTTCGAAAGACAATCTATCGTAATCAAACAGAAAAACCATTTTGCTTGTCCCATCTTCTTTGAAGAGCTTTATCTTATGTCCTTTGAAAAAGCATACCTTGTTGTTGATATCGATTTTTCGGGATTTCTCTTCCTCTGATCCTTGCTCAAACGACCATCCTTGCTGGAGCATTGTTTGAATCAATTGATTCCTTAGCCGCGCTTCCGGTCCCAGCAAAATATCGTTTTCTGTCGCGTTGGTTTTCCAATAAAGGAATATTCCGTTGTCATAGTAATTCTGAATTTTCCTTGTATTGGATAAGGGCAATAAATGTTCTCCATAATGAATGACATCGCCCATCCAATCATCGTCTGCCTTAGGATTTGGAAATAAATAATTCTTTTTATATATTAATTCGAAACTTTCAAAAAGAACACTTATTTCGTCTCCAGACAGTGAGTTTATATCTTCCAGGCCCTTACCGTATGAAATAATACCAACAACTTCCGCTCCAATATCGCTCTTATAAATTAAACGATTGATTAGCTCTGTCAATCCTTGTCGGAAAGCATTGTTTCCACGAATTCGACTCAAGGCCTCGGCCCATTCTGGGCCGGTTCGCGGCAAGTTGATTCTCTCCTGCCAACCCAATTCTATTTTTTCACAACATGCAATGCAGGCCCGTGTCAGCAAATACTCCTCTTTGCCAATCTGATCGCCATCCTTATCCAATACATGGTTAATTGCCTCCCAGCGTTTCTTGAATGCGTGTAGATCATTTGCTGAACCTAAAGTTAACAAGAGTTCAATTTGCCCTAACAGAACTGGATGGTTTTCCGCCGTAATAATTGTCTCTTCCCAGCCCTTTTCTGCCTGATCTGGAAGCTGGATCAGCTTTGCCTTTTTGATTTCCTCCTTCAATTGATTCTTCAGTTGCGCCGGCCTCCAGCCATCGAGATCATTCGGAGAAAGGTCGGCTACGGCTTTTATGAAACAAGCATCGTTATTCTTTTTAAATTCCGATAGTTTTTTTATACTTTTGATGGTACTGATGAAATTTTCTTGAACGATTTCAGTGTTATTGATCAAATTACGAACAACCCGGAACCAGTGAATCTCCCCTTCCCTAGTTTCAGGGGTCCAATGCTCGAAGAACATAACAATGGCATGCAACCAAACTCTTGCGTTAAAAGTCAACGGTTCCTTTGGTTCTTCAAAAAACACAACATCCAACGCCTTATCGCCAAATGGACCGACCTTGCGGTCTTCTAACCGCTTGCGTAGTTGATCAACAAACCATTTTCCTTTACTCCTAGAGGAAAGCGCATGGAGGCTCCTGAAAATACTTTTGAGGCATTCCTCGTCGTTAAACAGCTTTTCCCAAACGGAGATATTATGCGCAAATTCATCTTTAAACCAGTCCGGTTTTGGATTCGACTCCTCCTCACTTGCAGCATGATAATTGACTGCCAATGCTGCAAACATGCGATAGTAGACTTTTGACACGGCCTCGGCGGGATTGTCTTCCTTGCGGTGAAAATGCCAGAACATTTCAAGCCAATCGACATCCAACAGGAGCTTCCAGGTGCGATCTTCTTTGTCAGGGTGCGACCATTTAAGTTCTTTATGTTTCCGAATCATCCATGCCTTGAATTTTTCGAAGCCAGTGAGTGCCTTCCCTCGTGCATTCATCCTAAGGTAAATGTCATCGGCGGATATCGCATCCTTCAAATCCAAAACTTCCATCTTAATGCAGGATAGTTTGTCGTAAAATTCGCCCGTTTTCTCTGCCGGAAACTTTTCCTGAATGGCATCAAGCATTACCAATACCCCGGCAACGGTTGGATCGTGGAGCCAATTATTAAAGAACCAGTTTTGATCCTTGATCTCCTTGCTGAGGCATTTTTTCATTTCCGGGCGATAATCCAATAATTTTGAAAGAAATCGCTGTGAGCTTGGCCTTACTGAATAGCGAAAACGAATTTCGCTTGGAGCGCCACCCCCATTCGGTGTAAGCTTTTTGATGAACTCATTTGTTTTATCCGCACAACGCGCCAGATACCAGTACAGAAGGAAAAGCGTGGTTAATCTCTGCTGGCCATCGATGGGCTGGAAAGTCGTCCATTCCACCTTACCATAGACAAAATCCAGGCTGGTGTCCTTTCCGTTTTCAAGGGCCGTATAGAGATAGCCCAAAAAACCAGCCCTGACATCTTCGGCGGATTCTCTGCCTTGCGCGTAATCCCGTTGGATCAGAGGAATTTCAACTTCGTACTTTTCAATGAGTTGAAAAAAACTAAGGTGCTCGCCTTTCAAATTTGAATTACTCATTCTGCCACCTTTACACCATTGGAAAAGAACTGGGACAAGGTTTCGCTCATTGCTTTTAAATAGTCATCGGCATCGGCTTTAGTCCACTGCAGCAACGTTGCGGGATTTGAAGAATATCCCTTGGAAAAGACATTTCGAGTGCATGGAAGTACATACTTCGCCTGATGATCGGGTCCCAGAATCCACCGACGCTTGACTTGGAAAGGGCTGTTGCCGTATCCACGATTAGTCGCCACATCCAGCAGCGTTAAATTGGAAATGTCATTGCTGGCCTCAATCTCCTTGTCTTCCAATTCATCAATTGATTTCTGATATAACCTAAGGAGTTCTTGGGGTTTTTTCTCTTCGTATTCTTCAAGCATTTCGAAAATAGAGTCTTTGCGAATAATCTCCGCGTATTCTTTTATCGCCTTAAGCGCTTCTTTTAATTCCTTCTTTCCTTTCGGCAAACGGGACTCGGTGGCGCGTATGTGTTCAATATCCCATCCATTCGCTTCGTTTTTATAGGCAGAGAAAGAAAAGCGAATGGTGCCCGTCTTTGTCTTGTCATTTACGGGTACTAGAGTGACAAGATTTAAACACAGTAAAACGGATCTGATCTGTTTCGCGTGTTGATCATAGCTGAGCGTTTTTAAGTAATCGCAAATGCTATCGAATGAAAAATCAACAACTTTTGGGAGCACCTCTTCCCTGGTCTGTTTCATCAGGTGGTCCCGGAAATCATTTTTGCATCCTCCTTTTTTCGTGGCTTCTTTGGCCAGCGCTTCCAGAGAAACCCCACTTTCAATAAGAAATCCGACAAGGTGAAAAAGATAACTTGTTTCGTACCACTCCTTGAAAGTCGAGAAAAGATCTTCCAGAGACGCCCAAAGTTTATTGCGTTTATCGTCATTATTTTTTTGATTTTTTAGCTCTCCAAAAAAATAATTAAAAATAAAGCGCTTATCATTTTCATTCTTTCCAACGATGCTATGGGCAAGCAACAGTTCAATACGATTTTCCGGTTTATAGTCTTTTATTGTCAGAAACGCCCAGAAATCGGATTCCTGTAGGCGGCGCTCTATCTGATCCCAAGATAAAGCCAGCTGCAATCGCTTTGCCTTTTCAAGTTTACCCGAATGGAGAAAAAGTGCGCGAACAAGTTCGGCAGGTGTGAGCGGAATCTTCCCTGTATTGAGCCGCATGAAAGCAGGAATGGAATCATCGACGGCAATCTGGTACCAGATAAATCTAATGTCCGGGCCATCAACTTGTCCGAGTTTAGACAAATGGTGTCCCTTATTTTTCCCGAACCATTCGTTAATTGCTTTACTGGCATTTTTAATGTAATAGAAATCAGGTAAACACACCCCATTCTCATTGTCTGAATTGAGCTTCTCGAGCAACTCCCCAAGTCCATTAATGGTTTCTATATGTCGCTCATATTGTATGTTAAATGTTGCTTCTTTAGGCCCAATCTCGCACAGAATGAGAAACAGCGTTGTCAATCTTTGCTGGCCATCGACGACCTCCCAGACGGTCTTGGAACCGGGGTTCTCTGGCTTTCGCTCCAAAACCACCAGCGGTTGCAGGCAATAAAAGCCTTTAGAGTTCTTTGCAAACTCCTCAATGTCGTTCAACAAGTCCGTAACTTCTTCTTTTTCCCACCGATAACCCCTTTGATAGTCAGGGATAAAAAATTTGTATTTGCCATCAACAATCTCTTTTATCGATTTTGTGCCCAGTAATTTGGCATTCATGTCAATTTCGTCTTTCCGGTCAGCAATTCCCGCATCATCGCTTGTTTGATGTCTTTGGTTTTGTTGCGCCGCTGTTCAAGGGCGGCGATTTCGGCTTCCATGGTGGAGAAGACGGTGGCGATGGCCTTTTGTTCGTCTTCGGGCGCCAGCTTCATAGGAAAGGCTTTCATATTTTGGACTACAGACTTTGAATTTTGATCACCTTAGTCTCCGAACAAGGCTCGGGAAAAACTTATCACGAAATCCAAAATAACGGCCCATATGCTTTCTATAGGGCTTACAGCATCCTCCTTTCATAGTCAATTCCCGTTTTTATCTGCAATATTTTTATCAGCCAACAAACACACATTAATTTTGCCCGGTTTCCGGAGAATCCTGGCCGACGGTGCTGCCTTTTGGACTTATGGCTATTGATCGAATTCAAACCCAAGGACATTTTCGAATCTAACCGACGCTGCCTTGAGTGGCTTTTTTGACGCAATCCTCACAACAGAAAAGCCTATCCGATTAGAATATGAGAGCTAACCGAAGATGAGTCTGCAGGAAAGATAATGTTTTTCGCCTCGGGACAATTCTCCCAAAAACGCCTTGACGATCCAATGCCGGAGCTGTAAGGACTCCCATCGGCCGGG
>CAYUYU010000167.1:0-5304 GCA_964449405.1 uncultured Thermotogaceae bacterium
GCAGCTTTCAATTTGTATGCTATATCTGTAGGCAGGAAACATTTCAAAACCGGAATGATTCTACTGACCACATTCGATGTCCCGAGAGATATTATTTACAAAGCCATTAATACTGCAAAACAAGCTGGAATGTTTGTCGTGGTAGATCCAGCACCAGCGCCAAATGAAAAAATCCCGGATGAGGTATTAAAGTGTATCGACATCATCAAGCCAAATGAAACGGAAGCGGAAATTCTTTTTGGTAAGCGTATTGACACCGATGAAGACAAAGCAGCGTTTTTAAAGTTTATAGAAGAAAAGGGTGTCAGATATCCCTTTATTACATTGGGACAGTCCGGCTGTATGACGCTCATCAACGGAAATCCTAAGACATTTAAAGGTATTTCAGTCAATTCTGTTGATACAACCGCCGCCGGCGATGTCTTTTCAGGAGCACTATGTGCCAAACTATCTCAAAATTGCACTTTAGAAGAATCTATCATTTATGCCAACGCTGCTGCTGCTTTAAGCACAACAAAAAAAGGCGCCCAAACATCCATACCGTCAACTGAAGAGGTGGAGACATTTGTCAGCAACTGTTGTCAATAAAATCAAAACGGTTCTGAAACTCGAATCAGTTAAAAAAAGCTTTGGAGGAGTCAAGGCGTTAAAAGGGGTTGACTTTGAACTCAAAGAGGGAGAAGTACACGCATTGCTGGGTGAAAACGGTGCAGGAAAATCCACGCTAATTAAAATACTCACGGGAGTCTATCAAATGGATTCCGGAAATATCATTATCAAAGGAAATCCGGTTAAAGTAGAAAACCCCATAGCTGCAAGATTTAAAGGTATTGCCGCAATATATCAAGAACTCAGTTTGGTTGAATCACTCACCGTTGCACAGAATATCTTCCTGGGTCATGAACCGGTAAAAAACATTCTGGGTCAGATAGATTTCAAACAAATCCTTGATAAATCCTTGAATTATCTGAAAAGTTTTGGAATCGATATTCACCCACAGACAATGGTCAGTGATTTGGGAATGGGTGAAAAAAGAATACTGGAAATCGTAAAAGCCCTGTCAATTAATGCAAACATATTGGTATTGGATGAACCCACAACCGGTATGAGTTCAGCTGAAATCGAGAAACTCTTCGCCATCATGGATGATATGAAAAACAAGCAGGTCAACATGATTTATATCACCCATTATCTGGATGAGGTATTCAGGGTCTGCGACCGGGCAAGTGTGTTCCGAGATGGTGAAAATTCGGGGACTTTTGAAATTAAAACAACCAATTCCAAAACACTTATTAAAGCCATGTTAGGCAAAGAACTTAAAGATGAATTTCCTATAAGGAATGATAAGCCGAAAGAAGAAACCCTACTGGAAATCAAAAACTATAAAACGGCCAAAATGAAAGAACCCCTTTCTTTTCATCTTAAAAAAGGTGAGATTTTGGGGATAACCGGCATAATTGGAGCAGGAAAAAGTGAGCTTGCCCTTGGTCTCTTTGGTTCAGACAAAAATGAAACGGGGCAAATACACCTGAATGGAAAAGAAATTGTTCACAAAACACCACAAGATGCTCATAAAAACGGATTTGCATTAATCCCGGAAGACCGAAAAGATCAGGGTCTTTTCCTGAATCTTTCTATAGAACACAACATTACCGTCGCAAATATCGATAAAGTCATTCAGAACACCTTTGTTTCAATGAAAAAACGACAAAAACTTGCACGTGACACAGCAGAAAAATTAAAAGTGAAACCGTTAAATGTTAAAGCAGAGGCTCAAAAACTATCCGGAGGAAATCAACAGAAAGTGGTCGTTGGAAAATGGCTTTCTGGAAACCCGAAAATCATATTGATGGATGAGCCAACCCGAGGTATCGATGTTGGCGCAAAAACTGAAATCTTTAAACTCATCCAGAAACTAGCTTCAAATGGCGTTGGAATCATTCTTTTTTCAGCTGAATTTAAAGAAATTAACGGAATTTGTGACAGAACTCTCATTTTAAGAAAAGGCTCCATAGTGAAGGAACTTACAAAAGAACACTCAACAACGGAAAAAATTCTATCTGTCGCGTTAGGAGGAGATCAATGAAAAACCAGACCAAGCAAATGCAAATCGATTCACATGATCATATAGCCAAAATCAAACGATTACTCAAAGGAGAATTGGGACTATTACTCATTCTTGTTGTCCTCGTCATAACCTTTATGATCTTGTCCCCTTACTTCTTTACATCACGTAACCTTCTTAATATAACGCGGCAAGTTTCCATCACATTAATTGTTGCAATCGGAATGACCTTTGTTATATTAACCGGAGAAATAGATTTGTCAGTGGGCTCATTGGCCGCTCTTTCAGGTGTCGCCACGGCAGCGGCTTTAAGCGCCTCTGGTTCCATTTTCCTTGCGATTCTTACCGGTTTAGCCATGGGATTTTTAATGGGCTCCATTAATGGTCTCTTAACCGTATACGGAAAAGTGCAATCATTCATCGTTACCTTGGCAATGCTTGGCATCGCACGTGGTATAGGATTAGTCTGGACTGGTGGAAAACCCATATCTGGTTTACCTATTGCGTTTGGTAAACTCGGTGCCGGTTATATTGGACCCATTCCATTTTCAACAGTAATTGCAGCAGGTGTTTTTATCATTGCTTTGTATTTCATGAACCGGACAAAGCACGGGATATACATGAGATCTATTGGTGCAAACACACAGGCGGCTGAATTATCTGCCATTCCAGTGCAAAAATACAGAGTTATCGCCTTCATGATATCCGGTATTCTAAGTGGACTTGGAGGTATTTTAATCACGTCAAGATTACTTTCAGCTCAGCCGACTGCTGCTGAAGGCATGGAATTAAATGTCATCGCAGCTGTCATCCTGGGAGGAGCTTCGCTATCCGGTGGTATAGGAACAGTATTGGGAACACTGCTTGGAGCAATGGTCATTGGCGTCATCGACAATGGAATGAATCTGATTGGAGTCTCAGCATTTTTCCAACAAATCGTAAAAGGTATCATCATCTTAATAGCCGTAATGGCAAAAAGGGGAGAATAGCCCCAAAAACAGGAGGGAAAATTATGAAGAAGTTTGTTGTATTATTATTAGTCGTATTAATGACAGGAATGGCATTTTCAGCTGAAAAGGTAATCGGTTTTGCCGTATCCACACTTGCAAATCCTTTCTTTGTCACAATGAAAGAGGGCGGAGAAGCAAAAGCAGCTGAACTTGGAATTGAAATGATCACTTTGGACGCTCAGGATTCATCTGAAAAACAATTCTCACAAATTCAGGACCTTATTACACGAAATGTTGATGTACTCATCGTCAACCCAACCGATTCAGACGCAGTAGTACCAGCTGTTCTTGAAGCCATAATGATAGGTATTCCTGTTATCACCGTTACAAGGCCTGCAAAGGGTCTTGAAGTAGCACAGCATCTTGACATTGACAACAAAGAAGCTGGACAGCTTGCAGGAGAAGCTTTGGTTGACGCATTAAATGGAAAGGGAAAAGTTGCCATCCTTGAAGGCATTCCCGGAGCACCATCCGCCAACGACAGACAAGCAGGCTTTCTTGAAGTTATCGAAGAATATGAGGATATCGAAGTTGTCACAAGTCTAACGGCCAATTATGGCAGAGAAGAAGCAGCCAGGGTTATGGAAGACGTTCTTCAGGGAAATCCCGAATTAGATGCCGTATACGCACATAACGATGAAATGGCATTGGGAGCAGTCAGAGCCATCATATCCGATGGAAAAATTGATGAAATCAAAGTATTTGGAATTGATGCCGTCAACGATGCCCTTGAAGCCATTAAAAAAGGAGAAATGGTGGCTACCGTTAAGCAACAACCAGATCTCCAGATGGCAATGGCTGTTGAAGCAGCGAACGATATCATGGAAGGAAAAGAAGTAGAAGAATTAGTCATCGTTCCCCTTCAACTCATTACCATAGAAAATTTACAATAAAACTGGCTAAAGAAATATACCATAAAGCCTCTTCATTTTGAAGGGGCTTTTTTTAAATACCCATAAGCAATCGTTTGATTTTCACCGGTAGCAAGTCAATCAACTTAATGGAATAATACGACATGCATAAGCCGATAGTGGAAATGACTATAAAAGCAGGTAACGGGTTCAACTGTAAGTGAGTTAATTGTGTCAATAAAACGAAAAGATACCACTGATAGGGAAGATGGACAAAAAAAGGAATGATAGAATATCGTCCCATGTTACTTGCAAAGACAATTACAAGGGAATCTTTATTCAACTTCGTAATGACTTTCTTAATTATGAAATCATAAAAAAAGAGCATTAAAACGGAATTTAACAGTGTCAGAAGGGTAAACTGATCTAACAAATAATACCCGTTCCATTTCCGGCCCAAAATATAAGTCTCAGACACCGCCAACAAATAAACGATTGGAAGGATGACATAAAACCAACGGAACCGAATCGTACCGACAGCTTGTTTTCTTGCCGCAGCACGATAATATCCCCAAAACAATGGGATAGACCATGCAATCGGATTCGCATAGACCATAATTCCCAGCCGTCTCAAATCGTCCTGATTCACCGGAGCCTTATACAAGTAAACCGTGATGATCAGAAAAAAAGAAACCTGTAAGGTAGAAAAAATGGCCAAGTAGACCTTTAAAGCCTTTAAAGACGAATGTTTAAAGAAATATAGTAAAAACATCGAAACGATAAAGATGAAGATGAAATAGTACTGCCAAGAACCTGTAAAAGTAAACAAAACCGACAAAAACTGAATGGTAAAAGGTTTACCCAAAAGAATCCCCTTTGCGTTGTTAATCATATTAAATTCAGAACCCAAAAATTGAAAAGACACCCATGCAAAAGAGGCCCATATGCAATAAGTAAAGAAGATAGAACTGACCCTTTTCATCAACCTTTTAGAATTATTACGTTTGCGCTTTAACCCTTGTCCATATCCAAAAAAATAAAAGAAGCAAAACACGCAAGGAGATAAAACCTTGCAAAGAAAAGAAAAGAACAAATTCTCTCCCGTTGAAGAAAGATAAGGCGTCACAATGAGTAAAGAATGCCCAATGATTACCGCCGATATAAGAAACCCTTTCATGACATCCGAATAAAGCATTTGATTACGTTTTTCCATTTTCTCTTTCTCCAAATAAAAATATCCTCTTATTTTATCACAAAAAATGTTATGATAAAAGAGCCACATCCCTACTGTAGGTGTGCCCCATGTGGGTACCCTTGAAAGGGTTGCAAGAATATCATTTGAAAACAAATCGCTTTGTGAGGTGTATACATGAAAATT
>CAYUYU010000168.1:0-5297 GCA_964449405.1 uncultured Thermotogaceae bacterium
TAAACGAAGGGATTGAGCGGACAAACATCATCCCACCATCTTAAGATAATTCCCATGAGACCAAAGTAAGGGAACTGCAATTTCACCCCATTTTTGGACCCATTTGTCATAATAGTCTTCAAAAAGCAGGTGTTCCTTGACTTGTTCGGGCAGTTCTTGGTTTTGAGTTGTTTGTCTTTCGATCCAGTCTTTGATCTGTTTGTATTTTTCAGTTTGATCGGTTTGCTGATAGTATTCCCCCAGATTCGCAGATAAGAGTATCCAGCTGCCCCCACCATAATAGGAGTCTTCTAAGTATCGCTTAATGCCACCACCGAAATTGAGGTCATGTTCGATTTGTTGGACGGTTTTTTTGATGAGGGGATGTTCTTTGTCCCAGAGCTTAAGGGGGCAAATTGCCCATATGAGACTGGCATCTACCCCGTCATTCAATGTTGATTTGATGAATCGTCCATCTTTGGTATGTTTTTGTTCAATATATTTGCAAATTTGTTCCCAATCGGTTTTCTTTTGCAAAAGCTCTTCAGCGGCCTTTAATCCGGCTGCCACTGATATCAACGTGGAGGTGTGAACGGCTGATTTTTCCTCTTCCCATGCATCATAACAGGGGAGCTGCCATAATTTTTCCAGGTACTGAGTGATATATTGGATGGGTTGGATGTTGAAGGGAAAACCTTCTTTTTTGGAATACGCATTCAACGCCCACAAATACGTGCCATACCCGTCAATTTGAGCATTTTCCCAGTTATCGTTATTCTGCTTGCCATCCAATCGATAGCGGGTGGGCAGGTAATCTTCAATGGTAATCGCTTCAGTCTTTTTGGATAGGGTTGTGATAATCTTCTCCGAATATCGTTCTATCACCCCTTCAACCCATTGAAAATACCGATAAGCGGATTCCCTTTCACCCGCATAAAGCATGGCTTCGGCAATAAAGGAGCTGTCTCTTAACCAGCTGAAGCCATATTGAGAAAAGTTGGGACTGGCAATATAGGCACCGCTTTCGTGTTGATTGTCTTTGATGATCTTGATTGAGCTTTCGACGAGATCCATATTCTTCCTTTCCTGATCCTTAGATTTTTTCCCAGTTGATGTCAATGACTCCGTTAATGGAAGAATGGGTGATATACCCCAACCATTTTATTTTTGAGTTTCGGTAATCTTGAAATTGTGATGCGTTTTCTTTGGGGGCAAAGATGACGGCACCTGTCTCTTCCAAACTCCACTTTGGAGCAAACAAATCTCTACTTTCATCCACGTTCACTTCGATAATCGCATTTTCCCTGACAAAAACGACCGGGTATTTGTCCATCGTATAGGTTAATGGTTCATTTCCTTCCACCTTTTCTCCGCTCCAGAGGTTTATATAACGTCCCGCAGGGAGTTCGATGGACAGAACGGTTTTTTCATTGGAGAGATTTGGAAATACGAGCATATCCCGCCCGAAATAATAACATATTTGTGAATTTGTTTGCTTTTCAAAAATAGGTGTCGTTAATGGCACACCCTTTTCAGCCGCGTAGACGGCTTCTTTATAGATATAAGGCAATAATGACATTCTTAATGACACAACACGTCTGTAAATATTGATGATCTCAGGGTCTTTATAAACCTCCGCCATATTCCAGGGAGTACGTTCTGCCGATGGTACGGGATCGCCCGGATCTTCTGAATGGAACTGGAAGATGGGCACAAAGATTGAATTCCAAAGAGCCTTGAGATAAAGACTCTTTGAGGGCAGTTCACCACTGAATCCTGCAATGTCCCAACCCCAAAACGGATTACCCGAGATGGAAACATTCAGCCCGGCAACGAAATTGTCACGCATGGCTTCATAGTCGGAATCTTCGTCACCCACCCAGAAGATGCTTGATTGTGGAGATCGACTGTACCCTGCTCGGCTGAAAAGCAAGCCATCCTCACCCACCAGCTCTTTGGCCGCACTAAAATAGGCTTCAGGGTAAAGATTTCGCATTTTGACAGCTGATTCATGGTCCCCCACGAAGGTGTCTCTTCCCCAAAGGTGTTCACCACCATCGGTCTTTAAGCCGGCAATGCCGATTTCTTCAAATAAATATTTCCGTTTTGACTGCCACCAGCGCTTTGCCCCCTCTTTAAAGAAATCCACAACGTTGCTGTGTTCAAACCATTTATTTTTGGGGATTTCATATGGGCTACCATCTTTGTTCAAGGCGATGAGTTTTTCTTTCGTCATATATTGTTTGTCATTTGCATGTTGTTTTTTGATGCTTTCCGGCGAGTTTAAAACCGGGATTTGCCACAACACCATCCTAATTCCCTTTTTACCATAATCATCCACCATTTTCTTGGGGTCCGGCCAAGGATCCTTGAAGGTGAAATCATTCAGGGTTAAGGCTTCATTTCCTTCAACGGGCTCGTACTGTGCTCCGTTGAAGATGTAAAAACTTTGTTCATCAGACCACGCTTCGATAACCGCCACCGTAGAAGGCAGATTCAATTCAGTGACTTTTTTAAGGACTTCCTCCATTTTCTTTTGTGAGTTCCACTGATTGGCAGATAGCCAAGGCCCAAAAGCCCATTTTGGCGGTAATGTAGGTTTTGAAATGGCGTACATTTTGTTGATCAAATCAATGGGTTGTTCCCCCTCCCAATAATGAAGTTGTAAATCCCGGATGGGTAAATCACTAGAAAAGACACGAATATACAGTTCATTTTCTGTCAGGGTATATTGTGTCATATAGCCGGTATCAAAGAATAATCCAAAGCCCTTATCGGAAAAGATGAAAGGTACCGGGGCATATCCCTTTTTCTTTTGGACTTTCCATTGGTCGTAAACAAAGGCATAATAGTCCTCGTCTTTTAGGGCCAACGAATCATAGTGCTCACCAAGTCCAAAAAAATTTTCTCCCGGTTTTCTTTTAATCACAAAGATCATATCGAAATAATCTTTTCCGTCCGTTAAAGCGTTGATGGATTTGATTCTTTCTTTTTTACAGATTTTCTGATGATCTGCATTGAATGACAAAATATCTTCATTTATTTCAATCTTGTCTGCAATATTTGTCCATTCTTTTGCCGTACATTCATACCAATCCGAATATTCTGCCGTTTGCGGGCCTCGACCAAAACCAAATCGGTACGCCACGACTGTTCCAGCAGAAGGAGCAACAAATTTTGCTTGCCAAAGGGGTTGTTCAGGCACATTTCTCCTGCATTCGGAGCGAATCACCTTGACCTTCCCGTTATTTTCTTTCAGTTCCAACCAGCTTCTTTGTCCCAAAACGCCCCGATCGGTTGCGTAATTGAGAATGACCTTTTCCTCTGCTATTGGTATAAAGGGATCCCTTTCGTATTTGTATTCACCATCATATGGATTTTCTGTGCCGTATGGTAAATGGATAAAGTTCGTCATAACCTCACTCCTCTATTTCAAGAATTGATTGTATTCGAATTAAACATGTCTTTGTCAATCACTTTATATATACACCCTAACGTCCATGCATTCTCTCCTATGTGATCTTTGTCGAACAGCAGATTGTCAGACAAACCTTTGAAGCAATTCCTTTTGGCAAATTCTACCGTATTTTTGTAAAAGTAATCTGAAAATGCCATTGCCTCTCCTCCGATGAGAAAATAATCAGGTCTAAAGATGTTAATGATATCTTTTAACACAATCCCTACTAAAGTTGAATATTCTCTGAATATTTCAAGTGTTGTTTGTTTATCTTCTTTCAATGCGCGTTTTATAAAATCTATTTCAGCGCTTTCATCATCGTTCATGGTTCGAAATGCTGCTTTGAGTTTCCCGGATGATGTCGCCATGTTTATCTTTTCTGAAAGGGCTTTAAATGAAGCCTCAGCTTCAAGACACCCCCTGCTGCCACAATTGCATTTGATGCCATCCTCTCTCACAGTAATGTGTCCAAATTCGGTGACCGTTCCGTAGGTGGATAAAAGAGTGCCATTCAAGATGATAGCCCCACCTATTCCTACTCCCAGGGTTAAAAAAGCCGCGTTTTTGTACTGATACGCTTCCCCTTTCCACATTTGTGCCAGAGCAAAAGAGTCTACATCATTCAATATCTGCACATCTACCGAAAATTCTTTTTTAAGGCGTTTGGCAAGCTCCACGTTTTGCCATTTAAGGAGCTGAGAATTGATTACCGTTCCATTGATTGAATCCACAACTCCCGATACAGCTACACCGATTCCAAGAAATTCAACACTATATTCTTTTTTCCATAACTGCCATTGTTGCCTCAGTTCGGTGATAATGAGACCTGTTGTAATTTGATCATACACCTTTTGCTCCACTGATTTTACCGTTCCATTCAAGTCTGAAAGCATGAAATTGATATAACTGTAACCTATCTTGATCCCGATGACATACCTGTAATCGGGATTTATCGCCAGGATAATTGGTTTTCTCCCCCCTGTTGAAACGGCATTCCCAACTTCTTTTATCTTCCCTTGCTCCTTTAGTTCAGCAACCAGATTTGTCACAGTTGCAGGACTTAACTTTGTCTTTTTTGACAGCGAAGCCCTATCTGTTCCTTTTGAATAATATATTTCTTTCATCAAAAGTTTTAAGTTGATGTCTTTCATTACTTCTTTGGTTGCCTTTTTAGCCACGTCTTCCTCCTAAAATGTAAAGAGTATGAAGAGCTGGCACTCAAAGTGAGTGCCAGTAGTATTTTTTATTTCAAGCTGATTTTTTCTTCCAATTCTTTTTGTGCTGCGTTTAAAGCTTCTTCTGGTGTTTTTTCTCCGTATCTCGCTTCATCCAGGTGTCTGTTGATGATATCTGTCATTTCTGCGATATCCTCTATAACCGGTGGTGTCACGAGATAGTTTAGAGATTCAAAGACCGCTTCTCTGTTTTCTGGCGGTGTCTGAGAAATGTAATCATCCAAAATATCCTGGTAAGTCACTGCTGGTAATTCCCAACCGGCATCAATTCTGATCTTGGCTACTTCTCTACTGGAAGATAAGAAATTAATCCATTTGAATGCCGCTTCTTTGTTCTTGGCATCTTTACTAATAACCACACCATTTGAGAAGAAATGAGTTGATTTAGCAAGGTTACCTGGTTCCACTTGAATATCCCAATCAAAATCACAATCATTAATAAATGTAGGTAACGCCCAAATGCCGGTTACAATCATACCCAGTCTTCCGGATATGAAAAGATCCCAGTCTCCCATACCTGCAAGCTGTCCATCGTTGGGCATGACGTTATGCTTTTGGACTCTGTCGACCATAAACTGCAGGGTCTCGATATTTTCCCTTGTGTTCAATGTAAATTCTGTCCTGTC
>CAYUYU010000169.1:0-5275 GCA_964449405.1 uncultured Thermotogaceae bacterium
TTTTTCAAGCAGAAGACGGCATACGAGCTAAAGGAATGTGACTGGAGTTCAGACGGTGTGCTCTTCCGATCTCAAAGTGGTCTATTATTATAAAAACTTTATTACCCCTTGGATTAACCGTTTTCTTGACAGCACTTGCCTTTTACGGATTTATCCTTCCACGTATCAATACTGTTTTGTTGGAAGAAAAGCAAACCCAACTGAAAAAACTTACCCAGAATGTAATTGAACTGGCCGGACACTATCATGACAGAGCCACTTCAGGAGAGTTAACTCAAGAAGAATCTAAAAAACGCTTGCTTGAAAGGATCAAAGCCTTGAGATATGGCGTTGAAGGAAATGAATACTTTTGGGTTCACAATATGGATTATCATATGCTAATGCATCCCTATATGAGTGAGCTTGAGGGAACGGATATGAAGGAATATGAAGATCCTGCAGGAAACCGAATGGTCTACGACATGGTCGAAAAAGTAAGAGAATCGGGCAATGGGTATGTGGAATACATGTGGCCACTTCGGGAGGATTTGGAGAGAATCGAGGAAAAGCTCTCTTATGTGGAACTCTTTGAGCCTTGGGGATGGGTCATTGGAACGGGACTTTATTACGATGATATCAATCAAAGCATCGGGAAAATCGTTCAACGGACCAACAGAGTCCTAACGGCCATTTTTCTCGCCATATTAGCCATTTCTATCTATATTTTGATCAGAAATATTCGTTTAGAGGAAAGACGCACATCCATTGAAAAAGAAAGAGTTTTTCTCATTCAAAACTTAAAAGACACCAATCAAGATTTGGAAAGCACCACGTCAAAACTTCAAGAAGCCAACAAGGCAAAAGACATGTTTCTCGCCAATATCAGCCATGACCTGAGAACACCCTTGAACGGTATTTTGGGGTTCAGTAAACTGATTGAAGAATCGGAAGGGGAAAATAGGCAATCGCTTTTTGATGAGTATGTGGTTTACATCAAAAAAAGCGGAAAGTACCTCCTTAAAATGATTAACGATATTTTAGACCTGTCAAAATTGACAGCTGGAAAGGTTGAACCACAGATGTCTATCTTCAATCTGAACAGATTATTGGAAGAAGTGGTTCAGTCGTTGAGCTATTTTGCCCTGGAAAAACAGATCGAATTATCCTTTACCTATCAGGGAATATCCTCAGAGCCTATTTTTATTGAAGCGGATGAAACACTACTGAACAAAGCCTTTTACAATCTGCTTTCTAACGCCATCAAATACACGCCCGAAGGAAAAAAGGCCGGCATCACCATAAAAACCTCCGAGGAAAGGATCTTTATTCAGGTTTGGGATCAAGGGATAGGTATTCCAAAGGAGTCTCAGAAAAAGGTGTTTGAACCTTTTGTGCAACTGAATAGCATAAAAACATCCGGAAGCGGGCTTGGGTTAACGATTACCAGTGATATCGTCAAGATTCACGGCGGTACCATGACACTTACAAGTGTTGAGGGTAGGGGCTCAAAATTCTCTGTCAGTTTCCCTTCCTCAATGAAACGCGAACCCCTCGTTGAAGAACACGAAGTACCAAATCATTATGATTTTAGCGGTAAAAGAGCTCTCGTTGTTGAAGATGATGCCATTAGCAGGAAGTTTATGACCCTTTACTTAAAAAAATACGGCCTTGACATCATCGGTGTCCAATCCGGATCAAAAGCCTTAAGCCTTTTAAAGGCATATTCTTTTGACATTATCCTGATGGACATTCAACTGCCGGATATGAACGGAAAAGACCTGTTAAAGCATATACTGAAAACGGTCAAGCAAAAACCTTTTATCGCCGCACTAACAGCATATTCGGGCGAAAAAGTAAAAGAAGATATTATGAATGCCGGATTCGATGACATCTTTTCCAAACCGGTTGATACGAACAGACTTCTTTTTATTCTTCATGAAGCGCTTAAATCTTAAAAAAGCCTAGTTGTTATTTATCATGACTGAACCGTTTCCTCTTCCAAAAACAGCTTAATTTGTTTTAATATTTCATCCCTGGCCTGCCTGTAAGCGTTTAACCTCTTTTCCATGTCTCCTTCAACTCTTGCCGGATCGTCAATGGGCCAATGCTCGCGTATGCTCACACCGGGAAAGATGGGACAGGCTTTTTCAGCCTTATCACAAACAGTAATCAAATAACTGAATCGCTCATTTAAATAACCATCCAACGACTTAGAAAATTGCCCTTCCAATGAATAACCGATTTCCGCCATCACCTTTTTGGCTAACGGATCGATATGATACGCTTGTAAGCCGGCACTAAAAACCTCATAATCATCTCCGCCAAGTTTTCTTAAAAAGGCTTCTGCCATCTGGCTCCGGCAGGAATTTTTACTGCAGATAAACAACACACGCTTTTTGTTCAAAATGGTTTTCCTCCAATCTATCACTTTCCGTATCGATTATAAAAAACGCAGTTGAAGCAAAAGTGAAGATTTTTGAAGTTTTCTAAAGTAAAACCTGCTGAAAAACCCCCAAATTCCTCCCTTAGAGCTGGCGTTGGGAAACATGCCTTAGAAGTTTTTGAGGAACAAAACTTCACGATGTGCCCGAGGGGTTAGGTGTTCTGAGTTATTCAGCAGGCCCTAATGTAGAAACTACAGGAATTAACCCTTGTGGAGAGAACGTAATCCCTGCTTTTTCACGATTCACTAATGACCTTCAACAAATAATCTTTTGTAATGGGGATCTGTGTGATTCGTTTGCCAACGGCATGTGAGACGGCGTTAGCAATGGATGCGGGAGCAGGAATCAAAGAGGGTTCCCCGATACCTTTTGCGCCAAAGGGGCCTTTTGAAAATGGGGTTTCGATGATTTCTATTTCAAATTCCGGCATTTCCTGTATGGTGGGAATCGTCAGGGTGTTGAAATTGGTGGTCAGAAGATTGCCCTTATCGTCGTGTTTGAGTTTTTCATACAGGGCATATCCCATCCCCTGAACAAAGCCTCCTTGTACCTGGCCGTAAATACCATCCAGGTTGATAGTCTGTCCCACATCATGGCCTGCAAATACCTTTAAAACCTGTACGTGTGCGGTGAGCATATCGACTTCCACAAGTACTACATTAGTGGCAAACGAATAGGTCACATAGGCTTCTCCAAACCCCTTCTCGATATCCCAATGCAGTTTGGGGGTCTTGAACCACCCCGTCGCTGAAAGGCCCACGTTTTCAGTGTCAGATAACAGGGCAATATCACGGAAAGAGATACAGGACTTGGGATTTTCAACGTCGCAAAAATACCTTTCACCAACAACGATCTTTTCTCTTGGAAGGTTTAAATGCTTTGCCGCAACTTCTTTCATTTTTTCCAATAACTTCTCACAAGCCAGTTTCACGGCATTTCCACTGAAAAGAGTGGTTCTTGAGGCAACGGTGGGGCCGCTATCGGGCACAAAGGCTGTATCGGGTTGGTATACACGGATTTTTGAGATATCCTGCCCTAAAATCTCCGAGGCAATCAAAGCCATGGTGGTTTTGGCCCCTTGACCCATCTCCGTTCCTCCGATTTGAATACCCACCGTTCCATCCTTAAACACCTGAACAAACGCACCGCTTGCATCGAGACGTTGTCCCATCGCTCCAAGGGCAACCCCGTAATGAATGTGGGATACTCCCAGCCCGCGTTTAACGTATTTGTGAGTTTTGTTGAATTGGTCAACTTCCTTCTGAAGGGTTTCCCATTTGGCCCGATCTCTGATTTTGGTAATGGTGTCTTTAGCGCCAATATCTTCATTTAACAAATGCCCCGTTGGGGTTGTTTTTCCCTTTTCCAAGGCGTTGATCTCTCTGATATGAATGCGGTCAATATTCAGTTCTTGAGCAATCTGATCCATCATTGATTCGATTCCGAAGAATACCTGAGGTGAGCCGAATCCTCTATAGGCTCCGCAGGGTACTTTGTTGGTGTAAACACCGTAGACATCCACAGAGACATTTTTAATGTCGTATGCTCCAGCTGCATGGACCACCGAACGCCATAAAACGATGGGTGAAAGTGTTCCGTGCCCCCCCATATCCCCAACCGCTTCACACCGAAGGGCTCTGATTCTGCCGTAATCGGTTACCCCTACTTTGTATCTGGTCTTGATGGGATGACGCTTACTGGTCAACTGTAAATCCTCTTCGCGATCTAAGCAGAGTTTGGCCGGTCTTTTTAATTTATTCGCAACCAACGCAGCAGGAACGGCGAAATAAGTGGGTACATCTTCCTTTCCGCCAAAAGCACCACCCGTTTCAGTTTGAATCACGCGAACATCGGAATAAGGGATACCCAACACTTCCGCCACTCCGTTTTGGACGTAATAAGGACATTGCATAGAACCGTAAACGGTAAAGGTGTTGTTCAAGTCGATGGTAGCAATGACTCCTTGAGGTTCCAAATAAGCCTGTTCCTGATAGTCCGCAAAAAACTCCCCTTCCACGACCAAATCACAGTTTTCAAACATTCTTTCCGGATCATATTCGCCTTTTTTCACCACATAATGGGTCTTTATGTTCGTGTCTCCGTGAATAATCACCTTATCCATCATGGCTTCGTCCATGTCGAAAACTGGGGGCAATGCGTCATACACTATATGAACCTTTTTGGCAGCTTTGCGTGCTAACTCAGGGCTTTCAGCTGCTACAAATGCCACGTAATCTCCTACATAGGCAATCTTATCCCCGGGCTTCAACAACGCCGGATAGTCTGCCACCACATCTCCCATTTCGTTTTTACCCGGAACATCCTCATGGGTTAACACATCAATAACACCTTCCGAGCCTCTCGCCTCTTCCACATCGATGAATTTGAGAATGCCATGGGCAACATTCGCGGTGGCTATGGCAACGTAAACCATATCCTCAAATTCAAGGTCCTTGATGTATTTGGAGGTTCCACAGACTTTTTCCTTTCCTTCCAGTCTGTTGACCTTATTCCCAATCGCTCTAAAATTGGTCCCGTTTTTATTCATATTATCCCCTCTGTCTGTATAGTCTTAAATACTTATTCAAACTCAATCTTTACATAGGGTCTGGGGTTTAGGGTTTAGGGTTTAGAAAAAAACTAAGGGGCTCGTTTGTCAACCTCAACAATCTCAATAGATCAAAAATACGTCCATAGAAATCCCAAAATTCCAATCTCTACCTTTACTAAACCCCTAACCCTAGACCCTGTTTCACCAACTCCCGCTCTTACCAAGCCCCAGACCCTAGACCCCGCTTCACCTCTCCCTGTTTCACCAACCCCTGCTCTTAATACTCTTCTTCCAAAATAGC
>CAYUYU010000170.1:0-5116 GCA_964449405.1 uncultured Thermotogaceae bacterium
GCTTCGTGTCCACGACTTGAAGTTCTCCCATGTCTTGGATCATTTTCGATAGTTCTTTGAACTGATCAATGACAACTTCAACTTCAGGAGCTGAAGAAACCCCGTTGGCGATTTCCTTCGTCAGTTCCAGGGAAAACAGTTGTTTCAGTTCTTTCAATTCATAAATAGATCCTTGTATCTTCTGATCGAGTATAACGCCCCTTTCTTCAATCTCCATTATTGCTTGCTGGGATGTTTCAATGCTGTTTTCAAGGCGAATGAGCGCATTATAAGCAGCCTTTCTTTCTGATTCGGCTTCCTTATACGCCTCTACGGCTGTATCGTCTTTATTAATGCGTTCATTGAGTTGGTTGATGATTTCGGCCTTTTTCGTTTCATAGGCACTGACAGCCGTGTCAATTTCTTGAGCAGTTGCCTTGAATAAATCCGTTAACTGTGTCCATTTCTCAAAATCATCTTCAGTTAAGTTCTCCTCAAGGGCGTTGTTAATTCCACGATATCCTCTCAAATTGATCTCCCTGTTCCATTTTGAATAAGAAAAATCAGCAACCGAGAGTAGATCAAGAAATCGTTCATTGATTTGCCGGAGTTCATTCTTTATTTCATCGCTCAAGGTTGTTTGAACGTCTTGATACCATTGCTCATACTCGCCTTGGATAAATTCTCTGTAATTATCAATCTTAGAGTTTATTGTGTGATATTCTGATACAAAATCAGGCGCTTGTCCTTTTATGATATTCAAATATTTTTCCTTTTCGCTTTTTGAAGCAGCTTCTATACTCTCAATGAGATCCAAACTTAATTCTACCGTCAATAAATCTGAGGTTTTAAGGCTTTTCTCTAACGTTTCTTGGAGAAATTCTCTTTCTTCATCCCTTAATTCACTAAAGCGGCGATATATCTCATCAGTTTGTGACCTCGCATACTGAACCACTTCTTCCACATATTCCTCAGATTTGGCTATCTGTTCTTTACTGAGTGCCATTTGTCGTTTCAGTTCCTTTTCAGTTCTGTTGAGATTTTCAAGGAGTTCTTCTTGACTCATAGTCGAATACTTACTTGAAAGGTTGGTTATCTTTTTCATCTCTGTGATTTGTTGCGGGATGTTTTTTCTGTTGAACAGCAGGTCTTTATAATACTGGAATGTGTATCGTGTGCTTAACAATTTGGTGGAAAAAGCGGCATTATCCCTTCTGATAGAGGTGGCTGCGATCCAAAACATGGGAAACAAGATCAGTATAATTAAAACAATCAAAACAACATGCTTGATGAGTCTCATCCCCTGTTCACCTCCTCAAAGGTCCCGGCAAACTTAAACTGGAAGAAGCTGATCCCTGCCACGATCAGGAATATGAAAAGGGCAATTGCTGAAGCATACCCGAAATCTTGTCCCCTCTCTCCCTGAAAGGCCAGTTTATAGGTGTAGGATATCAATATATCCGTTGATCCCGCATTTGTCAGAGAATCTGACATGGGTGGTCCTCCTCGTGTTAAGAGGTAAATATTCGTGAAATTGTTGAAATTGAAGGCAAATGCACCAATAAGAAGCGGGGCGACAGAAGTCATGAGCAGTGGCATGGTAATACCGGAAAACTTTCTTATCTTTGTTGCACCATCTATGGAAGCCGCTTCATAAAGATTTCCGGGTATGGATTGCAAAGCTCCGAGACAAACCATCATCATATACGGAAATCCCAACCATACATTAACGATTAGCACAGAAACCTTTGCCATAAAGGCATCACCAAGCCATCTGACAGCGTCAATTCCAAACCATTGTCCTAACACGATTTTGTTCAATATGCCATACGTTTCGTTGAAAAAACCGTTTCGCCAAACCAATACCGAAATAAATGCAGGTACCGCCCAAGGGATTAACAGAAGAGTTCGGTACAGGTTTCTCCCTTTGAACTTCGAATCATTCAACATCACGGCAAATCCCAACCCGATGATAAAAGAAAAGAAAACACTTAAGATTGCCCAAGCAAAGGTCCAAATTAGGATTTTGATAAACGGTCCGGTAAATCTTGAGTCTGTGAACATCTTTTCAAAATTCCTCAGTCCCACATAACCTCTATACCCCCCAACATCCATACGTTGGCCTTGTGGGGTGATATCGTAAAATGTACCATCTGATTCCTGGAGCTGAATCCCGGTAGATACGTTGACCAGAACTGTTCTTTCGACAACCCGTCCATTTTCCTCTATCAATTCTTTATCTATGCGGTATTTTTTTCTGGAATCAACTAATTTACGAAATCCGTAAACATTACCGAAACGGACAAGCGATCTTTTAGAATTCGTCATTTCAACACTGTCAAGGTATTTCAAATAATATTTGCTCATAAATATGCGTTGATTGGAAAGCGTATCGGGATCATCAAAGGAGAAAAAATACTGATATGTCATCTGTTTCCCTTTAACCGTCCCCTCTACCGCCATTATCTGATCTTTATTTTTCAATGAATAGACGATGTCGTATTGATCATCTCCGATGATGACGTTTCCGTTTGAGATTACCTTGTATTCAGCAACACTTCGAGTGGTTTTCCCTTCACTGTCAACGGAAATGATTTGAGGCCTTTCCGCAAGAAATTGATTCTCCCCGTCAGTAAATATCACTATAAAATTCTCAGTTGGAGCAAAGTCCTCCATATGGACGTAAACCTTGTAAGAATAAGGGGTAGCGTCCTCATCAGTCACATAGGTCTTTAAAAGTTGTTCAACAACTTGGCTTCTGGTAAACAAATGGCCGGTTCCATAATTGGTAAAGGCTATCTTCAAGGTATAAAAGATCGGATAAACTGTCAATATCAATAAAAGACTTAATGCGGGAATCGTATACCTGTAGGGGTAACCTTTTGGATTTATAACGGCAAAATCAATAAAAAAGATTATGATGACCATGATAATCCCCAGTTCTGCCGCATCATTTGTAAATAGTACGATCGCTCCCCATGTCAGAAAGGCATTTAGGATGGCAAGCAAGAACCACAAGAGTAATTTTCCCAACATCTTCACACTAATCACCTTCATTTTAAAATAAAAAAGGATGGATGATCCACCGGAATAATTCCGAACCATCCATCCCTTTAAGTGACATTTTTATTTATTCATTTAGAGCTGCTTCTATCTTAGCCACTGCCTGATCAAGCGCTTCTTTGGGTTCTAATTCATCGTTTATAAGCTGATCTAACGCATCTGCCATCGCGCCCCAAACCGCTGCCATTGCTGGAATGTTAGGCATAGGAATCCCGTTTTCAGCACTCTTGAAGAAAGAATAGACATCTTCGTTGTCCTGAACCATTTCAGCCACATCTACTCTTGCGGGTGGTCTTGGATCGGCCATGAATAACCTGTACATGACATCTTTTGTATTGAGGAAGTTTGCGAGGAAATCAATCGCAAACAGTGTATTCGGTGATTGTGAATTAATAAGAAAGCCCTGTACACCTGTAAAAGGTTTGCAAGGATTGCCATCGATACTGGGTATGGGTGCTATACCGTAATCAATTCCTGCCTGTTTGTATCCTTCAATAGCCCAGGGTCCATTAATAATCGCCATGGCCATGCCATCTTTGAAGAGTCCATCCGCGATTTGATAGTTGTCTCCCGGTTTCATGACACCTCCGTCATATAAATCTTTGAGGAACTGTGCCCCTTTTAAGGCGCCTTCATTGTTCAAACCGATGTCATTTGGATTCAAGCCATCTTCAGTCTGTTTAAAGACGTATCCGCCGTTTGAAAAGAGTAACGGTGCAGAAAAGTAGAAATCAGGAGCATTGTAGACAAAACCTCTGAATTCATCATCGGTGTATTCAGCTGCGATGTCTGCGAGTTCTTCAAATGTTTCCGGAGCTTCATCCAAATAATCCTTGTTGTAGAAAAGAGCGATGGCTTCTACCCCGTAAGGAAGACCATAAAGCTTACCGTTGTATTCAAAAGCACTGATAGCCGTTTCTGTAAACTGTTTTCTGTCAGAGAGCGTGAGAAAATCCATTGGAAGCAACAAACCACTGACAACCAGTTCTCCAATCTGGTCATGAGCGGTAATGATGATATCAGGACCTTCGCCCACCGGTGCGGCTTGCAGGAATTTTGTCTTGATCTGGTCAAATGCCATCTCCTGAACATCCACCGGAATCCCGTACATGCTTTCAAAATCATTTCCCAGTTCTTGGAGTATCTCCACCTGCTTTTCAGAACACCAAATGGTCAACTTTCCCGCTTCTGCAGAGAACAGGCTTAAAGAAACCAACAACACCAAAGCTGTTACCAATAACAACTTCTTCATCAATAAAACCTCCTTTTTTGAATTAGAAAAACATGGAAATCATATAAATTAATAATATCATATATAAGAATTCCCGTCAAGATGTTTAGCGTTTGTTACAATATGATTGTATATAGTCCATTATCAAATGCAAGGCATATCCCAGTACAGATGACATACCAATGTAAATGGTATTTGAAATCGCCTCTTGAGGACTTGTGTTTTTGATTTCCAACAGATAAAAAAGCACCCCAACAATCATTCCAAATACAATAGGTGCAAAAACGGAGTGGAACGGTCCTCTGTGAGGCGGTGTGATCGCCGATAAAAACGATGAAACTGCCAAACCCGTCAAAATGGAGATGTAGAAGATGGCGATTTTATTCTGTAATAAATCTACACGGGAAAACCAGAGCGGCATCCTTTCCCTCAACAGATAATAAAGATATACAGTTACGATCATCCAAATTATAACTTTGGTGACTCTGTGCATGTAGGCATTTTTATGATCCAAATCAGGAGCATCCGATCCCAATGCAAAAAAGATAAACGAAAGGATGAGCACACGGTCAGATATACCCGCCAGGTGAAAACTATTTCGGATTAGGGTGAACAAGGGAATCGTTAAAGGAAAAGCAAAAATTCCCGAGATCATATGCACCTTAAAATTGGGCATATTCTGAATCCACACCCCATTTTAAGAGATAATCCACTTCACTTAAATTCATTTTTTTGATTTCAAAATTGATGTCACGATAAGCTCTTTTAAAGAGGGGGTTGGTATTGCCGCTCATCATCTCCATTTGACATTCGAACATGCTCCCCAGTAAATCTGATGCTCTT
>CAYUYU010000171.1:0-4982 GCA_964449405.1 uncultured Thermotogaceae bacterium
AAAGAGAGGCTCTCTCTCAACTTAATTTACGTACCACCGCGGGATATCCTTTTACAGCATCAATGAAAAAGCGTATTTTTTCTACAATAGAAATATTGGAAGACCGCTCAATTACTGCCCAGGAAAAGAGAGAGATTTTAAGACAAGAAATAAGCGAATTAAAAAAGATAGCGTCAGGGCTTAAAATGCAACAAGCCTTTTCAGGTGACGTGCAGAGCAAAATGGGGCTGCCTGAAAATTATACCAAACAAGTAAATCAAGATAATAAAGAGGCTTTGGCTTTAATCGAGGAAGCTATTGCCAAATTCAGTAAGTTTTAATTTATGAAGAAAACTGCTCAAGATCATTTTTTATAAAAACTGTTATATAAAAATATTAAGGTTTTATAGTATAAGGTTGCTTTGTTCTTTGGTGTAATTTGTTTTTTAGATCTTGATTAGGTGTTTCATGTAAATAATCTTCTAGTTCAGAGTTGTTTAATTCTTGAGCAACATTTATAGCAAAAGCAAAACTTTGTTTATCATCCATAAAAGAACTTTTTCGATAATTAAAACCACACTCCTCTTTAGTGTAAGTGATGATTTTCTTACTCTCCCGATGATAAGCGATAACAGCTGTAAGATAATCCGATATATTAAAACCAAAAGCACCCGCATTCATATAAACAGCCCCACCAACTGTTCCCGGGATACCTGATAATCCTTCTAATCCCATTAGACCATTTTCAGCACACAAATAACAGAGTTCGCGTAATAAAAAACCTCCATCGATTGTTAGCTCCTGGTTTTTATGGATGATATTTTTCAGTGATAACGTACTAATTGCCACTTCAGTTTTCATTTCATCTGCAAATAGAATATTTGAGGCTCTACCTATGAGGTGAAAATGAATGTGATGATCATCAAGTAGACGGATTAATTGAATTAATTCGTATTGGCTTTTAGGCTGAAAAAACACACTGATTCTTCCGCCTATTTTAAAAGTACTGAGGGCTTTCAACAGAACATTTTTAGTGTAGTTAAATTCCGAAAGGTCCAGAGTAGTGATGTCCATCATCTATTTAAGTAAGTAAATCTTTTACCTTGATAACTCTCTCTTTCATGCATGATTCTTTCAATCTCTTGGATAATTTCAATTTTAAACATTCCCCAATTCCCATTTGCATTTTCTTTCGGAGGTTCTGAACATAAACGGTGAATCACTATGGAAGGGTCAAGGTATTCCAGAAAGGTTATTTCTCTCTCTACAAATTCATCAAACGAGAGCAGGTTGTAGCGTCCGTTTTGAATCCTTCTATCCAATTCTGTTCCTTTTACTACATAAAGAGAATGGAGTTTGACGCCATTGACTTTAAGTGCACTGAGAATTTGAGCTGCTTCAACCACATCTTCAAGTGAATCTTGTGGTAAATCCAATATTAAGTGAGCTAAAGTGTCTAATCCCATTTTTTTTGTTCTTAAAACCGCATCGATGAAATCTGCCAAAGTGTGTCCCCTGTTTAAGTCTGTCAAAGTGTTTCTGTTGACAGATTGCAAACCATACTCAATCAAAATATCTGCCCTATCTTGATAATCAGCAATCAGATTCAATTTTTCCTGTTCAACACAATCGGGTCGTGTGGATATATCTAGAATTTTGATTCTTTCATCAAGAAATAAAGCATCCAAAATAGTTTTGAGGATTCTAACCGGGGCATAAGTGTTAGTATAAGATTGTAGATAGACGGCAAAAAAGATATCCTCACCGTATTTATTCTCAACCCTTTGAATCATTGTTCTTATTTGTTCTTCAATGGACATCATAGGCGGTTGAGCTGCAAAACCGCTGCCTGTGGGGTCACAAAATATACAGCCGCTTAATTCTTTTTCTTTTTTTCGGTTAGGACACCCTAGCCCTGTTGAGATGGGAATTCTTTGAACTCGTTTTCCGTATTTCTTTTTCCAAAAAGAACTTAACTTATTATAAGTTGTCAAAGGTCTATCACTCTTTCATTAATCACAACAGGATTTTCAAAAAAATCAATTAAACGAATCCGAATCGCTTCAACCTCCTCAGAACGATCACTTTCAATATAAAAAAACCATTTTTCTTTGAACCACGATTCACAATACAAGTTGTCATTTTCTGCTTTGAATTCGCCCATGACAAAAGGAATGGAGGTAAAAGAAGATTTAAACAAGACGTTGTTTTCTTTGGCAAAATTTCTCCAAAGATGATAAACAGCTTTTGATTTAGTTGTATGAGCTGACACGATTTTTACATCCGTCCCGTTTTTCCCGCTGTAGTTGATTGTAATCATGTTACCTTCAAGATCATCCTTTTTTAGAAAATCAGAAACATTATGAAATTCATATTGTGTGGCTCGATAATTTATGATCTTTAAATCAACAAGATCAGATACTGAAAAATCTTCATCTTTAGGCACTTCATCACATGATGACAACAAAAATATGACAGAAATGATTAAAATAATCGAAATCAAGCACCTTTTCATTTTATTAGGAATAGTTTTCATTAAATCACCTTCTCATTTTATTTGCCATTTGATATTTTAGGATTTGATACTCTGATTATTAGCGACTAAGTGTTGTTTGTCATTAGAGTTCATTTAAGATGTATTTTGACCAATTCTCCATTGCTCCTATATGGCTTTGCAATTCTTTGGGCTTTTTCCAATCATACTCAAATTTATCACTTTCATTGATTCCAAAAAAATCAATTTTAACTTTATAAGCCATTCCCAAATGGACTTGTCCAACGCTGGTTGTATCATCATATATAACCCCAAGAAATTGAAGAGGTTCTTTTAAATCTACTTTAACTTCTTCCGCGATTTCTCGTTGCATTCCTATTTTAAAGGCGTCAATTGGGACTTTTGAATCGTCAGTATTCACGTGCCCCCCCACTCCAAGACTCAATTTATTATGTAGTCTTTTTTCACTCTGGGTCATAAGTCTTTTTAAAGTGAGGATTTCACGATCATCATTAAACATGGCTATATAAGGAATGATTTGTTTGAAAGCAGGTTCATGCTCTACTTGACTGCGCTCCATGAATAATCCCTTTTGTTCAATCAAATTCAATAAATCCTTTTCATCCAGTTTTCTTAAACCGGGTTTACCCTTAATCATATCCTTTAAATACTCTGCTTTAATGACTAAAATATCTTCTTTCATCAAATCACCCATTTATTCGTTGTTTTTTATGTGAAATTGCATCTCTAAAACAACCCCTTTATCAACTTCTGATACAATCACCATCTTATCAGAATACCGTTGGATATTTGGAAGCCCCATTCCAGCACCAAATCCCATCTCTCTAATCTGGTCTGTTGCGGTTGAAAACCCTTCAGTCATTGCTATCTCCACATCTGATATCCCTTTTCCGTGATCCTCAATACGTATCCTCACATAATCTTCATGAACGAAACAATAAATCGTTCCAATGTTCCCGCTATGTATTACTACATTCGTTTCTGCTTCATAGGTGGCAATCGCTATCTTTCTTACAATATCTTCAGGAAGGTTTTTTTTGTTTAAGAGGAAATCTTTTAGCCTTGCAGCTCCAATACCCGAAAGACTGATTTCCGTATAATCTATGGGAAAAACAAAATCGGCACCCGATTTGTTAATCTCCTCTCCAGTTATCAAAGAACGATTCAATGCCTCGCCATCTAAGACATCAAACATTCTTTTATCTCTGACGTACAATACCCTGAATTCTTCCAAAATACTGCGCAAGATATCCTCTTTGGTAATAATACCCAGCAGGGTATTATCTGAATTTACAACTGGAAATCTTCCAAAACCATGCCTTGTAAATTGCTCAAATATCTTGGGAAGATTGGCATCTGGTGAAATAACCTTCAATTTAGTGCTCATATGTTTTTGTACGGGTTGTTGTATTTGATTATTTTCAAGCGCTTTTATGATATCTTCTATACTGACTAAACCCACTAATTTACCGTCATCAAGAACCGGTAATCCGGAAATCTTTTTCAACCTCATTAGTTCTTTTGCCTGTTCCATCGTTCTATCAGAAGAGATTGTTATCACATTGGGTATCATGATATCTTTGGCAAGCAAGTCCTTAAACAACAACTGCATCTGATCGATTAATTTGTCCACTGTCGCCTTCATTGAATCAGCCTCCACTTGTTTTCATTCATAGACTCTTGATATCCTTCATTTTTCTTTCATAAAGCCTACCGCAAGCTGTATACATTGCAAGTGGAGAGTGGAGCAAAGGTATACCAAATAATTTAGCGGCTTCTATGGTGGATTCGGGAATTTGTTTTTTTCGAACAATAACCAATGCGCCAATACCAACGATACTAGCAGTTCTGACAACTTGAGCTGTGTTAAGACCTGTTATTAAAAGCATGCCGGGTTTTGCAAATGCCAATACATCACTCATCATATCAGCTGCTCCGGCTCTTTCAATTTCTAAATCAACTTGTTTCTCTTGTCCTACTACAATTATCGCTTCGAGTACTTTTGCTATTTCACCGAGTTTCAAAACCTATCACTCTCCTGTTTTATCGATTAAAAGATCCCCATTATAACAATAACTGATAAAAGCATCATAAGTCCAAGGACATTTTTTATGGAATATTTTGGCAATTACTTTGGCATATTCTTGAATTTCATACTGAGCGTGTGAATCAGCTCTAAGGTTAAGAAAATTCATCAAACTTCTCACATTAATTGTCCAGTACCATTGTGTATAAATATTCAAGGGGAGAACCATTCTCGCCATCTCCCTTGCAACTCCTTGTTGTAAAAGTTTTTCATAAGAAGCGTAACAGCTTTCTGTTTGGTTTTTGATAATGTCTATTGTCTGAGATTCTTTCTCATCACTAAAACCAAAAAGACTCCCTTGTCTGTTGATCTTATCCTGTTTTCTCATCTGTCGGGGATAGTAGAATTCATGTTTGATGACAGAGTATCGTCCGGATATTTCATTAAAACTTGAAATTCTAT
>CAYUYU010000172.1:0-4732 GCA_964449405.1 uncultured Thermotogaceae bacterium
GGGCAAAATCCTTGGTGGCTGACGTTTTTTCCGGGGTTTTTTATTTTCATAACCGTTTTAAACGTCAACTTTTTGGGGGATGGTTTGAGAGATGCCTTGGATCCAAAATTTGTGAGTGAGTCGTGATTGTATGGAAAATATATTAACCGTAAAAAATTTATCCATCAGTTTTAAAACCGAATTTGGACTGGTTAATCCGGTTAACGGTGTGTCTTTTGGTGTTCAAAGAAACGAAATTCTGGGTATTGTTGGCGAATCCGGATGTGGGAAAAGCATCACGGCTTATTCGATTATCCGGCTGTTGCCTAACAACTCGGTATTAAGTGAACAAACACAGATTACATTTGAAGGGAAAAATATACTGAACTACAACAAGAATGATTTGGCGCGTATCAGAGGCGAGCGGATCTCCATGATTTTCCAAGAGCCCATGACTTCTTTGAATCCCATTTATACCATTGGATGGCAGCTGTCTGAAGCCTTCACCTTGCATAGGAATATCGGCGAAAAAGCAGTCAAACGGGAATCGATTGCCTTGCTTGAAAAGGTCCGGATACCCGAGCCGGAAAAAAGGCTTAAGGAATATCCCCATCAACTTTCCGGGGGGATGCGTCAAAGGGTCATGATCGCTATGGCACTCGCTGGCTCACCCAAGCTGCTCATCGCTGATGAACCCACTACGGCTTTGGATGTGACCACACAGGCACAGATTCTGGAGCTGATTAATGGATTAAAACGAGACATGGATGCGTCCATCATCATGATCACGCATGATCTGGGGGTTATTGCTGAGATGTGTGACCGGGTCCTTGTGATGTATGCGGGAAATATCGTTGAGTCTGCAGAGGTGTACGAGCTCTTTGACAATCCCAGGCACCCTTACACACAGGGCTTGATGTCATCCATTCCCAATGTAGAGATCAAAAAATCCGAGCAGAAGAGACTAACCACCATTAAGGGGTTTGTTCCCCATCCGGCCAATTTCCCCAAAGGGTGTCGATTTCATCCCAGATGTCCCTATGCATTTGAGCGATGTGTACAAACCAATCCGCAGTTGTTGGCTATAGAAGAGGGTTCAAGCCATTTTTCAAGATGCTGGTTGGAAGAAGTGGGTGATGACAAATGATGAAAAATGCCGATAACCTCTGTGAAATAGTCAATTTGAGTAAGTGGTTTTCAAAGACAAAGGGACTCATCAAGAAAACAACCTCAAATTTGAAGGCGGTTGATGAATGCTCCCTATCCATCAAACGGGGAGAAACTCTGGGACTCGTCGGTGAATCCGGTTGCGGCAAGACGACATTTGGGCGCACTTTGGTTCGAATTTACGATCCCACAGACGGAAAATTCCTCTACTCTCCAAATCGGACCGCTTTACCTGTGGATATCTTTTCTTTGAAAGGGAAAGCGCTTAAAGAGTATCGAAAAAAGATACAAATCATTTATCAAGATCCTTACGGGTCACTGAACCCCAGGATGAATATAGAAAACATCATCATGGAAGGGTTGAAGATTCATGATATTGGAGAGAGTAAATCCGCAAAACGAGACATTATAGCCAATGTTCTGGAAAAGGTTGGCTTGCGCCCCGAATATATGCGACGTTACCCCCATGAATTTTCAGGTGGGCAACGACAACGCATCGGAATTGCCAGATCTTTGGTCGTCAATCCGGACTTTATCATTTGTGACGAACCCGTTTCTGCCTTGGATGTATCCGTCCAGGCACAGGTGATAAACATCTTAGAAGATTTGAAGACCGATTTTAACCTGACCTATCTCTTCATCGCACATGACCTCAGCGTGGTTAAGCACATCTCAGACAGAATCGCCGTGATGTATTTAGGCAAGATCATCGAATTAACTGATACGGATGAGCTCTTTAATAATCCGTTGCATCCTTATTCAAAAGGATTGCTGGATTCGATACCTATTCCGAATCCACACAAGCGAAAAGGAGAAAAGGAACTGTTAACTGGTGATGTCCCCTCACCGATTGATCCGCTTCCGGAATGCAGATTTGTTTCCCGTTGTCCCAGGGCTTTTGATAAATGTCATTTGCAAGTTCCTGAATTAAGGGAGATTAAACCAGGTCATGAAGTGGCTTGTTTTCTATATGAATAAAAAAAGAGCCCCGCAAAAGAGCGGGGTTCTTTTTTCGGTTTTTAATACTCGTTTATTGATACTTCAATCGAAACGCCAATCCTACTAAGCCGGGACCCACGTGAACCAGCATGGAAGGGACAATTTTCCCCTCCAAAATATCCTCAACCCCTTTGTCTTTCAACAAAGTTTTAATCTCATCAGCCAATTGTTTAGTATCTTCACCGGTTCCGCTTGTGTAAATGGCAGCCTGTTCAATTTCCCGGTCCGTTGTCACTTTTTCAAAGATTTCCTTCATCTTTTTAACGGATTTTTTCATTCCACGCGCCTTCGCAGCTGTGTGATAGACCCCGTCGTTGCCCACTTCTATAATGGGTTTGAGGTTCAATACCTCTCCGATGGTGCCGCTGACCTTGCCGATTCTTCCTCCGGCTTTTAAAAACTTTAAAGTCGGTATCACATAATAAACGCAAAGATCTTGGGGAACGTATTTTTTGAGCTCGTGAACGATCTCATCAAAGGTCCGTTTCTGTTTTCTCAACTCAACTGCTTTGCTCATCAGCAAGCCTGATCCAATGGAAATACTTAAAGTGTCAATCACTTCAATACGCAAATCTTTGTCTTTTTCCATCAGTTCTTTGGCAACAACTTGAAACACGCTGTGTGTGTTGCTGATATTGTTGGACACGTTGATGGCGATGATTTCCTTAACGCCTTTGTTCAATAGGTTATCGAAGCCTTCTTTAACTTTATTATAGGGCGTTCCCGTTGTTTTTGCGAAGTTTTCCTGCATGTATGCCAAACATCTTTGCTCATCAATGTCAACAGCATCGTTGTATTCTTTCTCTCCAAGTATGACTTTGAGTGGAACAACTTCAATACCTTCAGTTCTTATCATTTCTTGTGGAACATCACTGGCTGAATCGGTGATGAGTCCAATCATTTTGAAAAACCTCCTTATAAGCTCTTTTTCCCTGTACTTATAGTATACACCAAAAAGTGGATTTTTTTTGACGACAAATCTGCAAAAAAATAAAATGGTGTTTTCTATATGTTTTTACAATAAACTAACTTTATTTCAAAGTAAACAATCAGTGTTATAGACAAAAATGATATATATGTTTTTATGCATTAAAGGGTATTATTGGAGAAAATGTCTTGGAAGTTTTACTTTGGTGTTATCAAAAATCTATGATATAATTAGCATATTTTTTATTATGCTTTTTTTAAACCACCAAATCCAGAAGGAGGTACCATCTTATGAAAAGAGCTTTTTTAGTGTTGTTCGTAGGTTTTTTGATGTTAGCTTTAACCGTTTCTGCAACTGATTTGGGTTTCAAGATCGGAGTTGTAACCAGCACCGTTTCACAGAGTGAGGACGAGTACAGAGGAGGAGAGGCTGTAGTGGCATTATACGGGGATGATGTTATTCATGTTACCTATCCTGATAATTTTATGCAGGAGCAAGAAACAACAATCTCCCAGATAGTTAATTTGGCACATGACAGTGAAGTCAAGGCTATAGTTGTCGCACAAGCCGTTCCAGGTACTGTTCCAGCAATCAGAAAGATCCGTGAGTTCAGAGATGACATTGTGTTTGTTGTTGTTTCTCCTCATGAAGACCCCTGGATAGTTAGTGAAGAAGTCGATGCTGCTCTTGACCAAGATCAGTTGAGCAGGGGACGAACAATAGTAGAAGTTGCTCATAGTATGGGAGCAAAGGTATTCTTACATTATTCTTTCCCAAGACATATGTCCTATGAACTGCTTGCTCAAAGAAGAGATCTCATGAAAGATACTTGTGATGAACTCGGAATGGAATTTGTTTTTGTTACTGCTCCGGACCCAATGGGAGAACAGGGAATTAGTGGTACACAACAGTTCATGATGGAAGACATTCCAAGACAAATTGAGGTTTATGGAAAAGACACCAACATTTTTGGTACCAACTGTGCGATGATGGAACAAATCATTACACAAGTTATCAATACTGGAGCCATTTTTGCTGAACAATGTTGTCCCGCCCCAACACATGGTTATCCGGGCGCACTTGGACTTGCTATCACTGATGATATGAAAGGTGATATGGATAAAATTGTTGAAGCGATTGATGAAAAAGTTAGAGAACTGGGTGCTGGCGGTCGTTTAGCCACATGGCCGGTAGCTTTCAACCTTGAAATGACAAAAGCTGCTGCAGCTTTAGCAATCGAAATGATACAAAATGGGTTGAACTCTGATGACATGGACGCAGTTCTTGAAGTTGTTGAAAAATCTGCTGATGCAGAGATGAGAATCAACAGGCTTGATGAAGACGGTAATTATTACCTGTTAACATCCAGTTCTGTCATTTTTGGTGAATAAAACAATCATCTCTATCGTATTTACAAGGTGTCGGGATGTAAAAACCCGGCACTTTTTTTAACCATATGATTCATAAAGGAGGGTTTGATTTGCCAAATGTTCTTGATTTAAAAGGAGTAGGGAAGTCTTATTATGGGACAAAGGTATTAAATGATATCAATATCAGCGTTTCACCTGGGGAAATCCATGCTTTAGCTGGTGAAAACGGGGCAGGAAAATCGACTTTAATGAATATTCTTTTTGGGATGCCTGTTATTCATGAAACTGG
>CAYUYU010000173.1:0-4725 GCA_964449405.1 uncultured Thermotogaceae bacterium
AGAGTGGGTGCGATGTATATGCCATCATTGGCCAATGTGTTTATTGCAGCAGTTAATTGGACCGCTGTTACGGCAAGCCCCTGGCCAATGGACATTTGAATTCCTGTGAGCATATTCCAATTGCTGGGTTCATGAATGATACCCCTAACCTCTCCTGGCATTTCTATCCCGGTTTTTTCACCAAAGCCCAATTCTTTAAATTCATCGTAAAATGCCCAATTTCCCATTTCTTCAAGAAAATCTAATGCAATTTCGATGGTTGCCACGTTGCATGATTCTGCTAAGGCTTCTTTTGTGTCAATTTCACCGTGTACATGTGTGTCATTGATGATCGTAGGTAAAGAAGGAAAAGGTCTGATCTTTCCTTTACAATCAAAAGTGTTTTCCGGGGAAAGCAAATTGTATTTTAAAGCGGAAGCAAAGGTAAAAGGCTTCATGGCAGAACCAGCCTCAAAGACACTCATAATAGGTGCTTCCCAACCAAGCGTACTGTACATCGCGGCAATTTTTCCAGTTTTTGTTTCCATGATGATGCCCTGTGCTGATTTTGCGTTAAAGTCTATAACAGCGCCCTCTAAGGCTTCCTGTAAAATATCCTGGAGGCGGAGATCAATTGACAGTTGCAATGGTTTTCCGTCTTCGGGTTCTCGGATACCGGTGATATCCCCCAAGCGATTGTAACGATCAAACCTTTCATAGCTGATTTCCCCGGCACTGATGGGAGAGAGCCTTTGATCAAATTGTTTTTCAATTCCATTAATGCCGCTTCCGAAAGAATCCGTTTGGCCAATGATTTGTCTCATATTTGGATAAAGTATGTTTCGACTGCTCACCGTATCAACCGATACAAATATGGCCAAGGGTTTGTCGATTTGAAGCGGTTCGAACTCACTGGAACCGATTCTGATGATTCCGGAAGCATTGAGTTTGCTTTTCATCTCATCAAGAGGTATACCAAAAAGGTTTTCTATCTGTTTTAAGACCTCTTCTTCACTTGTTCGACCAATTTCAAGTACGCGTTTGAAATAGGGAACATCGAAATAATAATAGATTTTTTGAAAGTTATGAACGAGAGGGATTCCGTTGGAATCGTAGATGATACCTCTGGAGGGATAAATGGAGAATTTTCTTTCAGATAGGGATTGTGAACCGCCACCGATGGAAGAAAGGTACAATCCCCTTGCCAAAAGAAGTATAAAAAGTATTAAAAAAACAAACGTCAGGAACTGTACGCGCTTTTCATTCACTTTTCAGCTTTTTTTTGATTCAAAATAATTTTGTCACTGAAGGCTGCTATTTTTTCATTGTAATCACAGATTTGTGCGTTGATTCTGTGCAAATCCAATTGCATGTTGGAAGTCTCTGCCTTCAGTCTTGAAGTTTCCATTCCTACTAAGAAAGGGACCAAAAAAGCCCCCAATAAAACCAACGTTATGATAACCACTTTGGTAGCAGCTATGAACAACGCAAGCACATGATCTAAAGAAACTTGCTTTTGGCTGACTTGCTCGTTGTTCTTAACTATCGCCCCTGAGCGATCATAACCATCGGATTGCTTTAGATAAGACATACAATCCCCCCAAATATTAGATATATCCCCAAAAAAGAAAAAATAAAAAATTAGATTAATTCTGCTACTCGCATCTTGGTGCTTCTGGAACGTCTGTTGAACTTCACTTCCTCAGGAGATGGAATTAAAGGCTTTTTTGTAATGATACGTAAAATGCCCTCTTTATCTTTTTCTCTGAAAAAAACCTTGACAATTCGATCCTCAAGTGAGTGAAATGACAACACTATTATTCTACCATTATGGTTTAGAATATTCAAGGATTTTTTCAAACCGTCTTCAAGCTCGTCTAATTCACGATTTACAAAAATTCTAATCGCCTGAAAGGTTCTTGTTGCAAAATTTTTACGCATTTTACTCCTAACTTTGACAGGTATTCCCTCTTTTGCTGATTGAACAAGATCTCCCGTTGTTTCGAGAGGCCTGTTTGCGCAAATTCTCTTTGCAATAGACCGGGCGAACTTCTCCTCACCGTATTCCCGGATGATTTCTTCCAATTTTTTTTGTTCAATGGTGTTCAATATTTGTTTGGCGCTTTTTCCACTATGGATATCCATCCTCATATCCAAAGGACCGTCTTTTTGAAAACTAAATCCTCGTTCCTCATAATCCAATTGATACGATGACACCCCAAGATCAAAGAGGATGCCATCAACCTTTTTGGTGCCCATACCCCTAAGAACGATATCCATGTCTGTGTAATTGGCCCTGAATAATTTCAGTCGGTCTGAATAGGGCTTTAATCTTTCTTCACCCCATTTTAAAATCTGCAAATCCTTATCAATTCCGATAACCTTTGCTTGAGGAAATGAATTAAGGATTTGAAGGGAATGCCCCCCCTCTCCAAATGTCGCATCGAGATAGGTTCCCTGAGGGTTATGCACAAGATTTGAAATGACTTCTGAAGGCATGACACTGATGTGATATTTGGCTTGTGTAGACAGTGTAATCTCCCTTTCGATTGCTTTTTTTAATCTGTTCTAAGATTTATTATATCATAAATTGAAAAGTTAATATGAAAATATTATGAAATAATGATGTACGGTAAGGTGGTGTTACTGTAAATACAGGCAGACAAACCGTCTGCCTGTTTATTGGGATTGATTACTACTAAGGAGAAATTAATTATATTTCTAAAGTTCTTATTATTTTCCAAAAGTGGGTAACATCATAGGGTCGAACTTTTCGATACCAAGACGCAATCTCAAAACTTGATTGTATCTCTCTGCAGCGTAATAAGCATCGACAAACTCCAATAAGGTGAACAAAGCAAAACCGCCCGCTCCCACTGTTCCCAGCATGGTTCCTGAAGACTGTTGTGACTTCGCGTTGTTGATTTCATCATCAGTTGAACCTTCGTCATTAATAATAGCCTGAGCTGCAGCTGCTTGCGTTAAACCAAAGATTCCCACACCACCAAATGTTGCGCGCGCTCCAAGGAAGAGAAAGCCTCTTTCCCATTCCCCGGTGTATAAATGTCCGGCGCTCGGAATGATTAAAGACAGCTCTGCTGCAATCCAGGGTTCTTTCTTCAAGTCCGAGTACATGAGCATTCTCTTTCTCATCTCTATGTCCGGATCAGCGTACATGGTGGGCAGTTGGTTGGCAGCTACCGGTAAATCCATAATCGGCCCCGAAGGGAATTGAGTAGAGATGTCTTCATGTCTATCGCTGGCGGTTGCGTTAAGCATTGAAGGGTTTTCAGGAACACCTGTAATCATTTCGTTGGCGCTTTGAGAATCTAATGGTTCCACATTAACGATCATATCCTTATTCACGTTGATAAACTGGTCGTTATCCAAAAGAATGTCAACGGTGTTTTCATTATAATTTACGATCTTCCCCGTTAATTTTGTACCATCAGACAAATAGATATTATCGGCACACAATAAAGTGAACAAAACAACAAACGTCATGAAGAGCAAAATGATTTTTTTCATAAGAGTACCCCCAGATTTATCTTTTTCACTCTACTATTCTACATGATTGGGACTTTTTCCTTATTTTTCTATTGGATAAAAGGAACAAGTCATTTCTTGGGTAGTTTCCAACAGGGCAAAACTCCCCCCTTTTCTGCAAGTACCCGGATTGATAAAGCGTGTTTTACCAATAATCCTGTCTGTTTGGGTATGGGAATGGCCGAAGAGGCAAAAATCCGGTTTTGGAAAGGGGAGCCTTTTGTAAATACGCTCTTCCAATCCATCTCGGCTTCCCCATCCGTGTGTCATATAGACAGAAAACCCTTCAATGTCCAAGGTTCTTTTTAACGGGAGATAGTCTCGTAACTCATAAGCGTCCATATTTCCCAAAACGCCATAGAAAGGTTGTGAATAGCCCTTTAGGAAATGAATGGTTTCTTCTGTGGTAAAATCGCCCAGTCCCAGTATCATGTCTGAAGTATCAATGGCATGAATAACATCCTCGGGTAGAGAGGATTGCACAGAGGGAATGTGGGTGTCAGAAAGCACAATAATACGCATAAGCACCTCCAATAAAAAAAGACGGGAATGAGATCCCCGTCAATCGCTGAATTGCTACTACAATAAGATTCTATCAGTTTCCAGCTTGAATAAAAAGGATTTTGATTTTTTGTTTCTAATAATGGTGTTTGGATGATTTGAGGGGTTGTCATTGAAAAAATCTTGGAAAAATATCCCCTCATTTGTAGAAAGAGAGTGTCCCTTCGGTTTCTCGTCGCCTTTTAGTCTTTCGTAGGGGCGGACCGATGTGTCCGCCTGGAGAAGCAAAATGGACAATATTTCAAGAAAATATTGCGATAGTGACCTTTTTTAAGTGCAATCAGTTATAATAGCCCGAAAGAAAAAAGGAGTGTGTAGATGTACAAAACGCGTCAATTGATTATTACTGCTCTAATGACAGCCTTAACGGCTGTGTGTGCTCAGATTGTGATCCCCATTGGCACTGTGCCGGTAACGATGCAGACCTTTATGGTCTTTTTGTCCGGCATGATTCTTGGGCCTTTTTGGGGGACAATTTCTCAAATTGCTTATTTGCTGCTGGGTTTGTTTGGTCTTCCGGTTTTTGCCATGTTTTCTTCAGGGCTTGCGATTTTGGCGGGACCTACCGGAGGTTTTTTTCTCGCCTTTCCTTTTGTTGCTTTGCCGACGGGAGCCTACAACGATCAATCAAAATATGTT
>CAYUYU010000174.1:0-4722 GCA_964449405.1 uncultured Thermotogaceae bacterium
TTTATTGAACAGTCTCTTGACAAATGATGTTAAATTATGTATATTTATTTATTGAATGGAGAAAAAAGATTAGAACGTCTTGTTCGATGATTGAGGTAAATAATGAAAAGATTTATTTGCAAATCTTGCTTCAAAAATTCCTTCTCCAGTTCTTCCATACAAAATCAAAGAATCCTCAGTTGCCCTTATTGCGGACACGAGGAGCTGGTTGAGATTCATCCCGAGGTTAAGATTGGTGAATTGCTTTGTCTTTTAGGAATTCTCGATGAGGAAAAATTGCGGATCGCTCTCGAACGTCAGAGAGTGATGAATGAAAAGATTGGCAGGATCTTGATAGTTCTTAACATGATCTCTGCAAGAGATCTATCAAGGGCATTGACTATTCAGTCTCAATTATTCTGAAAGAAAGACAAAGGAAGAGCTTCTGCTAACAACTTTTAAAGTGAATTAATGTTCATATTGTATGAGGTGTCGTATGTTGTGCGAAATTATCTGCGTTGGCACAGAGCTTTTGTTAGGTTCTGTTGTCAACACAAATGCTGCATTTATTGCAGAAAGACTATCGTCAATGGGTATTTCACTATACAAACAAACCGTTGTCGGTGATAATGTTAAAAGGATTCAAGATGCGTTGGATTTGGCTTTTAAAAATGCCGATTTGGTTATTATGAGCGGTGGTCTTGGTCCCACTCAAGATGATTTGACAAAAGAGGCCGCTTGCGAATATTTTGAACAGAAACCGGAGTTACATGAATCATCTCTTAAAAGAATAAAAGCTTATTTTAAAGATAAACCCATTAGTAAATTCAATTTGAAACAAGCCATGTTCCCAACAAATGCCCTTGTGATCGAGAACGATAATGGAACAGCTCCCGGTGCAATTCTTATAAAGGGGGAAAAAAGAATCGTATTGCTTCCCGGCCCTCCCAATGAACTTCAGCCGATGTTTGAAAAAGTGTGTGATTATCTTTCTCACTTTCAAACAGGCATTTTTTTGTCAAAAGAACTGAAACTGTTTGGTATAGGAGAAAGCTCTGTTGTTGAACTCATAGAAGATATTATCGAAAGCCAAACCAATCCCACCATTGCCCCTTATGCCGGAGATGCTGAAGTGAAGTTAAGAATTACCGCTTCTGCTGATTCAAAAAATAAGGCTCTGGAAATGATAGCCCCTGTTGAAAAACAAATCAGGGACAAAATTGGCCCCTATATTTATGGAACAGATGATGATACGTTGGAAAAGGTGGCCGTCCAAAAGCTCATCGAAAATGAATTGACTTTGTCAACAGCAGAGTCGTGTACCGGCGGGTTATTATCTTCGGCAATTGTTGACGTATCCGGTGCCTCAAAAGTCTTTATGGGCGGTTTTATCACCTATTCAAACGATGAAAAGATCAAAAGAATTCACGTGGATGAGCATGCCTTGAAAAATTATGGGGCCGTCAGTTCGCAAATTGCCAAAGCCATGGCACAAGGCATTTGCAGAGCTGTAGGAGCGAATGTTGGACTATCCACTACCGGAATTGCAGGCCCAACAGGTGGTTCCAAAGAAAAACCCGTTGGAACAGTCTTTATTGGGCTTTGTTCTAATGGTGATACTCTTTCTAAAAGATTCTTTTTCAGAGGCAACCGTCAAAAGATTAGGCTAAGAACTGTGAAAATGGCCTTAAAGATGTTGATTGATTTGATGGATGGCAATCAATAATGTTTTCTGCTAAAGTCTTTATTAGTAACATTCCGGTTTGAATATTGGCGAAACGTCTAATTTTTCAAAATAAACAACAATTAACCGGTCTTGTAAAATCGTTAAGAGTAAAGCAACTCTTTCGGTTGTTGACACAAGTCCCTATAGAATGTTATAATGTGGTCTAAAGTGACAAAAAATGTTATTTTAGTTAACACGAAAGTGGGTACGATATGGAGCTTGGTAATAAGATCAGGAAGTTGAGACTTTCATTAGGACTGACTCAGGAAGAAGTTGCAGCAAGAGCCGACTTGGCGAGGAGTTTTATTTCTCAGGTTGAGACGGATAAAACGTCTCCCACCCTTGAAAATTTGGAGAGGATTATCAAGGCGGTAGGAAGTGATTTGAAGACTTTTTTTTCGGATTATAAATCACAAAAGATTCTCTATAAGAAGGATGAACGCGTGCCGGTTTATGACGAACCTGAAGGAATCACATCTCAGATGTTGATGAATGAGGTGGAAGACAAAAAGATTGATGCCTTAATGGTGACGCTAAAGCCTGGAGCTGAAACTGAAGCCGAGGATTTTCACGAAGGAGATGAATTTGGCTTCGTTCTTCAAGGGGAGTTGACGTTGTTTTTGGATGACAAGCCTTATGAGTTGAATGAAGGAGATTGTTTTTATTATCAAGCCGATAAGGTGCATAAGTTGAAAAATCACAGCAAAAATGCAAAGGCACAACTATTATGGATAATGATAGATTAGTGATGAAAGGGGATGAAAGTGTTGAAAGCATTGGGCAAACATCTTTTAGCTGAGTTTTATGATTGTGATCAGTCCGTTTTGGACAACGTGGAGTATGTGGAAAATCAAATGAATTCAGCTGCTATTATTTCTGGAGCAACAGTTGTAAAATCGGGGTTTCACAGGTTTTTACCCCATGGCGTGAGTGGGGTGGTCATCGTTTCTGAATCCCATCTGACGATTCATACATGGCCTGAATACGGATATGCTGCCGTAGATGTTTTTACATGTGGCGACCATGTCGATCCGTGGAAGGCTTTTGATCACTTGAAGACGGTTTTCAGTGCGAAGCGAACGGTTACGGATGAATTCAAAAGAGGTAATTATAAAGACATTGGTATATCAGAAAATTCCCCTTTTAAGGTAGAGGCCATTTAAAACGATGCGTGAAGATAAACGAGATTTTGAATCGGGAAAACATTTGAGATATGAAGAATATTTTCAGGGTGAAAATAACGGTCTATTTATCAAAATAAAAGAATTTCTGTTTTCAAAGCAGTCGAAATACCAAAGAATTGATATTTTTGACTCATATGACGTAGGTCGTGTTTTCGCACTCGATGGGATCACTCAGACCATCGAAAAATTTGAGTTTATGTATCACGAGATGCTTGTTCATGTTGCCATGTTTTCACATCGAAATCCCAAAAGGGTTCTTATTATAGGTGGTGGAGACGGGGGAACCTTGCGTGAAGTATTACGACATTCCTGTGTTAAAGAAGCGGTCCTGTGTGAGATTGATGAAGATGTTGTGCTGGTTGCAAAAGAGTACCTTCCTTCTTTGGCTTGTTCCATGAACGATGAACGGGCTCAACTCCTTTTTAAAGATGGAGCCGCTTATGTTTCTCAATTTGAAGATTATTTTGATGTCATTATTATAGATTCTACTGATCCAACAGCTGGCGAGGGCGGTCATTTGTTTACGGTTGATTTTTACAAACGTTGTAATCGTGCTCTGACAAAGGATGGATTGTTAGTTGCTCACAGTGAAAATCCGGTTTACGATACCAATTGGTTGAAGATGGCTTACTCAAGAATAGAAGAAGCCTTTGTTCTCGCTGAGATGTATACTGGGTTTTCCCCTCAATATCCTTCAGGATTTTGGACTTATACAGTTGGAACAAAAGGTATTGATCCCACAATGAAAATACGAAAAGACAACTTATTAGAAAACGAATTGAAATACTACAATGAACAAATACATGCTGCCTGTTTTGTCCTTCCAGTCTTTTTAAATGATATAATCAGAAACATCAGATAGTAAATTTCGGTAAGTGAATTAACTTTTACTTCAATTGGAGGGAATTACATGAAAAGGGTTTTATTAATCATTATATTGTCAGTCGTGATATTTACTTCTATCTTTTCCATCAGCTGGAAGTGGATTCAGGAAGGCCATGAATTTTTGCTTTTGGGAATCAATGGTAAATCTGTTGAATTGGGATTCAGAATTCGAGATTCTTGGCTACCGGTAAAGTTTTACACCAACAACAACTATTTTCTGTTTTTTGTGGATGCCAATGAAATCTTACGGGTTTATCAATTGCGACCTTCATCGGGATCGTGTGTGTTGAAATCAAGATTGGATTATACCTTTAATGAAGAATGGGGGAGGCCTTTACGAATAAACCCTTACGCCGATGAATCAGTTGATGAAATCGGGATTAAATTTGAAGATGAAAAAACAAGAGTGTTTTCTTACAATGCCAAAGAAAATGTCATAGAAATGGTCAGAGAGCATTATTAGACTTTGAAAGCTTTAAACAATAGAAAAAAACGCCCCGGTGTTTAAGGGCGTTTTTTTGTTATCTTTTAACCGACTTAGTCTTCAGCCAGTTTCTTGTATTTGTTATATCTGAAGAGCATGTCTTCTTCTGCCTTTTTACTCAACATTTCTGCTCTGTCAGGGAATGTTTGTTTCAATGCTGAGAATCTGATTTCGCCGTCTAAGAATTTCTGGAAATCGCCATCCAATTCTTTGGGTCCGTCAAGTTGGAACGGATTCTTACCTTCATCTTCCAATCGTGGATCATATCTGAATATCGGCCAATAACCGCAACTGGTTGCCTTCTTCTCTTCTTCAATGGAGGTTCCCATGCCTGTTTTTATCCCGTGATTGATACAGGGCGTATAGGCGATGATTAATGAAGGCCCTTTGTATGCTTCCGCTTCTTTTATGGCTTTAAAGGCCTGATTGATGTTGGCCCCGAGTGATATCTGGGCAACATAAAC
>CAYUYU010000175.1:0-4709 GCA_964449405.1 uncultured Thermotogaceae bacterium
AATGAGGATTAGCATGTCCTCAAAATCGTAGAATGCCATCTCCGGTTCGATCATCCAGAATTCAGCAGCATGGATCTGTGTAGTGGATGGGTCTGCGCGAAATGCAGGCGCAAAAGTGTAGACTTCACCATGGGACATGGCAAAGGCCTCTGCTTCAAGTTGTCCGCTGACAGTTAAGCTCACGGGTTCACCAAAAAAATCTAACGAATAATCCACCGGTTTTCCGGAAGCTGCCAAGGCATCCAAATCCAAATTAGTCACCTGGAAGGTTTCGCCTGCCCCTTCGCAATCGCTATTCGTCAAGATGGGCGGATGGATATAAAAAAAACCTTTTGCTTGAAAATATTCGTGAATAGCCATGGCCAGCTTGCTTCTCACATTGAAGGTGGCTGTCAGGGTATGGGTTCTCGTTCTCAAGTGAGGCATGGTACTCAAGAATTCCAACGTATGCCTCTTTTTTTGTAGCGGATACTTATCATCGGTCGGCCCGATGACCTCGACGCTTGATGCAAGAATTTCACAAGATTGATTCTTCCCAGGAGATTCCACAACCGCACCTTCAATCTTCACACAGGCACCGGTCAGCAGTTGAGCCTTGTCCACACTATCAATGTCATCAACCACCACTTGAATTTTATCGAAACAAGATCCGTCGTTAATGGAAAGAAAATAGACATTCTTTGAAAACCGTGCCGTCTTGATCCATCCGTACAGCGTGCATGTTTTGCCTATTTCCTGTTTTTGTAAAATTTCTGAGATTTTTTCTCTTTTTCCGTTTAGCATGCTCTGCTCCTTTCGTTTTAACTTAGTCTGATTTTATCACATTCACCCCACCCTGGCAACCAACTGTTGAATATGCTATACTTAAGGTGCGCTTTCCCGTTTTCTTTTTTGTTGGTGGTGATAAATGAGTGAGAGACTTAAAATCCACTTTTATCAGTATTTTGAAGGCTTTATACAGGCCTGTAGCCGTTCCTTTTTTTCTTTTGATTCTTTTCTTGCTGGCCAATCAATTTTTTGTGATAGACAGTTTATTTAAGGAAAAAATTGTTCTTGAATTAGAACTATATCAACGAAAAATGGAAGATGCTTTTTTAGAAATTGAAAATAGATTAACAACAACTCTTGAGCGTTTGTTTGTCAAAGAATACGAGTCCTATACAACTGCAAAAAACAAGATTAGGTCCCCTTTTTCGGAAGACTTTCTTTCCGAACTGAGGTATAAAGTGACTGACTTGGATCTTAAAGCCATGGATATCCAACCGGAAGATATTAATTTTTACCGGATTGATGAAAAAGGTGTGGTATACGATACAGATTTGCCTTTGGATATGGGGTTTGATTTGTCCAAATTGGATTATCTCTGGGGAGATTTACAAGCACTTGAACCGGGGCAGATGTTTTTCACAAGCTTTGATTATGAAAAGCAATCGAATACCATCAGATTTTACAGCTATATTAAGTTACCCAACAACCACATTTTTGAAGTAGGGATCGCCTTAGAAGCTCTAAACGAATATATCCTCCAAGAGACTCAGAGGATTTTGCAGGCATTGGACGGGAAATTGGTATATTACAACCTCTACAATCAAGAAGAATCCCATTTCTTAGTGGGTAATGAGGCAACTGAAAGACAAAATCTCTTTCTCCATGAATCTTTACAGGAGGACAAACCCATTTTTAAATATCACGTCCCTTTTAAAAAAACCGTCTACTTTTCATGGGAAAATCCACCGTTAAGATACGGCATGATTATATCGGTGTTTGAGGTTTATGGTGTCATCATTGTGTTAATCTTTTTCTTCACTTTATTTTTGATCCACTTTAACTATTTCAGATCAAAAAAGATTATCCTTAAATTGACCGAAAGGCTAGTGCGTCCCATTGTAGTCTTGGAAAATAAGATGAAGGGATTTAATGTAAAAACCAGCGAAGTGGATATCGGTCAATGTGAATCCGAAATCAGTGAAGTGGTATCCATTCATAACAGCTTTGTCAAAATGAGTGATGACATCCTGTCATCCTATGAAGAAATGGCCAGTATGAACGAGGAATTGGAAGCCTCCTATTCCGAAAATGAGGCGTTGATCGAAAAGATTGAAGGCTTGCTGGATACTCCTCAGACGTTCTATGCCACCCATAGTTCTGAAGAGATGCTTTGCCAGCTGTTTAAGGTGATGTCTCCGATGATTCATGAAACTGATTTAGGATTGGTTTCGGTTAAACGGGATAACAGATTGCACTTTATTGAAAGCACCGGAATCGATTTGGATACCATTAACAGCATGATAATACCCGTATCCAATCTTGTTGATATGAAAAAAATAGCATTTCATACATACGATGAAGGAGATTTCTATAAAAAATTGGATCCTCAGTGTCAAAATGAAGAGGTGATTCAATTATCCAAATCCATCTCACAGGCCCTTATCATCCCTGTCTCATCAAAAAACAAGTTTTATGGATTCATCACCTTTTGCAATCTCAAAAATACCTCCAACAAAATGACTTACGAGGATTTTCGGATTGCTGAATTTTACTCCCATTATCTAAAAGCATTCTTGATGATCAGGGAACTCAGCGATTTGGAACAGGATATACAAAAAGAAACGATTTTCTCAATCATTCGACTATTAGAGCAACATGACCCTTATACAAAAGGACATTCTGAAAATGTGGCCAAACTGGCCTCGGAATTTGCTGCCTTTCTTAAGCTACCTGAAAAAAAGGTACAGGATATTTACTGGGCGGGTCTCATCCATGATATGGGGAAGATTTTAATCCCTCACAGCATATTGAATAAGCCGGGGAAATTGACGGTGGAAGAATTTGATGAGATAAAAAAACATCCTGTTTTTGCGTATGATGTTTTTAGAGACAGCCATAATTTAAAAGAGATTGCCTTTTATGTGAAATATCACCATGAAAAGTACAACGGATTCGGTTATCCCGAGGGTTTAATCGGGGAAGCCATCCCATATGAATCACGAATATTGTGTATTGCAGACGCTTGGGACGCCATGAGGGCAAAAAGGGTTTACAAAAAAGGTGTCAATAAAGAAGAATCACTCAAAGAGATGAAAAAAAATAAAGGAACGCATTTTGATCCTCAACTGGTTGAGCAATGGTTGGAATTTCTGAAATATCATTCGGATGAATAAAGCGAAGAATGGAAGGTGAGGCGTCGTCTTCGAAACGGATTTTCCAAACATTTCATCCGCAATAGCAAATACCATCAAAAACTTGGAGAACAAATGAACATGTTATTGACTCACGACGACATGATCTGCTTTCTTTTTGTAATAAGAAATTGTCAACGATTATTAGTAATGTGGATTGCAGTCTCGTAGCCGTTAATACGAAACACTGGCTCAAGTTTATTCAAGAAAAAGGCGATCAAAGTCCTATTCGCTAAGGGTTTTTTTCCTCCTGAATATGTCACGAACGGCAATCAGAAAGAGCCCAATGACTACCAAGACACCGCCGGTGGTTCCCAGCTTGTTTTCAACGATGAAAAAGACCGGAATTGCGAGAGGAGCCCAGAAAAGAACGGTGAAGAAAAGTCCCACTGCAGGGTGCATCTTTCTATTGGCAAACAGAACCATTTCAATACTGCCGATTAATAATGAAATCCCTATAAAAAAAACATAGAATTCCATGGTTGCCATGGTCAATGTATTTCTGTAGACCACCATGATCAGCAGCATAAACAACAGGTCAAGGGCAATCAAAGAGATGCGAGATACGTCTTCACTTCTAATGGAAGCAAAGATGGCCAACCCAGCCCCGATAATGATCAAGCCTATGACATAGGGTTGGAAGTTGAAGAGGAAAAAGGTTAGAAAAACGGTTAATATGGCGCATAGAGAAATAACGATCTTAGTCATAGTCACCTCGTGTTTTTTTTAATACTGATAGAGTATATCATGCTGAGAGTTTTTCTGCAGCGCAATAATATGATTTAAATGAAATCCATGTGATATAATGAAACAATATTGAAAGGTTGCGGGTGTTATCTTTTGGAAAATAATGTTTTAAAAAATAAAACTTTATACCTATTCATAATTATAGGAGCATTCCTTCTTGCCATGGGGGTTTGGAACTACTTATTTTTTCATATTTTGGCCGAGTTTTTTAGCATTGTCATCGGTTTTATGATCTTTGTCATTGCTTTTAATACCAAAAAATATATTAAATACCGCTATTTTTTATTACTTGGGATTGGATTTCTATTCGTTGCTTCCATCGATTTGTTGCATACCATCGCCTACAGGGGCATGAATGTCATTGACCCGCAATTATTTGAGGCCACCCAACTATGGATATTGGCAAGGTTTATAGAGGCCGGTACCCTGTTGGCAGCTTTTACATTCTTCTTTAGTCCAAAAAAGTCCAATTGTGGGTATTGTTTTCTTGTTTACTCTCTAATCACCGTTAGCTCTTTGATCATGATGGCCTTAGGTGTCTTTCCGGAATGCTATATTGAAGGAGTGGGATTAACCCCATTTAAAAAGATAAGTGAATACATCATCATTGGGATGCTGGGCTTGAGCTTGTATTTTTTCAGAAAGCGAAATGTATCATTGGAAGGAGAAGTGGTGAAATTCCTGACCGTATCGATTATTTTAACAATGAGCTCTGAGTTTACATTTACAATGTATTTCGATTTTTATGGTATTTTTAACATCGTGGGTCATATTTTTAAGATC
>CAYUYU010000176.1:0-4700 GCA_964449405.1 uncultured Thermotogaceae bacterium
AACAGGTGATTACACGATATTACAAGAATATCACTTTCAGCTCTATTATCCTAGCCCCCTTTTCCGGAATATTAACCGGGCGGACAAAACACACCTTGAAGGTTTTTGTGAAGCAAAACTTCAAGGGTCATCTATATAAGTTGATTTAACGATTCGAACTTCCTAAATTCTTGAAATACCTTAGGTATGTTTCTTTTGCGGGCGGACACATCGGTCCGCCCCTACGCACCCTTCAAAGAAGGATTGGATGATTCAAATCTCATACCCTATCCCCCCCAAACGCTTCTTAATCTCCTCCTCCAACTCATGAGATTTCACAAACATCTCCGCCAGTTCTCCCGTGAGGCGAGTCATCTTGTCATCAAAAGCTTCATCGTCTTCTTCCGCCGCTTCGATGCCCACGTATCTTCCCGGGGTGAGGATGTATTCGTGTTCTCGGATCTGTTCCATTTCGGCGGATTTACAAAATCCCTGGACATCCTCATAGGATTCTTCACCATCTCGCCAATTGTGATACGTGTCACAGATTTTTTGGATTTCCTCGTCGGAGAGTTCCCGGTGTTTACGGGTGACCATGGTGCCCATTTTTCTGGCGTCGATGAACAGGACCTTGTTTTTCCGGTTCTCCCGATTTTTAGACAGGAACCACAGGCACACGGGGATCGTGACGTTGTAAAAGAGATTGGGGGGCATGGTGACGATGCAGTCTACCAGTCCGGCTTCGATGATGTTTTTTCGGATTTCGGCTTCTGCGTTGGTGGAGGTGCTCATGGAGCCGTTGGCCAGGACAAAGCCGGCAACACCTTTTGGGGAGAGTTTGCTGATGATGTGTTCGATCCAGGCGTAGTTGGCGTTGTTTTTGGGTGGAACGCCGTATTGCCATCTGGCGTCATCGGGAATCAGGGCGTAGTCGCTGACGTTGAAGGGGGGATTGGCCAGGATGTAGTCGGCACGCAGGCGTTTGTGCAGGTCGTTGGCAAAGGTGTCGGCGTCGTGTTTGCCCAGGTCGCCGTCGATGCCTCGGATGGCCAGGTTCATCTTACACAGTTTCCACGTGGTGGCGGTGTATTCTTGGCCGTAAACCCGGATGTCCGCCTTTCGTCCCTGATGTTCTTCCACGAATTTGGAGGACTGGACAAACATTCCGCCCGATCCACAACAGGGGTCATATACTCTGCCTTTGAAGGGTTCGATCATGCCCACCAGGAGTTTGACGATGCTGGGTGGGGTGTAGAATTCGCCTTGGCTGGAGCCGAATTTACCCAGGAAGTATTCATACACACGCCCCAGGACATCTTTGGCCTTTGCCGCCTTTGTGCCGATGCTGAATGAAAACAGGTCGATGAGTTCGCCCAGTTTGTTTTTGTCCAGCTCTCTTCTGGCGTAGTTTTTGGGCAGGACGCCTTTTAGCTCTTTATTCTCCCGTTCTATTTCCAACATGGCGTTGTCGATGATTTGGCCGATTTCCGGCAATTTAGCGCTTTTTTTAATGAATGCCCATCTGGCACTTGGCGGGACGAAGAAGATGTTTTCGGAGGTGTAGGCATCCCGGTCTTCTTCAAATCCGTCTCCTTCTTCCAGCAGGGCTTGGTATCGTTCTTCAAAGCTGTCGGAGATGTATTTGAGAAATATCAGTCCCAGGACCACATCTTTGTAATCGGATGGCTGGATGTTCCCCCTGAGTTTATCCGCCATTGCCCATAATTTGCCTTCAAATTCCAGATTGACTGCCATGGTTTTCCCCCTTGTATTAACTCATTTATTTTGGTATCAAAGTTTGGTTTGAGGGCAATTCGTGAATTGCCCCTACAATTTTTGGAATGTGCAAAATTTGCACATTGCTTTCTAACCGTCTTTTCGTATCAACTGTCTGTAAAGTTGCTGTTTAACGCTTTCCCATTGACTTTCAAGTTCCTGTGTTTTCTGTTGATAATGACGTTGTTCCTGATTGTACAAGTTGGCCATTTCCCGTTGTTTCTCCACAGGGAGGCAGGGGATTTCAATTTCGCCGATGTCGGAGTGGTTGAGGTTCATGATTTTGGTCCCCCTTTGGAAGCTTTTGATGATGGCTATTCCCACGGGGCTTTCCAGAAACAGTTTGATGTATCCGCCGATGAAGGGTTTTTTAGGCCGAATCACAATGAGATTGGCAGAGGCGATGATGAGCTGGTCTTGTTTTTCAAAAACGGCCGATTTGATAGCCGTTCCCCTGCAGGAGAGGACGACGTCTCCTGTTTCCAGTTCGTATCGTTTTATTTTTCTTTCATCTTCTTTGATGGTTGCCAGCTCTTTATAATCAATGGTTCCGTTGTTGATATTTGACAGGTTAAGGACGGCAATGGGCCCGGGGGCCATGTCTTTTTTCAGGATGGATTTTCCACGGAATATATCCGCTGTCTCTTTCAATTTGATTTTTTTCAAAGGAGACTGGTTATATTGTTGAATGGTTGCATCATCATCGGATAATAGTATTTCAATACGCCAGTCGTTGTGTTGGTCAAATTCCTTTTTTGAGATCTGTTTTAGCTCTTCGGGTTTGAATCTCTTTTTTTCCTGTTGGAAAGTGCCAATGTGAACCGTTTCAACTGCTGCGTCGGTAATACTCAACAAATAGGTCTTGACTGCTGTTGAGGGACTGAATGTTCTTTCAGGCAGAATAAAGATGGCTTTGATGTTGTAATGATCTTGGATATGAGCTCGGAGTTTTTCTCTGCGTGAGGTGAATGTGAGGCTTGAGGGGACGATGATATCCAATAAGCCGTTGGGATTTAAGTGGTTCAGTAGATTTTCAACTGCGATTCCCTCGCTTTCGTTTGAGATAAAGTCATCTTGAGAGAGGCTTATTTTCTTGCCAAAAGCGGGAAAGGCGTAAATATAATCGAAGCGTAAATCAATCAAACACTGTGAATAAATAGATTCAAAAATCACAGAAACGTGTCGTTCTTTTTGAAAGGCGATTTTTACTAGATTGAACATCAGGTGATGTTGGGTGGTCAATGTGATGCTTGTTTGTGGAAAAGTGTGTATCAGTTCTTTCAAACCATCCAGGTGCTTTTCAGCCTCGGTAATAAGGATAGTTTTCGGTTTTAACGTTTTTATTTTCGCCATTATCTGCTCGGTTAAAGCTTTGGGGGAAACGATTGTTCCCGATCGGTCTTCTTTGTAGATTAACAACGTAAAGGTGATCAAATCAATTGGCGCAAGAACCTGATAGAGGATATAAAAATCCTCTCGGTCTGCTGGAAAGAAGCCCAGGGATTCTCCTGTTATTTGTTTCATGAGTAAAAAAAGCTCTTCTTTGTTCTTTTCTGTGATTTGTTTGCCTTTTAAAGCCTCTTGCGTCCTTTTCACTCTCAACATTTCCGTTAGCAATTGCGCTCTCGTTGTGATGTGTCGCTGATAGAGTTCATTCAGGGCGTATTCAATGACATTGGTCAAACCCTTTCACCTGCTTTTAACTTTCCTGTTACTGATATTGTATACTTTTTATTTTAGTATGTCAATACTATAATTCCCCAAAAAAAGAAAAAACGCCTTTAAATGGCGTTGTTTTTTCTGTTGATCACTTATTCGTCGAAAGGTTTAACCGTTTTTTTAGTTCCTGTTCTACAATTTCACTTGTTTTGATGGCGTTTTTAAGCCACTCAATGGTGGTAATTTTTGCTTGTCCTATTAGCTGAAAATCTAATTTATTCATTTTGTTCAATTCTATTGTTTTTACCTGATGACAATTGAAGACTGTATCCTTTGTTAAAAACGATTCATCTTCCTCAAGTAAAATAACGAGTGAATCTGTAGAGACTGGAGCCTTCCTTCTCCTGCACCATTCCTGAGCTGATTCTATTTGCGAAGAAGCAATGAGATAAATCACTTCTTCACCAATCGAATATGTTTCATTCAAAATAATCCAATAATGAGGAATCCCTTTGGCAATCAGTGGAAATGACACATATAGCACTAAGCCTTGTTTGATATCAGAGGGAGAAAGAAATATTTTTTGCATACAAAATCCCTTAATTTCTATAATATTTCAAGCATTTTTTCATATAAATACTGTTCTTTTGAATACTCAAGAACTTCTGGGGTTTGCGCAAAAGGGTCTTCATCAAATCCATATTTCTCTTTTAACTCCTTAAGCTCTCCCTCACTCAAATTTTCAAAACATTCTTCCACATCAAGACTGAAACGTGTACAGTCTTCATTTAATTCATTTTCTTTTTTCTTCCATTCGGGATATAAATGTGTAATATCTTTCAGGGCCCAGTTATTGAAATTCCCAAAATTGTTCCAGGTTTTTTCCAAAGCATTAATCTCAGATTTTGAAAACAATGCCTTTTCGAAATGCTTGTCTTTTAACAATCGTATATCGTGATTAATTTTTGTAAAGCTTTCATCGACTAATTGCTTTTCATTATCATCATATATATTGCTGTCTATAATATCTTTCACTTCCGAATGTACCGGACCCATTCTCATTCCATAATATTCTCCTGGGATTATTCTTCTTCCATAATCTCTCAAATGAAGGCGGTCAGCCAAATAAACGAGTTTTAAAAGCTTCACTTTGTCAATCTCTCCGCCTTCTTTTAAGGCAAACCAAGTGATGATCCCCAGAACTTTTTTCAGGTTGAACCGCATATGACAACCTCCTTTAACGAATACTTAATTATAACATAGTCATGGTTTCTGAATAACATGAT
>CAYUYU010000177.1:0-4606 GCA_964449405.1 uncultured Thermotogaceae bacterium
CATAACCTCTCTGATTTCGTAGTTATTTTTTTGAGAGTATGAAAGGTCAATAATTTTCATAACGGTCAAAGAGTCATATTCTTTAAGCTGATACCAATGTGATTCCATACGCTTTCTCCATGAGACAAATTCGTTCCAAGGAATTGCATTCACTATTTCTTCAAATCGATTAGACTCATAATCATATTGAATGCGATATTCTTTCGCTTTAAAGAATTCCGGATAAAAGTTCAATAGATCCCTTTCAACTACCCAAAAACCTTTTTCCTCTTTTGTTTTGGCAAAGACAAATTGCTCATAATAATCCATAATCTCATCAACAGATTTTTCGTTAATTTTCTTTACAACTGATCCGGAGGGTATAATATTCCCAATGGAATCTTTGATGATGAGTTCCCCTTCTCTATACTTAAACAAAAAAGGATATACAGACGCTGAATGCAACGATCCTTCCCAGAAATCAAGATATGTAAACGTATCTTCAAAGTGTGTAAATGCCGGAGCTAATTTCTTATAATAGTCAAAATGACTAATGAAAAGTCCAATGTCATCTAATACTGTTTCCACAGCTCGCGAAAAGTTCTCTATTTGACTCTCGGTGACTAACGGATGAAGACTTGGTAATTCTGAATGAATCATCTCGATTTCTTTTTTTAAATTAGGCTTAAATAGAAAATTCATCCAAGACATGGAAAGAAAATATAACAAAATGCCCAATATCAAAAAAACAATTGTGTAAGAGATAAGGGTTTTCTTCATTTTGAACCTCTCCTAAAACTTACAAAATACCAAATAAAAAGCGGAACCGTAAGGATAAACATGATTGTTGAAAAAATATTATACGTGTTGATCAAACCCATCATTTCCACTAAAATACCTCCGATTAAATAACCACAAAGAAAACCACCGCCTTGGATGATCATCCAAAAGGCTGCTTGAGCTTTATTTGCCTGCTTCTCTGGGATTCTGAAGTGAATATAATTGAAGATCGCATAATAAATAACAATATAATTCCAACCGTGGAGTACGTGTGTTAACACCAACAACGTAGGAGTTTGTGCCAGAGGAGTGATAAAAATACGAATGCCTATCGCCAATATTCCAGTTGCCACAAGAAATAAGGAACCTGTTTTTTTGATGATTGATTTTGCAAATAACAAAAAAGGCACTTCACATATCGCAAGCACTGCAAAACTGATCCCTACTGTACTTTCAGGAAATCCTTTTTGGGTTACTAAAACGGGTAAAAAAGAAGCGCAAAACGAAATACCCATAATACCTATAGTAGCGATTAACAACATAATAATAAACGTTTTTGAGTTTCCCGAATTATCGGTGGTATATTTTCTTTCGGAAACAATTTCATATGTCTTTAGCTTTTTTGAAAAGGTATAAGTTAAAAATAGTGCAGTGCTCGAAATAATAAACATAAAGGCAAAAGTGATCTCAAAAAGAAATCCCGATACCAAAGAAATAGTAGAAAAACCAACTGTTCCCATTAATCTTGCCCGATCTAAATGAAAGCCTTTGGACATGAGAGATTCCATAACACCCGCCTCTCCAAGTGGAACGACGGAAGTTGCAAAGAAACCAAACAAAATCAAGGCGATCATCTTTGGTAAAAAACCGGGAACGAGATAAATCCCCCAAACCAAAACAGCCGGTATTAAAGTAAGGTATTTGAGCGTTTTTTTCTCCCCTATACTTTTTTTGAGACTAAACCAAAACGGATTAGCAATTAAAGCCATTCCCGGTATGACTGCCATTAACGCACCAATTTGAAAGGGAGAAAAATCCGATTTCTCAAAATATTGAGCCATGATATTGATCATTGCAAGATTAGAATAGATAAACCATTCAACTAATGATTCGAAGAGCATGTTACTGTTCCTTCTTTAATTTTTTTTGGTAAAAATTATCTAATTCTTGAGGTGTTGGTGTATGAACTGCAATGATACCAAATTCCAAAGCAGTCTTGATGTTATTAATGGAATCATCAAAAAAAACAGTTTCTGAGGGAACAAGATTAAATTGATTGAGCATATATTGATAAATCTGTTTTTCCGGTTTAATCATTTTTACACGCGAAGAAATGATTATTCCCTCAAATACCTTGAAAAAATCGAATTTATTATACGCCTGATAAAAGGCTTCAAGATGAAAGTTTGATAAAACAAATAAGCGATAACCTTTTTTTGAAAGTTTATTAAGTATGTTCACGTTTTCTTTTATCTCAGGAAGGTAATTTACAAATTCTTTAAGAGCAAATTCTATATCCCTTTTCAATCCGGGGATGTTTATAGAAAATTCTTCAACAGCTTGATCAATAGATATTGTTCCTCTATCCAATTCAGCCCAAAAGGGTGTATCCATCATATTTGCTTTAAGAATTGGAGCCTTTTTTTCATCAAACATATTTGTTAGGAGATCTAAGGGTTTCCAATCCAGAAGAACCCCGCCAACATCAAAAATAACATTTTTAATCCTCATACACTCCCCCTCACATGAATTCAACCTTATGCTATCATAATGTGTATAAAAATGCAATTTTTAATGTTGGACATCAACTAAAAAAGGTGCTTTTCGCACCTTTTTTAAGTCAATTAGTTACCTTCACACCTACTATCTTATCTTTTCCCAATTTCTTTTTGATTTTAATCTTTGCCTCTTTTTGATTCACTGCATCTACATTAATGGACTTGATGGTATCTCCATTCAGATAATCTACGGTAAACCTCATGGTATCAACCCCCTATATGATGATATGGATATGATTCGAACCGTTATTTTAGACGCAAAGTATCATTCAGTTTATTCAGATCATTTCGTTCATCGTTTCAGACTATCTCAACAAGCTCTATATCAAAAACGAGTGTCCGACCTACTAATGGATGATTTCCATCGAGAATCACTTCATCTCCAAGTATATCAACCACAGTAAAAACTGCAACTTTGTCCCCTTCTCCTTGCATATTCAATCTCAATCCAGGTTTTAGTTCCAAATCCTTGGGAAATTGAGATTTATCAAACACAAATCTTAATTTTTCATCATATTCTCCATATCCTTGAGCAGGGGGTATCTTAATGGTTTTCTTTTCGCCTTCTTCAAGACCAATAACTGCATTTTCAAAACCCTCTATGACTTGTTTTCCGCCAATGGTGAATTCTAAAGGTTGTCTTTCTCGAGATGAATCAAATTGTGTCCCATCTTCCAATGTTCCTGTGTAATGTACTTTTACCGTGTCTCCGTTCTTTGCTTTTGACATATACGACTCCTTTCAATTTTATTAAAACTCAGGCCAAAAATTACTCAAATTCATGATGAATTTTCTGTCCAAGCGCTTATCGGTTATAGTTTTATTTCAATTAGCTGCATTAATTATACCATATACATAGTCGGAGGATTTCCCGATTGCCGTTGGAACATGAATTTCTCCATTTAAAATCTTTTCTTTTATTTCTGATAATTGCTTTTCAATGTCCGGATTCTCTTCAAGAAAACGGATAAAATAATCATTGTATGCCAGCCCAATCACACCTTCTTTGATTCCCATGGAGACGCATTGCCCAAATTCCAATTCTCCTTTCTCATACAGGTTAATGGTTTTTACCAGTGATTGTCCAATATCCTTCAACATGCTGGTCAAGATATGATCGTTATATTCCGGATGGGATGCTTCAAATACAAGATGGGCATCAGAATCAACACCAATCGACCAAGCTTTATTCTCAACAGCGGCAGGATAAATACCATTGCCCGTATTGGCTGCAACATTAAAAATGACATCCGCACCTTTTTGATACATTACATTTGCCAATTCCCTGCCTTTGGCGGGGTCATTCCAAATACCTGCATAAGAAACAAGTACCTTTATATTCTTATTAACGTATTGAGCCCCTTTAATATAACCAACGATAAAGTCATTAACGATAGGAGAATCAACCCCTCCCAATACACCTATGATTTGCGAATCATTTGAAAAACTCAAGCTCTCTGATTGAGATACTAATGCCGCGAGTGCTCCAGCTAAAAACGATCCCTCATTTTGCTTATATGAAATCGCGTAGATATTTGATAAATCCCCTTGTGAAAAATCAACTTTTGCATCATACAAAATGTATCTGTTTTCCGGATAAAAACCTGCAATTCTAATCAGTGGGTCTACCATTGGCCAGGTTCCGACCACAATTATCTCGTAACCTCCAAATGCTGATATATCGTCAAGTGTTGGCTCCCAAACAGCGGTATTGTACTCCATTTCAATGATCTTTGTCTCAGCAATGTTTTCATTTTCCAATGTTTTTAAACCTTCAGCTGCTGAATCAAAAAAGGACTTATCTCCCAATTCACCATTAATCAGACAGGCAATTTTAAGCGCACTGGAAAAGTTTGTCGCAGTAACGATAAATATAAAAATTAAAACCACTCCTTTTCTCATTATCTCACCCCCAAATGATATTAAAACTTTTTCCCATATTAAAAAATCACCTTTTTTTGTTTCTATTCTTGAAATGTTATAATATTCAAAAGTAGTTTGTGGAGTTGATTTCAAAATGAATAGGGCTTTGGATATATTAGTAGAGATTAAAGGGTGTACAAAAGAAG
>CAYUYU010000178.1:0-4593 GCA_964449405.1 uncultured Thermotogaceae bacterium
CAGATGTCTCGTTTCTGGGAGTCGGTCCCCAGGACCCCTGAGACTTTTCCGGGCATGATGATGTAGGGAGTATCCATATTGTCGTTTTCATCACGCAATATAGCGGTAACCTTTATCTGATAGTTTCCTTTCAATGGCTCCGGATATCTCATTATCCCCTCTTGAGCCTTGGAAAAGATACCATTTGTTGTTTTTATAAGTCCTTTTTTGATATTACTTAGATTTTCCGCTGATTCGAATTTTTTTGCAAAATTGTATATGGTTTTTCTGGAACTGTTGTCAATGGATATTCTGATATCCTTGGTTCGTGCTCCTGCGTTGTAAGCGGACTGGAATGCCTCAATATCTTCACCATCGGGTCTTATGATATTTACAACAATTATTGGCTGCCCGCTGGCATCACCATGGACAATAATGTCGTTAGGCGCGTCATCATATTGATAGTCGTACTCAAACACAAACTCCTTCATAGCCATTGCGCCCATATCTTGGCTGCTTTCAGAAAACTCTGTAAGAATACCGGTTGCAGATTTTTTTTCACTTAAAAACCAATTGGTCCAAGCCGGTGGAGCGGATTTAGGCCAATCCTGCCAATAAGAAATGTCACGCCACCTTGTATTAGCGTCCTCAAATGGTAATAAGAACGGTTCGAAAATAACGATTATTAAAAAGATTGCAAATAATATAAGGCCAAAAACACCGGTCTTTTCTTTTTTAAATTCACTCCAAAAATCCTTAAAAGAATCTTTCATGTCTCCTAATTTCATTCTTTACCACCTACCTTAATTCTTGGATCTAAGAATCCGTATATGAGATCAAGAATGGCCAATCCTGAAATGTACAATCCCGTTGTCAGTGAAAGATTCCCCATGAGGACCGGGATGTCATTTTGTTGTACGGAAATCCAGTACAGATTTCCCATACCCGGCCAACTGAATATCCCTTCATATATAATATTTCCTCCAAAGGAAACCAGCAAAGCCAATAATCCCATTGTAACAATAGGTGGTGCTGCACTTCTCAAAGCGTGTCCGTAGAGAACCTTTCTTTCGGGGATTCCTCTCGCTCTGGCAGACATGATATAGTCTTCCTGAAGGGTGCTCAACACAATATTTCTTGTTAAAAATGCCCTTCCCCAAAAACCAATCAAAACCAGAGTAAATACCGGTAGGATTAAATGGTGAATGACATCCCAAAAACGAGTCCAAGTACCTGCCGGTGGAGGCGGGGTAGAAAGAAAGCCACCAGAGGGAAATATTTTAAACATGTAGGCAAATGCCATGATCATAAGCATTCCCAACCACCAGGATGGCATCCCATACACAACCATCGTAACGATGGATGTTGATTTATCAAGTCCTTTGCCGGGTTTCTGCGCTTTTTTAATCCCCAGCCAAAATCCCAGCAAGATGTCTATCACCATAGCGGTCATGAAAAGTAGAAGGGTTCTCGGTATCGTTTCGAGGACTATCGTTCTCACATCCCTGCTCCCGCCTGATGATCTTATTATGGATGAGTTTCCGTAATTAAAAGTTAAGGCGTTAACCGCCCTTATTACAACCCTTTCAAAAACACTTTTATCCAGATTATATCTTTTGTAGTAAAACTCTTTTCTCTGTTCAGCCCATTTCCTGACTTCATCAGGCTTCATATCCGTAAGTTGCATGGTTTCCATTTTGATTTGCTCATCAACTTGAGAGTAAACCGTTTGCTCCATCTGGACATTGAACAGGGCAGAAAAGATGAAAATCAGTATGATGTAGATAATAACAGCATTAATCAGTCTTTTTAATGCGAATTTCCAGTACATTAATTGCCCCCTAAATAACATCGATAGTGCCTTTCGGCACTATCGATAAAGTTTTTGTTCTATATCAAAGTCTTACCAGAAAATTATGTTTTTGCTTTCTTCTACAGGTACTGCACCTTCCAGTTCAGCCTTAACAATAATTTCTATTGTTCCTGAAAGATCTTTTGTCAACGATCCCGGAACCATGATCTTGAATTCACCGTCTACTGTTACTTGTCCTGTCAGTGGTTCTTCAATGTTGCCAATGTAGATCTCAACATCTCCCTCTGTTGCAGGTTTTTGCGTAACACTTGGGTAAATCTGCTGTGCAAGATCTACTTCGATGTCAAAGTCCTTACCAGCTGGTACCAATGTAGGCATTTTTACCTCGTTGATGTCAAGTGTTGGTACTGCGAATTGGTCCATCCAGTAATCTGCACTCCATGCCCACTCTCTGTTGGCTGTGAGTTCCATGAAGTTGGATTCGGGGTCGTATTCGGAAAGGATAAAGGCTCCATTTCCGACATAGGCGTGACCCATCTCTTCGATGAATTCTATTGCGTTTGAATAAGCCTGAACGGCTTCTGTCTGTGTCATTGTATCTTTAACCTGTACAGGAACATGACCGGCATCTCTTAGCTCTTCAAGTTTCGCCTTAATGTCTGCGACATGTGAAGGGATAAGCAGGTCAATCTCATTTTCAGAATCAGAGGAGATGGAATATTGTGTTCCGGATTCACTGCCATCAGTAATGAGTCTTGCTATCGCTTCATAAATCGTCCAGGAAGAACCACATACTGTTCCGCCTGCTGCTGAAGCGTGATAAGCAGGTGCGCCAAATCCGGCAACTCTTGCTTCGTCTGCGGGGAAGTTATAGTCAAAGTAAACGGTGATTCTGTCATTTTCAAAGTCTACAACCCATCCCTTTGTCACATCGATACCATCTGCTAATTTGGAAGCATATGCAGATTCGTACTCTTTGTCATTGTCATCATTCTGTGTGGCCCATTTCGCAACAAAGGCATCGAAATAAAGCAGATCATTTAGGCCCATCGGTGTTCCATCATGCCACTTTGTGAAAACGAAGTCGTAGGTAGCTTTACTCATAGCGGTAACGTCTTCTCCAACTTCATCCCATGTGTCCGTTTCAGGATTGTATTTAATGGCATCTGCAGGTACTTCTAACTGGCCTTTTAATTCCTCTCCGTCTCTGATTACGTCGGATTCAACATCAGAGTAAACGGCCCTCTGAGGGATCTGTTGTCCGGATACTGGACTTTCAAACATGCTGGCATCGACAAGTGTTCTGGAAACTTTTGTGGAATAAACATCTGAGAATCCATCTGCACCGATTGGATTCCATGCGGACATGAAGAGTCCACCCTGTGCTGAGAATTGAGTGACTCTGAGGATATTATCCTCCGTGTTTCCAGTGATGAACATCCAGGCATTCAGTCCGTCGCCAAGTCCGTATGCAAATCTCTGTTCAAATCTATCTTTATTTGCCACAAAGAAGTCTTCTTGTGCGCAAACATAGATTCGCAACGCTTCTTTGATTCCAATTCTGAGCCCTTCAAGTGCTTGTTCCCAGTATTCATCAACAGTCAAATATCTTCCATAGTATGCATCTTTTGTATACTGATCAAGAAGTGGACTGGAATGATTCCAGTTGTCAGGATTCGCACCACCAGGCATGAAGCCATACCATGGAGCATACATTTGAGCAACGATATGTTCCCAGTATCTTCGTGTTGCTCCAGCTCCCCAACCTTCAGTATACATATTCCATTCGTAGTCGGCAGGATTGGAGTAATAAGCGGTATTGATAGCCTTTACTCTGTCCCACATGGCCTGTTCAACCTTTATACCGGCTTTTTTTAGTTGATCTCCAATATAGGCTCCTTCTCTCATTCTTCCATTTGGATCATCAACTCTGTTGAGCAATCTGATTTCAACGGGTTCACCGTCAAATTCCCAGAATTCTGCTCCTTTTACGAGTCTATCCTGGTTTTCCGGAAGTGCTGCAGCTTCTTCCATAGCGGCGGTAATCATTTCTATTGCTTTTTCCTCGTCACCTTCAGCTGTGAATCCAAATTCTTCAACAACTTTGTTGTATCTCATAGTTCCAGGTTGTCCCGGTGTAGCCATACAGAACATCGGGAATCCGGCTCCACCAAGAATTTCATCAACAATGTACTGTCTGTTGATTAAAAAATTCAAGGCAAATCTGATTTCTTGAATGGCAAACGGGTTAAACAACGTTTCACCATCTCTTTCTGCATGATATGGTGCTTCTCCCGGATAGTTGTTCATGTTCAAAGACCATGATCCGGAAGGAATTGCATAGACCTCCAATTTTTCAAGATCTGATGATGGCATCCCGTAAAGTGTTGGTCCTGAAACTCCATAAAGGAATACATCAGTAAGAGCCTCTGCAGCGTCCTTCAATCCGATTTCCTCTTTCATCCTCGTGTTGATGTAGACTTTGTCCGCGTATGGACCCATTACTTCCGCGAATGTCATTGCAACAAATAACGCAAGAATGACTACAACAAACAACGAAATTCTCTTTTGCATCCAAATTCCTCCTTTAGATTGTTTTCGGTGCAAGCGCACCTGTTTTTTCTCTCTGAGTTTTAACTCAACTATAAGAATTATATCATAAAAATTCTTCATGCGCAGTTAATAGTTAGGTTACCGTATAGCATTAAGTTGTATACCTTTTTCCACAAACCCATTGTCTTTCATCAAGAGCATTCTTTTTTCAAACTTTTTCATATGTAAGAATTGATTTAACGTTTACT